>JAFOQN010000131.1 GCA_017393775.1 Clostridia bacterium
ACGCCGTCCACCATCTGCAGGATGCGTTCCACCTCGCCGCCGAAGTCTGCGTGACCCGGCGTGTCGACGATATTGATGCGTGTATCGCCGTAGGTGACGGCGGTGTTTTTGGACAGGATCGTGATGCCGCGCTCGCGCTCGAGGTCGCCGCTGTCCATGATGCGGTCGGTTCCCTGCTCGCTCCGGCGGAGCGCACCCGCATCCTTCAAAAGCTGATCGACCAGCGTCGTCTTGCCGTGGTCGACGTGTGCAATGATCGCAACGTTGCGAATATTCATAAAAGCTCCTCTTTTCTTCAGGATTCCCTAAATAATCTCAATAAATGAAACCAAAATATTATACACCGCTTTTCTTTCAATTGCAAGTATGCTATACTGAAAATATGGAAAAATCAGATCTCTTTTCGGCGTCTTTTCAAAAGCAGGCGCCGCTTGCGGACCGTATGCGTCCGCATTCGCTTGACCGGTTCATCGGGCAGGAACATATTGTGGGACCCGGCAGGCTTCTTCGCCGCGCCATCCTGACCGACTCGTTGTGGTCGTCGATCTTTTTCGGACCGCCCGGCACCGGCAAAACGACGCTTGCGAACATCATTGCGGAAACGACCGGCGCAAGCTTTGTGCGCATGAACGCGGTTTCGAGCGGCGTCAAAGAGCTTCGCGGTGTCATCGAGCACGCCGCCGAGGAACTCCGGTTTCACGGCAAGCCGACCTATCTGCTGCTCGACGAGTGCCACCGCTGGTCGAAGGCGCAGTCTGACGCGCTTTTGCCCGCGCTTGAAAACGGTACGGTCCGCTTCATCGGCTCCACCACGGAAAACCCGATGATCGCCATGACGAGCGCGATCGTCTCGCGCTGCCGCGTGTTTCAGTTCTACCCGCTGACTGCGGACAACATCAGAACCGCGATCGATCAGGCTTTGACCGATCCCGAAAACGGCTTTGGAAATCGGAAGGTAACACTCGACGCAGACGCGTACGAGACTTTCATTGCGCTTTCGAACGGCGACTGCCGGAACGCCTTGAACGCGCTGGAGCTTGCGGTTCTGACGACCGAACCCGACGAAACCGGCACCGTCCGCATCACAAAAGCGATCGCCGCCGAATCGGGTCAAAGAAAGGTCATGCAGTTTGACGACCAGCTCTTTTATGACATGCTCTCGGCATTCTGTAAGTCTTTGCGCGGCGGAGACAGTGATGCGGCGCTCGCATGGTTTTCGCGGCTTATCTATGCGGGCTGCGATCCGCGGATCATTGCAAGGCGGCTCATTGCACACGCAAGCGAGGACGTTGGTATGGCGAATCCGCAGGCAATGGTGCAGGCGGTCGCGGCGGCGCAGGCGGTCGAGCTCGTCGGGCTTCCGGAGGCGCGGCTTTCGCTAACACAGGCAATCATCTTCATTTGCGAATCGCCAAAGTCGAACAGCGTTGCTGCGGCGATGAGCGCGGCGTTTCACGATACCGAAACCGGCGGCGTTTTCGAGCCGGTCCCCATACATCTTCGCGACACGCACTATTACGGTTCGGAGCGCGTCGGCGCAGGTGCGGGCTACAAGTACCCGCACGACTACCCCGCCCACTGGGTACAGCAGCAGTATATGCCGACCGAGCTTTTGGGCAGGCGCTACTACGATCCCTCCGATCAGGGACAGGAAGCGAAGATCCGCGAGAATCACATCCGCCGCGACATCCTGCGAAGCGGCAAGTGATTTCCGAAAGCAGCGAAAAGGGGCTGTTCAGAAAGTCTTGTCATTCTGAGCATGGTACGCGCGATCTGCCGCTGTAACGAAGCGAAGTGAAGTGAAAGGCGAAGAATCTCCAAAGCAATACAGATTACTTGGAGATCCTTCGCCGCCGATGCTCCTCAGGATGACACATTTCGGACTTTCTGAACAGCCCCTTTGTTGCTTGTATTTATTCCAATCCCACCGCATGCCGGAGGATCGCCGCCGCGTCCGCCGCGTCCACCGTGCCGTCGCAGGTGTAATCTGCCGCAAGCAGTTCTTCATCGTGAAGGTCTGAAAGCTGTACCAGATATCGCAGAACCAGCGCCGCGTCCGACGCAGTGACCGTTCCGGAACCGTTAGCATCGCCGATCAAAACATCCGGCACATCGCCGCCGAGTGTAATGTAGCTCTTCCAGATGAACGCGCCCTGTCCAGTATTGCGGTCCATGATGAAGTACCACTTCTTGGACTGGTAGTAGACATAGACCGGATCGCCCTTGTTGATCGGCCAGTACTTTCCGAAGTTCGTCGAAGGTCCTTTGCGGAGGTTCGAATCGTCGGCGTTGCAAATGCCTTCCCAATGCGGCTTCGGCGCGCGCTCGTAATAGCTGACGGAATCGCCGTTTACCCAGCCCGTACTGCCGCTCGCCTCGTCATAGACCCTGCACCATTCGCCGCTCTCCTCCGATACCCCGAGAATCGCGCCGAGCGGAAGTTCCCGAATCACCGCATAGGATGTTCCCGGTCCCTCCCGGAGATTCAAAGACGTCGACGTAACGATCACGTCATAGTCGGTCTCGGGCGGCGTCGGCGCCGGCGTCGGCGAGCCGCTTGGCTGCGGCGTTGCGCTTGGCTTCGGCGTCGGTGCGGCGGTCGGCGTCGTGCTCGGCGATACGGTCGGAACCGGCGTTGCGCCGTCCTCATAGGTGAAGTCAAACGTCGCTGTCGATTCGATCGCCTTGCCGTTCGCATCATAAAGCGTCGCTCCGCGATAGTAAAACTTCAGCACGTCCACATAGGAGTAGCCCTGCTTCACCATCTGTCCCGCGCCGCGGTGCGACAGCCCCGCGCGGTGTCCGCTGTTCACGCCCCAGATAAGCTTCCATTCGCTCTTCTGTGTGTGTACCGCAAAGCAGACGGAACCGGTCGCGCTCGCCGCCGCGGCGGTCCTGACCTCGGCGGGCGTGCAGGAGAAGCTGACCTGCTTCTGTTTGCCTGCGCTGTCCTTGACCGTCAGTTTCCAGTCCCAGCGTTTCTGCGGGGCAAGCTCGCTCGGATAGCGCGCGGTACCGGATGGGTTTTCCGGATCGTATACGCCGACCAGCTGATCAACCGTAACGATCTCCTTTGCGTTTGCTTTGTTCAGCAGGAAGGAATAGAGCGCCGCGTCCATGTTCTTCGGCGACTTTCCGTCGACCGTCAACACAACATTCTTGGTCGATCCCGCAAGATCGAACGGATCGTAGCCGAACCAGTATGCGCCGTCGTTCGAAGCGCCGCCCCATCGGACGCGCGGTGTGATCGCCTGCCCGCCGTTCGCGGTGCTGTAATAGGTCTTGACCGTTTTGCCCTGATACCGCAGCGTCTGCGTCCAGACCGCGTCGACCGCTGCGATCGTATTTTTGTCCTCTGCCACAAAGCCGTAATAGAGCTGTGAAGTTGTGGTATCGTAGACGTCAAAATACTTGCTCTTTCGCGCCTCGACCTCAGCGAGCGCAAAGCCCTTTGCACAGATCGTCTCGACCTTCAGAAAATCGGGCTTCGAGGAATCCGAAAGCTCGCCGCTGACGACGCCGTAGAGGTATTGCTGCATGCCGACATAGTTGATCAGCCGCAGTGTGCCGCCGTCGTTATAGAACACGAAATCGCCGTAATACTTGCGCGTGCCGTGCTTTGCATTGTCAAAGGTCAGGATCGTCGACGCGTCGGTCCCGATGCGCTTCAGGCGCGTGACGGTATCCGTCGTCTTGAGGACGCCCGCGGACGAATGCGACACGGTGATCGTCCCGTCCTTGATCTTTGCCGTGACGGTCCCGCCGGTGACGGTCTTGCTGCCGACGGCGTATTTCCCGGAGAGCTTGACCGTGAGCGTGTCCGCGCCGTTCGTGGACAGAAGCACGCGCACGACCGTTTCCTCCTCCGCCCCCGCCGATTGAAATGCAACAGGCAGCATCAGAAGACACAGCAGCAGACAAAGCATCCGTTTCATCGGCGCGCCTCCTTTCCGTTTGTTCTTTCTGTTCCGTTATACCATAAATCCGCAAAAAAACAAACGCCCGGAAGCGTTTGTTACGATAATATTTACAAGGATGACGAATCTTTGTTGCATTTTTGGAAAATTCAGGAACCCGGTGCAAAGATGCGCATCACGGCTTCCGCTGCTTTGACTCCGTCGACCGCCGCACTGACGATCCCGCCGGCGTACCCCGCGCCTTCGCCGACCGGATACAAACCTTTGTGCGACACGGATTCCATTGCGGAATCGCGCAGGATCCGTAAGGGTGAAGACGTCCGGCTCTCGACCGCCGTCAGAATTGCATCCTCCATATCGTAGCCTTTCAGCTGCCTTCCGAATGCTTTGAGTCCGTCGCGGATGCCCGCCGAGACGAAGTCCGGCAGACACTCCGAAAGCCGCGTATAGCGTACGCCGGGGCGGTATGTCGCCTCGACCGAACGCGAGGGTTTGGAGACCTCGTTTCGTAAAAACGCGCCGACCGTGGATGCAGGCGCCGTGCCGTCCGCGCCGCCTGCCAAATACGCGTCGCGTTCAAGCCGGTCGAGATATCGAAGTCCGTCCAAGGGATGCGTGCCGAAATCCTCCGGCGTGATCTGCACAACGACCGCCGCGTTTGCGTTTTTGCCGTCGCGTGCAAAGTTGCTCATGCCGTTGACCACGACCTGTTCCGGTCCGCTCGCGCTCGCCACGACCTGTCCGCCGGGACACATGCAGAACGTATATACGCCGCGCTCTCCGCTCTTTGCAGTGAGCCGGTACTCCGCCGCGCCGAGCCGCGGATGGTTTGCCATCGGTCCGTACTGGCTTAAGTTGACGAGACTCTGCGGATGCTCGGCGCGCACGCCGATTGCAAACGCCTTCGGCGCCATCGCAACGCCCCTGTCGTACAGCATGCGTGCCGTATCCCTTGCGCCGTGACCGATCGCAAGCAGCAGCGCCGCGCAGGGTTCCCAAACGGTGCGGTCCCCCTCGCGGATGCAAACCGCCGTGATCCTTCCGTCGTTCACGCGCAGATCCGCAAGCTTTGCGGAAAAGCGTACCTCGCCCCCCGCCGCTTCAATCCTGCGTCTCAGATCCCCGACCACGGTGCGCAGCTGGTCCGTACCGATATGCGGTTTCGCAAGGTAGGCGATCTCCTCCGGCGCGCCGCTTTTGATGAGCTGCCCGAGAACGCCGTCGATGTGCGGATCGCGGATGCGGGTAGTGAGCTTGCCGTCCGAAAACGTGCCTGCGCCGCCCTCGCCGAACGCGACATTGCTGTCCGGATCGGGATTTTTCATTGCACCGGACCAGTAGCTCTCCACGTCCTTCACGCGTTCTTCGATCGGTCGTCCGCGCTCGATGACAAGCGGACGGTAGCCGTTTTCCGCAAGCGTCAGGGCGGCGAAGAGTCCGCCGGGGCCGAGCCCCGTGACGATGATGCGTCCTTCCGGCGCTCGGGTGCCAAACGAAAGCGTCTCCCGGTCCGGCTCTTTGACCGCTTCCGCTTTCCATTTCGGATCGTTCAAAACGCGTTTTGCGGCTGCGTCTGTCAGTGTCAGCTCCGCATGGATGCAGTGGAAAATGTCCTGCTTTTTGCGCGCGTCCAGCGACTGCCGCACAATGCGCATCCGGATCAGCGCATCCCGCGGAATGCCGAGCTTTTTACAGCACGAAGCGGCGAACGATTCGTCCGTCGCATCGAGCTCTTTTCTGATATTCTGCAAGTAAACCGTTTTCATTCGGATCGGCTCACCCGTTTGTTTCCGTCTGTGTACTGTTCAGAACGACTTCGACCGTAATGCTCGCAAGCTCAATCAGATAGGTCTCACCGTTCTTCGTCACGAACGTGATCCGGATCACCGGCTCGCCCTCGTCCTTCGGTTCCTCGACAAGGTAGCTCTCCACATACAGATCGACGCCCCTGAACAGAAGCTTGAACGGGAGATTTTGTTTGCCTTGCCCGCAGTGCGCAAGGTCGACGCTTGCCGTCAGCCAATCCGGCTTGAACGTCTTCATCGCATCGGCAAGCCCGGAAACCCTGATCCGGATCGTATCGGTCTTTTCCGCAAGCTTCAGCCCTTCGTCGGGATTGGAATATCTGACCTGGACCTCATATTCCGCACCGCTGATCGCGCGCTTCTTTGTCGTGATCTCGACGCCCACCATTGTCTGTTCCGCATTCACCTTGGCGTTTTCGGGGAACAGCAGCTCGGCCTGCATCGTCTTTTTCCCTTCCTGAGACTCCGGATAGATCAGCTCCGTTTCAACCTCGGAGATCTTGGCAAGCTCCGAAGCGTCGCCGTAGATGCGGACCGTGCCCGACTCTCCCTGCTTGATCTCGCAGACATATTCATAGATGTCGGTGTCGATCAGTTCCTCGGAAATGTTCAGCTTGATCGGAACTTCCTTATACCGGCGGATCACGATATCATCTACCGTCGCCACGACGTCGTTCGTCGCGTTTGAAACAATGACCTCGCCGCTTGCATCCCTGAACGTGACGGGAAGGATCCTCGAAAACGTACCCGCGACCTTGGACAGATCGTCATTGTCGAATGAGGACAGATCGATCGTGACCTCGGCGCTCGAGATCCTGTCAATATCGGATTTCAGGCCGGTGATCGGCGGAATGGTAACCCGCTTCGGCGGAATGCACTCAAAGTATTCCGGAAGTGTATCGTTCATTTTCACAATGGCGGGAAGGCTGCCGTCAAGCTGCACGGTCACCGCCATTCGTTCGCTGACTTTGACCCGTTCGATCGTGACCCTTGCCCGTTCCACCGAAGTGCTCTTCAGTACGCCGTATTCCGGGATCGAGGTCATGATGCCGACCTCCACCGTTTTGCGGTCCGGGTCCTGGTCGGTGATCGCAATGCTCCCGAGGTCCACATAACACCGCACGCGCGAAGCATCCAGCATGCTGTGCATATCGATCCCCGCTTCGACGTTGACGTCGACCAGCGACGGGCTGATCTCGACCACTTCCCAGCCTTTTTCCTTCAACCGACCTTCGTTCTGGTAATCGATGCTGACATCCGCTACCCGCTTGACGTATCTCGGCTTCTCTTCAGAAAGCACATAGCCCCAAAGAAGCAGCGCGAACACAAGCGCCGTGATCTTCAGTACGATGTTCTTGGTGAAAATGTTTTTGACGAACTGTCCGAGCGCGGAGAAGAATTTTTGCCGTTTCGTCATTTTACGCCTCCGCCCCCTTCTTCTTTCTCTTCCACGGGAGCACAAATCCCGTATCGTCTCTTAAGAGCAAGCCTTCGAGCACATCGTTCAGCGCCTTTTCATCCAGAAACCGGATGAGCTTGCCTTCGCGTGCGACGGAGATCGCGCCGGTCTCCTCGGACACGACGATCACAACGCAGTCCGCCGCGGAGGAAACGCCGAGCGCGGCGCGGTGACGCGTTCCGAGCTCGCGTGCGACCTTGGTATCGTCGGACAGCGGCAGCAGACAGCTTGCGGCGACCACGGTCGTTCCGCGCACCACAACGGCGCCGTCATGCAGCGGCGTGTTCGGTTCGAAGATGTTCTCGATCAATGCGCCGGAGATCTCCGCGTTCAGCGAAATGCCCGTCGCGGCGATATCGCCGAGCCCGGACCGGCGTTCAAACACGAGCAGCGCGCCGACGCGGCGCTTCGCCAGATGCAGGATCGAACGCTTCAGATCCATCACGAGGCGGCGGGAGTCGGTCTCGTCCGCGCCGTCGAACAGCTTCGACAGCCGGTTCGAGCCGATGCGTCCGAGCATCCTTCGGATTTCCGGCGTAAAGAGAATGAACAAAATAATGAAAATCGAGCCGCCGGCGAGCGTGCTGTTCAGCACCCAGTAGATCGTCCACAAATTAAACAGACGCGCCAAAACGGAGAACAGGAACAGAAGTCCGATCCCCTTCAAAACCTGAAATGCACGCGTCTCCCTCGTCCACTCCAGTATTTTATACAGAAAAACGGTAATAATCAGAACGTCGAAAATGAAGCTTGCAAGACCGCTCGGGGTCTTGATCGCGCTGAAAATGGTTTGAAAAATATTGATCAGATCCAAATTCCCGATCACCTCTCTCTGATGCGAGCGCACAGTGCCGCACAAATTCTGACGACTATATTATACCATCAATGTGTCATAATTGTCACGCAATTATTACAAATTCCGGCGAATTTGTTCCGCATTTTTCATCAGATGCGCGTACATCGCCGCCGCGGCGCAGAAAACCGTCGCCGCGATCGCCGTATTCAGCCATCCGATCCCCGAAAGCAGCGACGGAAGCACGGAAACCGCGACAAGTCCCACACCAATGAGCAGCATTACGAGCACCGATGCGCTTTGCTTGACGACCTCGGTATCCGATTTCCAGTCAAGTCTCGGCATCCTTGCGTTTACATACACGCCGAATACCGTTGTAAACAGCAGTGCGGAAATCGGCAGGAGCACGATCGCAAGCATGTCCCACACGCCGAGTATCCCCCGGTAAAAGAATGCAAGCAGCGCGATCGAAAGCAGCAGAGACGGTCCGACAAGCAGCAGATTCATCAGGATTTTTGCCCGGATCCACAGCTTTGCGGAAACCGGCAGCGTCTTTGCGATCCAGAGTTCCTTCCCCTCCATCGAGATCGCGCACGAGGTGGTCGGCGAGATCGTTGCGCAAAAAATCAAAATGCCCGTGATCGCAGCGGCCGCGAATCCCTGAAGCGGCACAGTTTGAAAATATGCGGTGAGCACGCCGGAAAGCGCTGCGCCGGCGACGCCGAGTACGGCGATCAGAATCGAACCGATGACCGTGTTGATGACCCATGCCGTGCTGCTGAAAAAGCGCTTGCGTTCGATCGTGAACAGCGCTCTCTGCGCACTGCTTCGTTTGAGCGCTCCAAGCCGGTAGTTCTTCACATGATAGCCTGCGATCAACCGGTCGTGCAGCGGAAGGAACGTACGGTCCAGGATCAGCACAAACAGCACGCACAGCGCGGCAGAGCCGCCGATAAACAGAAGCGCAAGTTTGAGATCGCCGGTCAGGCCCTTTGCGAACCACTGCGCGGGCGGGTAGATGCGGGACGCGATTCCCACCGTCTGTTCCGGCGCGCTGATAAATCGGCTGCTCAGCTGCGGGAACATGTATGCAAACACGATGAAGCCCAAAAGGAGCAGCATCTTGATCGTCGAAGTGATGCCTTTCTTATACTTGCTGCGCGCAAAGATCGATGAAAGCAGCAGGTCCGCGCCGCTTCCGATCACGATCGGAAGGACCGGCAGCAAAAGAAGCATGACCGGAAACAGTACATAAAACCGGGGAGCCGGATTGCCGAGGGTCGCATAGATCACACCGCACGGCAGAAGATACGCCGCGCAGTACACAGCCTCCACGCAGTACAACGCCGAAAACCGTGCGAGTACGATCGTTGTCATCGGAATCGGCATACCCATCAGCGTATCGAAATCCGCAAAGCCGGACAGCGTTGCGCTGCCCTGCGCAAACGCCATTGCAAGCGCGAAGAGGCTTGCCATCGTCGCAATCATCAGAAACGGCACCGTCGGATCGACGCCCGCACGCAGCATTTGATAGGACGTCATGCCGGACATGCCGCCGTAAGTCACCACAATGAGTCCGATCGCCGCGACGCCCATGATCGCCTGTCTGCGCTCCCTGCCGTCCCGGGAATGCCTGATGACGGAAAAGCGGAAGATGCTGTCGAGGTACAGCTTGATCAGCGTTCGAAAGATCTTCATGCGTCCGTCAGCTCCAAAAACAGATCTTCCAGGGAGTTGTCGCCGCGCACCGCATCCATCGGTCCCGCCGCGATCAGCCTGCCGTCCTTGATGATGGCGATCTTGTTGCAGAGCTTTTCCGCGACCTCGAGCACATGCGTACTGAAAAAGATCGCGCTGCCGTTTTCCACGAGCTCATGCATAATGCCCTTTAAGGTGTGCGCCGCCTTGGGATCGAGCCCCACGAACGGCTCGTCGAGCATCAAAAGCTTCGGCTGCTGGATCAGCGCGCCGATCAGCGCGAGCTTCTGGCACATACCGTGCGAATAGGAGCCGACGAGATCGCCGAGCTTGGATTCGATCTCAAAAGCCGCAGCATACTTTTGTATGCGTTCGCGGCGCGCCTCTTCGTCAATGCCGTAGATGTCGCAGAGAAAATTCAGATATCCCGTCCCTGTGAGAAACGTGTAGAGATCCGGGTTGTCGGGAATGTACCGCATGATGCGCTTCGCCGCCATCGGGTCCCGTTTGATGTCGATCCCGTCGACAAAGATCTCGCCCGCCTCGAACGGCAGAATGCCCGAAATACATTTGAGCGTGGTCGTTTTGCCCGCGCCGTTGTGCCCGATAAATCCATAGATATCGCCCGTTTCGACCTTGAGATTCAGCCCGTCGACCGCGCGCGGTCCGTTTCCGTATGATTTCACAAGGTTCCGAATCTCCAGCATACTTTACTCCTCTTCCTTTTCACGATACAGTACAAGCTTTCTGCCGATGCACTGGATGACCTCGGCTTCCGTTGCCGCTGCAAGCTGCTCCGCAGCTTCCTTTGCGGAAAGCTCGCTCGTTTCGAGGACGGAAAGCTTGATAAGCTCACGTTTTTTCAAAGCCGCGTCGACCGCTTCGATCAGCGGCTCCGTGATGTTTTCCTTTCCGATCTGAAAGATCGCCGTCAGGGTGTTTGCCTGTTTACGCAGTTCCGCGCGTTCTTTACCTGTCATATCATTTATCCTTTCTTAATCCGTAAAGTCAAATTCCCATTCGCCGAGGCGGATCGTGTCGCCGTCCTTTGCTCCCATCTCGCGCAGGGCGGAGATGATGCCGGTCTTGATCAAAAGCTGCTGGAAACGGCGCATCGAAACGTCGTCCTCCGGGTCGGTCGTATCGAGGATGCGTTCGACATCGCCGCCCTCAACCACGAATGCGCCTGTGTCGTCTCGGTGCACCGTGAAGCCCTTTTCATACTGCGCGCCGGTCAAAAGCTCAGTCTCGTCATAGACCCGCACCGGCGGAAGCGCGCTGAGCATCTTCACAATACAGTCGAGCATCGGTCCGAAGCCCTCGACCGTCGCCGCGGACACCGCAAACACCGGAACGCCCTGCGGCTCCAGCGCTTCTTTGATGCGCGCAAGGTTTTCCTCCGCGCCGGGGATGTCCATCTTGTTGCAGGCTACGATCTGCGGAAGACCTGCAAGCGCGTCGGAAAACTTCGATAGCTCCGCATTGATCTTTGCGTAATCGTCCAGCGGATCGCGCATCTCGCTTCCCGATGCGTCCAGCACATGCACAAGGATACGTGTGCGCTCAATGTGCCGTAAAAAGTCGTGTCCGAGCCCCGCACCTTCCGCAGCGCCCTCGATCAGCCCAGGGATATCCGCCATCACGAACGAGCAATCGTAGCGCGTCGCAACGCCTAAGTTCGGCGTCAGAGTTGTGAAATGGTACGCCGCGATCTTCGGCTTTGCGCTTGTCAACACGGACAGGATCGTGGATTTGCCGACCGACGGAAGCCCGATGATGCCGACGTCGGCGATCGTCTTGAGTTCCAGCTCGACCTGCCGTTCTTCGGTCTTCACACCGTTTTGCGCAAAGCGCGGCGCCTGCTTCGTTGCCGTTGCAAAGCGCGCGTTGCCCTTGCCGCCCCTGCCGCCGTACAGCACGATGCGTGTTTTTCCCGGTTCGCTCATGTCCGCAACGATGCTGCCTGTTTCGATATCGCGCACGATCGTCCCGACCGGGACCTTGATGATCAGGTCCTCGCCGTCCCTGCCGGACTGCAGCTCCGCGCGTCCCTGCTCGCCGTCCTGCGCGCGGAAATGCCGGTAGCGCTTGAAATCGATAAGTGTTGACTGCTGCGGATCCGCGACGAACACAATGTTGCCGCCCCTGCCGCCGTCGCCGCCGGAGGGCCCGCCCTTCATAACATATTTTTCGCGGTGGAACGCCGCGCATCCGTCTCCGCCGTTGCCCGCCTTGATATGGATCGTTGCCTTATCAATGAACTGCATGCTCGCAAATCTCCTTTAAGGGGCAGACCGTGCACTTCGGGCGCTGTGCCGCGCAGACTTGTCTGCCGTGATAGATGAGCCAATGGTGCGCATCGCCCCAATCCTGTTCGGGGATATGCGCCATCAGCTGCTGTTCGGTTTTTTCCACGTCCTTTGCCTCGGTAAGCCCGATGCGGTTTGCGACGCGAAACACATGCGTGTCGACCGCGATCGCAGGAATCTTGAAAGCGTTCGAGAGAACGACGTTCGCAGTCTTTCTGCCGACGCCGGGAAGCGAGGTGAGCTCCTCACGCGTTTCGGGCACTTTACCGCCGTACCGTTCCAGAAGGATGCGGCTCATCTCAAGGATGTGCATGCCCTTCATGCGATAGAATCCGCAGCTTCTGATGTACGGTTCCAGCGTCTCAAAGTCCATCGCCGCGAACGCTTCCGGCGTGTTGTATTTCGGGAACAGCACGTCGGTGCACTTGTTCACCTGCTTGTCCGTGCACTGCGCGGACAGCATGGTCGCGACGAGCAGCTCGAACGGTGATGAAAAGTGCAGCGCGGGCTTTGCATCGGGATATGTTTTTTTCAGAATGCCGAGGGCTTCGGCTCTCCTTGCTTCACTTAACACGGGCTGCCTCCAGCGCATAGGTCGCGGCGATCGCGCCGTCGGCGCACGCGGTCACGACCTGTCTTAACGGGGTGTTGCGCACGTCTCCCGCGGCAAATACGCCTTTGATGCTTGTTTCCATTCGTTCGTCGGTGATCACGCTGCCGTTTTCGGTCAGCTTGATCTGATCCTTGAACAGTTCGACCCGCGGGACCACACCGACCGCCACAAACGCGCCGTCGGTCGAAAGCTCGGAAACCTCGCCGGTCACACGGTTTTTCAACCGGATCCCCGAAAGCTTCTTTTCGCCCAGAAAGGCTTCCGGCACGCTGTTCCATACGAACCCGATGTTCTCGGTTTTCAGCGCGGCATCCGCTAAGATCGCGCTTGCACGGAGCGCGTCGCGCCGGTGCACGACATAGACCTGTTTACAGAGCTTTGCAAGATACAACGCATCCGAGATCGCCGTATCGCCGCCGCCGATCACCGTTGCCGTGCGGTTCTTATAGAACGCGCCGTCGCAGGTCGCGCAGTAGGAGACGCCGTGTCCGGTCAGCTCCTTTTCACCGGGGATATCGAGCGTTTTGGGCGACGCGCCGGTGGCTAAAATGATCGTCTTTGCCTCGATGCGCTGCCCGTTAAACACGAAATGCTTCGGGTCCTCGTTCAAAACGAGCTCCGAAACCGGTCCGTATTCAACCTTTAGCCCGAACGCCGCGGCATGCTCTTCAAACCGCGCCGCAAGCGCGTAACCGTCCGGACCGTCCGAAATGCCCGGATAATTGTCGATCCGATGCGTTTTCACAATCTGTCCGCCCGCGAACATTTCCTCGTAGAGGCAGACGTTTCCGCCGCCGCGAACGGCATACAGTCCCGCCGCAAGTCCCGCGGGACCGCCGCCGATGATCGCCAAATCCAGCATAGTCATTCCTCGCATTCGTATAATTTCACAAATACAGTATACCGATTTCCCATCCCGCGGTCAAGGGAAACCGCCCGACAAAAGTCCCGCTTTCACCGAAGTTTTCAACAAGTTTGCAAATCAAAAAGGGAGCCGTTCCGTTTTTTTCGGAAAAGCCCCGCATTCCAATTTGGTTACCGTTTGTTTTTCTTTGCTCCGCGGACCGAGAAAGCCTGCACGAGGATTGCGGTCACGAATCCGATGAGCGGCAGCGGAAGGAAGAGGTATCCTTTGACGAACAGACTCTCCTCCGTCTGATCCCAGGGAAGGATCCCGAACTGCCAGAGCAGCAGCACGGCAAGGCAGATCAGCGCGGTGAAGAGCATGATCAAAGCAGCGATCGTGATCTTTTTTCGATTCTTCATATGGATGCCCTCCTGTCAGTCCACAATGGCGAGGATGTCGCCCGTGATGCGCGAGTTGTGTCCGAAATAATGCTCGTTCCAGTACATGCCGGAAGATCCGCCGCCGTCAAAGTTATACGCAACCTTCATGCCGAGCGAAACGCAGAGCGCAGCCAGCTCATCCAGCGTCATGCCGGGCGCTTTCCCTTCGCCGAAGTTCTCGCCGTTGATGCCTCTCACGGTACGGTCGCCCAGCACACAGATGAACGCATAGTGACCCGGTTCGTAGTAGCCGAACGCGGTACGCGGATTGCGTGCGTTGAGCGTCGTGAACTTCTCTCTTGCCGCGCCGTTCTCATCGAGCAGCGACGGTCCGAAGTAGAACGAATGATACGGATAGCTTCCGAGGATCTCGTTGTTGTCGATCCGATCCTTCTTGACGTCGAAGCCGCGGACCGTGCCGTCCTGATAGATGACGAGAAGGTCGGAATACTTGCAGGTACGGTTGCGGATCATCATGCCGTTTCGAATAATGAGACCCGCGTCGTTCGCGTTGTTGGAGAAGTAGTCGGAATTGATCGCAAGGATCGCCTTGCTGTCGCGCGCAAACGTTTTAAGGTCCTTCGCATGTCCCTGGTCGTTTTCATAAACCGCGGTCAGCTTTTCGATGTCGCGCACATACAGGTCTGCGATCTGGTACTCCTGCTTGCCGTTCTGATAATGATACAGATCGAATGCGACGCTCTTTCCCGCATAGGTGTAAATCAGCGTGCGCACGGTGCCGTCCGCAAGCGTTTCGCTCGTGTTCGGCTCGGTCACGACTGGCTCGCCCTCGGAGAACTTCTCTTTATACTTGTCGCCCAAGAGTCCCGGGATCGGCGTGGGCTCCGGCGTCGGCGCTTCGGTGGGCTCCGGCGTTTCCGCAGGTGCCTGGGATTCCGTGCCGTTTTGCGAAGGCGTGCTTATAGGCGTTTCCGCAGGTGCGTCGGTCGGTTCCGGGGTCGGCGCTTCGGTCGGCGCCTGCATCGGCACACGCGTTGCGATCGCAACCGGTCCGGTTTCCGCAGGTCTCAGCCACTTGACCCAGCCGAATGCGCGTGCGTTCACCGTCATTGCAAACGCGCCTGCAAGAATGATGTCGATCACAAGGATCCAGATCAGGTTCTTCTTCTGAAAGCGCTTTGCCTTGCATCCGGCCGCGGCATAAAGCAGCAGGTACAGAAGCGCGGTGAGAAGCATCAGGACCGGGATCACGAAATGCAGATATTTCGTGAGAAAGAACTCCGAACGCACCACAAAATGGAAGCCCGGATTGAAATGGTCCAGAATGTAAAAGACGATGTAGTTTGCGGAAAGAATCGCCGTGAGATTCGCAAGGATCATTGCGACCGTGCGAAGTGCAGAAAAGCGCTGTTCTCCGTTTTTGTTCATGGTATACTCCCTGTGTTTGATACCGGAATCGCAGCCTTCAGGCTCGCCCGGTTTGTAATCTTGTGCACTATACCATACCGACCGTTCGTTTTCAAGCCTTTTCGATGAAAATCGTCAAATCAGGTACAGCACCCATCGGAAGATGAACCGCTTCAGCGGCTGATCTTGAAACAGTTTGCGCTGTTCCGCATGCACGCGCTTCAGAAGCAGCCTGTGCTCCTCCTGCATCGGATGGTTTGAGAATCCCGCTTCGAGCGCCCATTCCTCCGCCTTCGGATCCGGTTCGACGCCGTAGCGCTTCATGCGGCGAAGATACTGCGCCATATCCGGGATCGAACGGCGAACGTCCGGATCGCGGAAGCGCTTTTCCCGCTGTTTTCTGATCAGCAGTCCCGTTCCGGCCCAAACGAGCGGCACGAGCGGGATCAGAATCCACCACACGCTGCCGCGTCGCTTCTCAGTCGGTTCGCCGCCCTGCTCCGGATCGGCAGTTCCGGTCCCGTCCGCAGGCGCGGGCGTCGGCCGCTGCGGACTGTACGGATCGGCAGTCGGTCCCGGCGTCGGTTCCGGGCTGTCCGGCGTAACGTCCGGCGAAGGTTCCGGCGTCGGTTCCGGCGTCGGTTCCGGTGTGACGTCCGGCGTCGGTTCCGGTGTAAACGGCGGTTCGGGTGTCTGATCGGGCGTGCCCGGTTTCTCCGTCTGCTGCGTCGTGTCGAACCGTTTGTCGTCGGAGCGTCCCCTTGTACTTTCGATCGGTACCCAGCCGAGACCGAGGACATAAACCTCCGTCCATGCGTGCTCATTGTTTGCGGTGACCGTCACGCCGCGGTTGCCCGTCTCCTGCGGGATCTCAACGTAATAGCCCACCGTGTACCGTGCAGGAACGCCGAGTGCCTGCAGAAACGCTGTCGTCGCACTCGCATAGTGCACGCAGTAGCCCTTCGGATTCTCGGTCAGAAAATACAGGACGAAATCCTTCCCCTTCGGCACTTCGCCCGGCGTCAGCGAATACTCGCCCAGATTCTGCACATATGCGGCGACCGTCCTTGCCGTTTCAAGCGAATCGGCGGAAGTCTTGATCCCCGCCTGCTTCAGTATGCCCAGCAGCGCGTCTTTTTCTGCGCCGTCCTCCATCACATACTGCTCAAGCGCATAGTTTTCATAGTATTCGCGCTCGTCCTGCGTCGCCTTGCCGGGTTCGGTGCTGTAACGCCATGTATAGCGCCAGCCGTAATCCTTCCAGCCGCCGGCACGAACGAACGATTCTTCCGCCAACGGCGCGCTTGCGCGCTCGTCCGGGTCGTCTCCGACCGGTTCGGCCGTCCACGCATACGGCGTGACGCGCTCTCCGGACATCGAGTCGTAGACCCACAGCATCGCGTCCGCCTTGTCCTGCCGTTTGCCGAGCGCTTCCATGGAACGCCACTCGCCCCGGTACGTGTCGGCGACCGTCCACCGGTTGTCGCGGTATGCGCCATAGGAATGCGTCCGAAGATGATAGACGCCCGCGCGCGCATAGACGGTAAACCGTTCCGTTTCGTCCTCCTCCCGGCTTCCCTCGCGAGAAAGATTGACGCTGCGCGGGTTATGCACGCCGATCCAGGACATCGCTGTGTCCACGATTGTACCGAACCGTTCCGAAAAGATCGCTTTCCTGCGCGCCGACGAAAGCGGCGTATACGCATTCTGCGGGAAGATCGAGAGAATCAGCAGTACCAGCGTAAGCAGCATCGGCGCGAGCAGCACGGAAAAAACGCCGCGCTTTTTGAGCTCGCCCTTCCGAAGCCCGTTGCCGAGCAGCGCGTATCCGAAATACACGGTCAACAGCACCATGGTCCACAGCGCCGGCGGCCGGTTTGTATAGACAAGGCTGACGAGCAGCAGCGGCAGCGGCAGCAGCATCGGCAGCAGGAGCATCTTGCTGCGAATCAGTGAAAATGCCAGCACAAATCCGATCACAGCCGCAACGATCATCAGAAACAGCGAGATGCACGCTTCCGGATCCGTGACGCGCGCGGCGTTTTCTGCCAGTTTATCCATGTCGAACAGCCACGAAAGCTCCTTCGGCAATTCATCCAAAAGCCGGCTAATGAGCACGGTCGCGCCGTTGCCGACCTGCTGCATCCGAACGGCAATAATCATGACCACTGAAGCCAGGAACAGCACACCGAAGGCGGGACCGTATTTCGGAAGGTTCATCCAGAAGGACAGCAGCAGCGCAACAAACGCGCAGAACAGGATCAGCGGCGTTTTTTCAAACCCGATATCGTACGCGGTCAGCATAGCTGTGGTGCAGGCGATCATCCCGCACGCAACGGGCACTGCGTCGCCGAAGCCCTTTAATATCGCGTCACGGTGTTTCATTCGCCGCCTCCTTTCTCGGCTCGATCCGGTACATCAAGGTGTCGGATCCGCCGCGGTAGGGCTGCGCCGGTTCGTCCCGTTTGGGTTCGGACAGGAGCGACTTCAGAAACCGCTCCAGATCGCCCTCGCCTTTGATCTCCGCGGTACGCAGTCCGTAACGCAGAATAAAGGGGATCTCGCTTTTCAGCAGCTGATCGGCAAGACAGCGCAGCTGTTCCAGAACGCTGCGCTCCTTTTCATAGTTGTCATAGAGGTCCATGGACAGGACAACGCGTCTGCGCAGCATCTCCTGCGGCTCACGCACGATCGGCGTGTCCATCTTTTCAGTCAGTTTCCAGTGAATCAGATTCACGGCGTCGCCCTCGCGGTACGGACGCAGCTCGTGGTCCTCGGAATAGCCGAGCGGTTTCGGTTTCCGGACGAGCTCCGAGCTTAATGAGAGCTCCGGCATCGGCTCGGGCTGTTCGCTGTTCGGCAGGACGGTCAGAGCAACCGTTCCGGTTCTTTTGATCGGGATCGCAAGGAGCCCGAGATAATCGCAGGCGCGCGCCGAACGGAAGCGATACGAGATCGTTCCGAGCCGCCCGGTGTCCGGATGAAAGACTTCTTCCTTCTTTTCCGTACCGAAAATCAGAACCTTTTCCTTTGAACCGCGTGCATCGAGAAACAGATTTTTCTGTTCGATCTTCAGCTTATACAGCTCCGGAGGCAGAAAAAAGCGGCAGCTGACCCGGACGTACACTTCACACGGACGTCCGCGCTGCACATCGGCGCCGCCGTACAGCTCCACCTTCGCGGTCAGAACGGCGGGCAGGCTCAAGAGCAAGGACAGGATCGGAAGAAACAGCAAAAACAGCAGTATGTAGTACGTCGCATACTGCCCGTAGGCGAGATGCAGCGCGGCGGCTGCAAGGAGTGCCGCGCCGTATGTCAGTCTTCTCTGGATCATCCCCGTGCGGCGGGCGGCGCGGTATGCGCCATGATGTCGTTCAGAACCGCGTCCGCCGTTTGTCCGGACGCCTTCGCTTCGGGCGTCAGGATCAGACGGTGGGTGATCGTCGACGGGTAAATGAGCTTCACATCGTTCGGGACAACATAATCGCGCCCCTGTACCCATGCCGCTGCCTTCGACATCGAAACGACAGCCAGCGACGCGCGCGGGCTTGCACCCTGCAGGATCGCCGAATGTGAACGCGTGGCGTTGGACAGGCGGATCACATAGTCCATGATCTTTTTGTCGACAAAAGTGGCGTCGATCGCGTAACGGATGCTCTTCAACCCCTCGCGGTCCGCAATGCAGCGGACCTGATCCAGGGGATTTCCCATCTGCTTGCGGTTCAACAGATCAAGTTCGTCGCTCGGGCGCGGATAGCCGAGTGAGAGACGCACCATGAAGCGGTCAAGCTGGGAATCCGGCAAAAGCTGCGTGCCGCTTGCGCCGACCGGGTTCTGCGTCGCGATGACCACGAACGGATCGGGCACGGGATGCGTCACCCCGTCGACGGTGACGTTTCCCTCCTCCATCGCCTCCAAAAGTGCGGACTGCGTGCGGCTCGTCGCGCGGTTCAGTTCGTCTGCAAGGAAGAGGTTGCAGAGGATCGCCCCGGGCTTATAGGTCATCTGTCCGCTTTCGCGGTCATAGAGTGAGAACCCGACGATATCGCTCGGCAGAACATCGGGCGTGAACTGAATACGGTGATATTCCAGGCCCAAAGCTTTGGAAAACGCAAGCGCCATCGTCGTCTTGCCGACGCCGGGGATGTCCTCTAACAGGATATGTCCGCGCGCAAGGATCGCCAAAAGCGCCATAATCAACACATTGTCCTTTCCGACAACGGCTTTTTTCAGTTCATCCAGTATGGATTTCGGATCGTTCATCGGTCTTTTACCCCCAAAGCAGGTCTGTGTTTCTTTCCTTTGCAGTCATTATAACATATATTTGCGTCCAAAATGTATCTAAACTGCAACAAATTACGGTTTTTGACAAAATTATGTAAGTTACAAAAAACAAGAAGAGCGACGACCCTGCGATCGCCGCCCTTTTCTGCGATTCTTACCAAAGACGGATGCCGTCGTGATGCGGAAGCTCCTTGATGTGCCAGATCTCATCCGCATACTGGCGGACCGTACGGTCGGAGGAGAACTTGCCGGCGCTCGCCGTGTTCATGATGCACTTCCTTGTGAACGCGCGAATATCCTGATAGTCGTTCAGCGCATCCATCTTGCGGTCGATGTACGGCAAAAGTTCCTGCAGCACGAAGTAGTAGTCCGGCTTCTGCCAGCCGTTGCCGAACAGCAGCGAGCGGTGCAGATCGGTGAACACGCCGGTGCCGTTGTCGGAGAACGTGCCGTCGATCAGCGCATCGACTACGCGGCGCACGCGCGGCTCATAGTCGTAGATCGCCTTCGGATTGTAGTGCGGACGCAGCGCGTTGAGATCGTCG
>JAFOQN010000132.1 GCA_017393775.1 Clostridia bacterium
ATATAAGTTGGTCCCGTGAATATTCTATACCATTTTCGGTACATGTTGTTGGTCGCTCAGATCAGATATCATGCAATTAAGAAAGCCTATCCCGTTTTTGGGATAGGCTTACCTGTTGGGTTCGATCAGCCCTGCAACCCGCGGGACTGGCGATCCATGTCCTCTACAACGATGTCGTAAATCTCGCCGATGGATGCACAGTATTCGAGCACCTTCCACGGCTCGTTCGTATGGAAGTGGATCTTGATCGTCTCGGGTCCGCCGACTGCCAAAAGGCAGTCGCCCTCGAAATTCTCGAGAAAGTATTCCTGGATCTTGTCCTCATCGAGGTCGGTCCCGTCAATCAGCATCTGTGTGTCATACTTAAATTCCAGCATTTGTATTCTCCTTTAATATTTGATGCGCCGCATGGCGCAATTCTTCTTTTCAGATATCTCCGCGAAGCCCGTAGACCACGATCCCGACGCATTCGCGCAGGAAGTTGTTGATACGGATGTACCAAACGTCCGGCGAGGCGATCCCGGAGGCCGTGATGCCCGCCTTCTTTGCCACGCGTCCCGCGCGGAAGACGTGGAAATCGGTCGTGACAAAGGCGATCGAAGCGTCCTTGCCGAGGGTGTTATCGATCAGTTCCTTCGAGAATTTGAAATTTTCAAGCGTGCTCGTCGCCCGATCCTCCACAAGGATGCGTTCGGGCGCGATGCCCTTGTGCTCAACGAGGTATTTCCGCATGGCGGAAGCCTCGGTAACGCTCTCGCCGTCACCCTGCCCGCCGGAAACCACGCAGACCGTGTCCGGATGCGCATGAAGATAGTCTGCCGCCGTGTCGAGACGGTTACTGAGCACCCACGTTACGCGGTCACCGTGCACTGCAGCGCCGAGTACGATCAGCGCATCCGCATCGACCTCGTCCGCGCGCTTCGCCGCCGTGCCCATCAGGATCCCCATCACCAGGAGGATCGTCACGCCGACCGCATAGCAGCCGAGCAGAAACCATTTGATAAAGGCAGGGAAGCCGTGGTCCATATGGTGCATAAATGCACCAAGTAACAGAAGCGGCAAACCGAGGATCAGCGGCAAAATGACGCCGAGGTTGAAGTTGGAAAGCAGAGACACGACGATCGTATCCAGTACCAAAAACGCACCGACTATAATGCAAATGATTCTCAGCACTTTCATGGTTCCTCCTTCTTCGGTGTTGTGTTTTGTTTTCACCTCATCCACCGCAAGCGGTCCCCCTTCCCCATCAAGGGGAAGGCTTTTGGATGCGCGAATCCGGAGGCTTCTCCCCCTTCAGGGTGGAGAAGCTCCGCGAAGCGGTGATGAGGGGGCATTCTTCCGCCAGTCCCAGATGTCTCATAATATCCTGACAAACCGCATCAAATTCCCGGTTGATCTGCAGATTGGTATACCGCAGCACCGTGATCCCGTTCGCTCGGAACCATTCGTCCCGTTCGCGATCGCGCGCCGGTCCGACGCCCTGAAAATGCTGTGAACCGTCCAATTCGATCACAAGCTTCTTCGAAGCAACAAAAAAGACCACGATATAGTCGCCGAGAACCTTTTGCCGGTTGACCGTGAGCGGAAGACCTTTCAGAAAATCATACCAAAGATGCCGTTCTTCTTTGGTCATGTTCTTTCGCAGGACCCTGGAAATCCCGGTCAGTTTTTTCTCCATGCGTTCACTCCATCCCTGATGCACGGTATTGATTCACCTCATCCGCCTTACGGCACCTTCCCCATCAAGGGGAAGGCTTTTGGTTTCGCGTCTGCAGAGGCTTCTCCCCCTTCAGGGTGGAGAAGCTGTCTGCGGAGCAGACTGATGAGGGGGTCAGCATCTGCGTGAAGCGCAGGCATCACTTGTCCCAACTGGACACCCTCACGCCATTCCGAGCTCACGCTTCAAAAACTGTCCGGTGTAGCTATTCTCACACTGCGCGATCTGTTCGGGCGTCCCGGTCGCAATGACTGTGCCGCCATCGTCACCGCCCTCGGGACCGAGGTCGATGATGTAATCCGCGGTTTTGATGACGTCAAGGTTGTGCTCGATGACAATGACCGTGCTGCCGGAATCGGCAAGACGGTTCAAAATCTCCAAAAGCCGCTTGACGTCGTGCGTATGGAGCCCCGTCGTCGGCTCATCAAGCACATAAAGCGTTCTTCCCGTGTCGCGACGGCTGAGCTCCGTCGCAAGCTTGATGCGCTGCGCTTCGCCGCCGGAAAGGGTGGTGGAAGGCTGCCCTAACTTGATGTAGCCCAAGCCTACGTCGTCGAGCGTTTTCAGAATCTGCTTGATCTTGCTGTGCTGCGCAAAGAACGGCAGCGCTTCCTCCACCGTCATATCGAGCACATCGTAGATATTCTTGCCCTTGTAATGCACCTCAAGCGTTTCGCGGTTATAGCGCTTGCCGTGACATACCTCGCATGGAACGTACACGTCCGGCAAAAAGTGCATCTCGATTTTGACGATGCCGTCGCCCTTGCAGGCTTCGCACCGCCCGCCCTTGACGTTGAACGAGAATCGTCCGCTTGTGTAGCCGCGAAGTTTGGCGTCCGGCGTAGTCGCGTACAGCGCGCGAATCAGATCAAACAACCCGGTATAGGTCGCGGGGTTCGACCGCGGCGTGCGCCCGATCGGGCTTTGATCAATATCGATGATCTTGTTGAGATGTTCGATGCCGTCGATGCCGTCGTGGTCCTTTGCGCGCACCTTGGCGCGGTTCAAATCGTGCAGCAGCCTTTTTTTCAGCACCTCGTTGACGAGCGAGGACTTGCCGGAACCCGACACGCCGGTCACGCAGATCAGCTTGCCGAGCGGGAAATCGACCGTCACATTCTTCAGGTTGTTTGCCCTTGCCCCGCGCACCGTAAGCATATGACCGTTGCCGGATCTGCGCGTTTCGGGGACCGGGATGGTGCGTTTATGACTCAAGTACTGTCCGGTCAGCGAGTTTTCACACGCCATGACCTCCTCCGGCGTGCCTGCCGCCATGATCTCGCCGCCGTGCACGCCGGCACGCGGACCGATGTCCACGATGAAGTCCGCAGCGCGCATGGTCTCCTCGTCGTGCTCGACGACGATCAGCGTATTGCCGAGATCACGGAGTCCCTTCAGGGTTTCCAGAAGCTTTGCGTTGTCGCGCTGATGAAGCCCGATACTGGGCTCAT
Source organism: Clostridia bacterium (assembly GCA_017393775.1). Classification (GTDB taxonomy): domain Bacteria; phylum Bacillota; class Clostridia; order Christensenellales; family CAG-138; genus UBA3792. Next base: position 3,169 of record JAFOQN010000132.1, read on the forward strand.
CCAGGATATAGAGCACGCCGACAAGCCCGCTGCCGATCTGTGTGGCGAGCCGAATGCGCTGGCTTTCGCCGCCGGACAGCGTCGCCGCCCCGCGGGACAACGTCAGATAATTGAGACCGACGTTCACGAGGAATCCGAGCCTTGCGTCGAGCTCCTTTAAGATCGCCGCGGCGATTGTCTGCTGTGTGGGCGTCAGCGAGAGGTTTTTGAGAAATTCCCGTGAACGTTTGACGTTCATCTCGCACAGATCGGCGATGTTGATCCCGCCGACGGTGACGGCGAGCGAAGTGGGCTTTAAGCGCTTGCCCTTGCAGTCCGGGCATGGGATATGCGCCATGTAGCTTTCGATGTCCGCCTTCGCCCAGTCGCTCTGCGATTCACGGTACCGCCGCTCCATGTTCGGCACGATGCCCTCGAACGTCGAAAGAAAGTGCCCGCCGCCGAAGCTGCGCTCGTACTGTACCTCCATCTTTTCCTTCGTGCCGTACAAAAGCGCGTCGCGTCCCGCCTTCGGAAGATCGGCAAACGGCGTGTCCATCGAAAACCCGAAGTGCCGTGCGATCGCTTCGTAATACATATCGGAAAAGACGTTGTTCGTGCCGCTCTTCCAGCCGGGCGCTTTGATCGCGCCGTCATTGAGCGAAAGTGACTCATCCGGCACAACGAGCGTCGGATCGATCTTCATCTGTTCGCCGAGTCCCAGGCACGTCGGACACGCGCCGAACGGGTTATTGAACGAAAATGCGCGCGGCGCAAGCTCTTCAAGCGCGATTCCGCAGTCCGGGCAGGCGTAGTTTTGCGAAAACAGTGTCTCTTCCCCGTCCTGCACCGCAACGATCGCGAGATTCTGTCCGAGCGCAAACGCGTGCTCCAGCGATTCCGTGAGCCTGCTTTCCACGCCTTCCTTCAAAACGATACGGTCGATGACCGCCTCGATCGAGTGCTTTTTTTGCTTGTCGAGCGCAGGTGCTTCTTCGATCGGATACACCTCGCCGTCGACGCGCACGCGCACATAGCCTTCGCGCTGCAAGCGTTCGATGACCTTAACGTGTTCACCCTTCCGTCCGCGTACACACGGCGCCATGATCGAAAGACGGGCACCCATCGGCAGCGTCATGACCTGATCGACGATCGTGTCGATCGACTGGCGCTCGATCACCCTGCCGCAGTTCGGGCAGTGCGGAATGCCGCAGCGTGCGTAAAGAAGGCGCAGGTAGTCGTAGATCTCCGTGACCGTGCCGACCGTCGAACGCGGGTTGTGTCCGGTGCTCTTCTGGTCGATCGAGATCGCGGGCGAAAGTCCGTCGATGCGGTCCACGTCGGGCTTGTCCATCTGTCCGATGAACATGCGCGCATACGAAGAAAGGCTCTCGACATAGCGTCGCTGCCCCTCCGCGTAGATCGTGTCGAAAGCGAGCGAGGACTTGCCCGAGCCGGAAACGCCCGTCATCACCACGAGCTTGTTGCGCGGGATGATGAGGTCGATGTTCTTTAAATTGTGTTCTCTTGCACCGTAGATGCAAAGATCCTGATCCTTCCGTTCCATATCACTTATGACGGACCGAGGCGATCGCCTGTGCCGAAATGCAAAGGCCCTTCCCCTCGTCGTTCATTCCTTCCGTTGTCGTTGCCTTGACCGAAACTTCTCCCGGGCTTATGCCGAGATCCGCTGCGATCGTTCGTTCGATCTCCGTTCGGTACGGCGCCAGCTTCGGCCGCTCGCAGATCACCGTTGCGTCAATATGTGACACGACCATGTCCCGTTTTTGCACCATCTCGTTGACCTTGCGGAGCAAAACACGGCTGTCGATCCCCGCATACTTTAGATCGGTGTCCGGAAAGAGCTTTCCGATGTCGCCGAGCTTCATTGCCCCTAAGATCGCATCCATAATCGCGTGCAGCAGAACGTCCGCGTCCGAATGACCGAGGAGTCCCTTTTCAAACGGGATCTCCACGCCGCCGAGGTACAGCTTTCGCCCCTCGACGAGACGGTGCGTGTCGAACCCGATCCCGTACGCGGAAGGCGACAGCCGTTCCAAAGCCCAAACCCAGTCCGTGGCGGTCGTGAGCTTGCGGTTCTCCTCGCTGCCGAGCACAAAATGCGGAACGCCGAACAGCTTTGCGTACAGCGTCGCATCGTCGGTCGCGCTGCCGCCGGTTTCATATGCTGTGCGGATTTGATCCATGCGGAACGTCTGCGGCGTCTGCATACGGAAAAGCGTATTGCGGTCAAGCGTTTCAATCGTTCCGTCACCGAGCCGGACGACCGTATCGGTAACCGGCAGTGCCGCAACGCCGGAGCCGTATTGCTTCGCCGCTTCGATGCTCGCCTTCACGGTCGCAGGCATCACAAAGCATCTTGCCGCGTCGTGAATGACTGCGATCTCGCCGGAAGCCGCGTTGAGACCGTTCCGTACCGAATCGGTCCGCTGCTCACCGCCCTGCACGACCGAGAACGGAACCGGCACGGAAAGCGCCGCAACCGTCCTTTCGCTCTCGCCGCTGACAACGAACACGAGCGAATCGCAGCCGCCCGCAATCAGCGCATCCATCGAGCGCTCGATCGCGGTCTTGCCGCACAAGGGTGTATTCAGCTTGTCAAAGCCCATGCGGCTTGACGTGCCCGCACAGAGCAGGATCCCGCAGGCGTTCACTGTTCCCCTCCGGACAGCACGGTGTAGAGCGAGTCCGCGTCCTCCTTGCGCACGACCTCCGGCGTCTTTTCAACGCGGCAAAGCATGTGCTTGCCGCCGAGCAGAATGTCGATCGTATCGCCCGGCTTGACTTCGCTCGCGGGCTTTGCCACCTTGCCGTTGATCGAAACGCGCCCCGCGCCCGCCGCCTCGTTCGCGACGGTGCGTCGTTTGATGATGCGCGAAACTTTCAGCCACTTATCCAAACGCATATTAACCTCCGAACGGCGTGAAGCCGAAGCCAAGAGTTTTCGTCAGCTGCAGGATCAGCACGATAATCCCGAGCACGCCGGTATAGATCGCAAAGCCGAACAGCCCCTTCTTCGTGATGAGCCGGATCATGTAGCGTACCGCGAAGTATCCGGAGATCGCCGCGACGAGCATCGCAAGGATCATCGCCGCGCCGAAAGACAAATCAACGTCGAACGCCGCGGGCTCCTTCACCATCTTATAGAGCTCCAGCACAAGCCCGCCGAGGATCGCCGGGATCGACATCAAAAACGAAAAGTCCGCCGCGCTTTTGCGGTCGAGCCGCATGCCGAGTGCGCCTGCGATTGTCGAACCGGAACGCGAAACGCCCGGCAGAACGCCGATCGCCTGCATGCCGCCGATCACCAGCGCATCGGTCCAGCGCATGGTCTTGATCGATTTGGTCGGCTTTCTTCTGCGGATCAGAAGCTCGCTCACCGTCAGAAAAGCCGCGGTCAGAAGGAAGCTCACGCCGACAAAATTGCCCTCGTCGAGCCACCTGTCGAGCGCGTCGAATTTCTTCAGAATCAGCGCGAACGCGACCGTCGGCAGCGTTGCGATGATGAGGTGCAGCGTCAGCTTCTGGATCGGGTGTCTCAGAATCGACAACACCTGCTCACGATAAACGAACAGAACCGCGATCAGCGTGGCGACGTGCAGCATGACCGTGAAGAATGATCCGAAATAGCCCTCGCCCACCGCGCCGCTCGTCAGCTTCGACACGAGAAACAGATGCCCCGAGCTGGAAACCGGCAGGAACTCGCACAATCCCTGCACCAGTCCCAATAGAATTGCAATCAAGAATATCATAATGACCTCCGAGAAATCTCTAATTGTATCATACTATGAAATCCCGAAAAATACAATAGATGCGAGGTGATTTCATGCTTTGCTACTGGATTCTGAGACGACCGGACGGAACGCCCGCCGGGCTTGTGCGCATGCAAAACGGCCGTGTTACGCTGAAGCCCACCGTGCCGATCGCGGGAAGCTTCACGCTGTTTTCCGCATCATCCGCCGTTCCCATCATGCCCGAAACCGAAACAGAACTTCCCGGCGCCGAAGCGCTGCTCGGCATGGAGGGAGATCGGATGACCTGCTTTGCCGCCGCCGATACCGCAGCGTCGGCGGCGACGTATCGCAAACGTATGTCCCGATTTTACACCACACAAGCAGAGAAGCCTTTGAAAAAGGATGCTCCGTCAAGAGAAGAACCAATTATGTCCCATGTAAAGGAAAGTAATTTGCAAACAGAGCCGGAACCAGCACGACAGCTCGATGATATGTCCCAAATTAACACCATAAAGTCTGACAGTATTTCGGAATCGGCGCAGAAGGTGCAGGCGTTTTCGGTGCTTTTACAGCGAGCCGGTGCATTTTTCGACGCCTACGAAGAGGACATTGTGGATAACCTGGTGCAAAAAGAGGATAACTCAGTGGAAACACCGGTCGGGATCGATCTCTTTTCACAGGAATACCCCGGCGCGCGTTGGCGATATGTGGAGGGGACGGACGTGCTGCCGCATTATGAGGGGACATGGACGCAGCCGAACGGACAGACGCTCCACATCCTGGCGGTACGCGGGCACGCTGCTCCGCGTCCGCCGCGCGCGCTCATGGGTTTCACGCGTTATCTGCGCGATCGCGACGGCACGGGCTACTGGCTCCGGCTGACACCGCTGCCGTAATCCGCAAGGGATCCAAGCACATCCCGACGAAAAAACCTCCCCGTTTATCACGGGGAGGTTTTTGAGGCGCGGCGCGCATCTGGAGAATGAGGGGATAATCGCGCCGTCACGGTCGGGGTCGACCGGCCTCATTGCCGTACGGTTTGAGAATCATCAAGCAAAGCCGTCGGCAAGCTTTTCGATCCAATATTTGAACACCGTGTTGATTTATCGTTTTTTGTATTATATAATATTACAGGAACGAATTCAATCGACAAATTCCGGTAAAACTGTTCGATTATTCCATTATTTTGCGATTCTGCAACATTTTTAAGAGTTTGGAGGCTGTTATGCACAATCCGGAGCATCGGGTACAGACCACAAAGCGTCTTTTGAGAGAAGCGCTGATAAAACTTCTTGCGGAAAAGCCGCTGCGCAGCATCACGGTCAAGGAGCTTTGCGAACACGCGAAACTGAACCGCGGCACGTTCTATGCGCATTACGAGGACGTGTATGACCTGCTCGGCAAGATCGAAGCCGATATGGCGGCGGACTTTCACATTGCGCTGGAGCCGGTCCTGTCCTGTGCGGGGGATCTCACGCCGCCGAGCGTGACCAAAAAGGTCTTTGAGTGCATTGAAGCGAACGCAGACCTTTGCCGTGTCATCATCGGTCCATACGGCGACAAGGAATTCGGACGGAATCTGCTGCGTTCGTGCAAGGAAAGCTGCATGCAAAGCTGCATCCGCTTCTTTCCGGCAGCCGAAATGTGGCAGATCGAAGCATACTTCACGTTCATAACCGGCGGCTGCTATGCGCTGATGGAACGATGGCTGCGCGAAGGCGCCGTCGAAAACTCCGCAAAGCTTGCAGACGCCGCGCAAAAAATCATGGAATGCGGCATTGCATTTTTGCAGTAGGAGATCCCATGCGATTTACGGATTACATCTTTGACCTGTACGGCACACTTGCCGACATCTGCACGGACGAGCGGCCCGCCGTGTTCTGGAAAGGCGCGGCGCGGGACGCGGAAACGTTCGGCGCGCAGTACACAGACGAAACGCTGCGGAGGGCATACCTTGCGCTCTGTCAAGACGAGGTGCATCTGCGCGCGCAAGCGCTCCCGGGCGTCCCGGAGCCATACATCGAGCCGGAGCTTCTGCATGTATTTGAACGGCTTTTACGCGAACACGGCGCAGACGACGCGCATGCGCAAAGCTTCGCAAAGGCATTCCGCCGCCGCTCCACGCTGTGGCTTAAGCCCATGCCGCACGCGCTTATGACACTCGATGCGCTGAAGAAGGCCGGCGCGCGGGTGTTTCTGCTGTCCAACGCACAGTCGTGCTTTACGCTGGACGAGCTGCGTGCGCTCGAGCTTTTCGACCGGTTCGACGGGATCCTTTTGTCCTCCGACGCGGGTATGAAAAAACCGTACCGCGGACTTTTCGAGCTTCTTTTGGAACGGTATGCGATCCCGCGGCAAACGGCAGTCATGATCGGAAACGACGTCGCCGCGGACGTCGGCGGCGCGCATGCGGCGGGACTTTCAAGCTTCTATTATCATACATGGCAGTCCGGTCCGCGTCCGTCGCGCCTACCCGAAACCTGCACGGAGATCCCGGATCTGTCCGCGCTCATATGAAAAAAATCTCCGCATTTCGCGGAGATTTTTGCGTGATACAAAGATTACTGACGGACAAGCGTCATTTCGCCGGAAGCGTCCTTGATGGTGAGCGTATCGCCGTCCAGCTTGAAGATTTCCTTTTCCTCACCCAGATAGACGAAGGTGCCGCTGATCTTGTAGGTGCCTTCCATGAACGTGAAGCCGGAGTACTTCCAGTCATAATGATCGTTTTCATCAAACGTCAGGATCGTGCCAACCAGTTCATCTCCGCCCTCCAGCTTAACAGCCGTGACTTTCCACGAACCGACCAGGTTCTCCTTGGTGATACCTGCGCCGCATGCGATAAAGGACAGCAGCAGAACCGCAACCAGTGCAATTGCAATTGTTTTCTTCATAAACGATTACCCTCCTCATTTGGTATACAATCAGTATAGCGGATTCCGGGTCCTGTGTCAACGGATTTCTCCCAATCCGATTTCCGGTCATCATATACGTTTCCGTCTGAACGAAAACCGTGCGTTCTTTGCTCGCCGTGCAGTGCTCCCCACGGTCGCAGTCGAAAAAGCCCGCCCGATGCGCGCGGATCATTTACGGCTGTTGCCGTGCACAACGATATCCCGATTGCTTCTATATGAACCGCAAGCGTTTGTTTGTCAAGGCACTGTGCGTGATTTCGTTTGAATGTGCTGTGAATGAAGGCGTGCAGGTCGTCAGCAGAACCGTCCTCATGATACGCCTGCAGCCTGTGTAACACACCCCCTTTGTCTGTAACACAAATAACACAAAGGGCCGGTTCTTCTGTGTTCCCTTTGCTCGGTAAGATCCTGTGTTAATACAGTAAGAACCGCCTCTGCTGTGTGTTTTTTCGGGAATCGTATAAAATCGGTGTATCGATACAATGCTCTGCCGTCGACATTCATTGCGGGATGCTGAACACCCGGAAGAAACGGGAGCGCAAAAAAGCAGGAGTCGAATGACTCCTGCTTTCTCTTTGTTTTGATTACTCGATGATGCTTGCAACAACACCGGAAGCAACCGTACGGCCGCCTTCACGGATTGCGAAGCGGAGACCCTGCTCCATCGCGATCGGCGTGATCAGCTGGATTTCCATGCGGATGTTGTCGCCCGGCATGACCATCTCGACGCCTTCCGGCAGCGTGATCGTGCCCGTAACGTCGGTCGTTCTGAAATAGAACTGCGGA
>JAFOQN010000015.1 GCA_017393775.1 Clostridia bacterium
AACGCATCCTCGCCCATGAGTTCGATGTCGTCCTTGGCGAGATACCATGTTGCCGACGCGGTCTTCACCACATAGGGATAGACGTCCGCGTTATATTCCGTGTTTTCCGTCACCTGGTATTTCTGTTTTCCCGCCGAACAGCCGATAAACGGTCCGAACAGCAACAAAAGTGCAAGCAGCCATGCCACGATTCGGATCTCTTTTTTCATTCGCATAAAAACGCCTCCAGATGATGGTAGTAGAAATGAATGATCCCGAAGAAGTACATCTGCCGCTTTACCGCATACGTGTCGTCGTATAAGTCCTTCGCAAGCAGCGGCGTCGCCAGCGCGGTCTTCAATCCGGTCTTCCAGTTCAGCCGGAGCTTTTTGTCCTCCTTGATGATCTCCGGCGCAGGGATCGTGTTGAGCTCGGCGAGAAACGCATCATAAACGCCCTTTCCGCGGATTCTGCGGAGATCGGCGTGGATATACGCGCAGTTTCCGATCCATCCGTACCGGACGCCGTACTGATCGAACCTGACGTCCATCAGCTTGATGCCGTTATCCGCGCCCTTGCAGTCGCCGATCACGATCACCTTGGTATCGACCGTGTCCGTTCTGCTGCGATAGAGCCACTTCTGCTCCTCCCATCGCACGAGCCGTACCGTTCCGTCCTTTGTTCCGACCACGACCTCTTCGCTTTCATCGTCGTCGGTCTCCACAAGCTTTTTCAGTTGCTGAAACAGCAGCTCGTCCTTTGTGACAAACGCAAGGTTGCGTTTGCCGGGCTCGACCCGGTCTCCCTCCGCAAACGCCGCGTTCCGTGACGCAACGACGTTCGCGCGGTGTGAAACGAGCATGTTGATCAGATGATCCGGCGACGCTTTCAGCGAGAAGCCGAGGATGCCGCACAGCGTTTCCTCCGGGACCGCGCGCAGCAATCCGCCGACGATCATGGTCGGCGGGAAGGACGACAGCAGTCCGCACAGCGTGTCCTTCGCCGTCTGCGGGTGCTTTCTGACCAGCTCCGACATGTCAAAATGCTTTACGATGTCGGAAGCGGTCTGCCAGGAGTTCAGCTCCTCGTCCTTCAGATCGAGCGTTTGCCGCAGAAACTGCCTGCGCTCGCGGTCGAGCTTGAACTCCTCCGCTTCCTGCGCAAACACGCCGAAGATCGTCTGCATCCCTTCCGGCTTCATTTTGTCGACGAGCTTTGTGAGGGAATCGCTGATCGTCGGCTTTCTCCCGCCGGCGTTTGTCATGTCGTTCGTATTGCTCATGGTATGCCCTCCCGAAAATGATTTCATCAAAATGCGCGTTTACCGGTAAGCATTGCCTTCTCCGAACCGGAGCGCAAGCTCCCTTTCGTCGATCTCGCTGAGCTCGTACATGGCAAGATCGAATTCCCCCCTGGACAGCATGATCTCCTTCGGCGTCCGTATCCTGCGTGCCGCGGCAGCCAGTCCGAACGCCGCAAACAGAAAGAGAACAAATACGATCAGGCTTACCATCGCCGGAACAAGCGTCACCGAAGCGGGATTCAGAAAATGCCCGGTCAGATCCGCCCAGATATTGAGAAACAGCAGGATCGCCGTAACGTCGCTCACGATCTTCTGCGGCTTTTTGAACGCAATAAATCCCGCCGTGACAAACATCATCGCGATCGTGACGAGCCGCAGATAAAAAGCAAAGTCCGTCCTGACGCCCTTCTTCGCAGAGCGGAACGCGACGTATACGTAAAACACGGCAGATAACGCAATGATCGCGGCGGCCGCATAGTACAGCGCTGTCCGCGTCCGCGCCTTTCGTTCGCCGGTCTCATCCGCCGCGGCGGCGTCGCGTTCCATCTTTGCTTTATAGTATTCGATGGTTTTTGCGACTTCCTCCGGAAGCGGATCCTGTCTTTTTTTCAACAGGACCTTCTTCAGCTTGTTCGGATACAGATCGTAGAATCTCTCATTCCCGGCTGTAAAGTGCAGCGAATGGATCGTTTTTCTGTAGTTGAAAAAGGCGATCGCTGCGTAGAGCAGCGCGAAGTACACCACAAACAGCGGGATCGGCCACGGTCCGAGACGGTCCGCATTCATGAGTATCAGGATCGCCGGCGTGATCAGAATCGGAACGCCGATCCCCATGGGAAGCGCGTAGAGGAAGCTGCTGAAGGCCGTGCCTTTCTTTTCTTTTTTATGAGCGCTCATATGTTTTCCTTTCCTGCGGTTTTCCGCATTAAAATGATTGATCGCAAAATCTGTTTCCGATCACGGCAGCGTGATCCCCATCAGCGCACACTGTTCCGTGTTCCAAGCTGCCCAATCGTGATAGAGCTCGGAAAACGGCTTTCCGAACGCTTCCTCCATCTCCGAAAGGGACGTGCTCCAGTTTCCATACACCATGTCGCGTCCGTACGTCTCGATCAGGTATGCCAGAAGGCATGACGCCTCGCAGTACATGAGATCCAGCCGCTGCGGATCGTCCCGGAACTCCTGCGTGCGGACGACGGTCTTCTGCCCCACCGTGAAGTAAGAGAACCCGACCATGTCCCCGTTCGCAAAGCTCTGCGCATACATGAACTCGACCTTTTTGTGATCGACACGGTTTTCCTCTTCGTTCCAGACGCCCAACTGCTTTGCCTGTGTTTCGGCGTCCTGTGCATTCGGATTCATGCCGCTGTAAAACAGATCCGCCGTACGGTTTCTGCAGACGATATTCGCAACGTATTGCGCAACGCTTTCCCGCCAGAAATCTCCGCCGGTCGAGCGGACCGTGCAGCCCATGGTCAGATAGTGCACGTATTCGTGAAGCAGGGCGTCCGAAGCCCTCATCCAGTTTTGATACAGCGAAATCGAACCATTGAGAAAAGCGCCGTAGGTCGGCAGTTTCGAATACGCCTCATGCCCGCAGAAATCCGTGTGGATGCCGACCGGAAGGACCTCCTCATTGATGTATCCTTTCAGCGCCTCGCGCGCATCGGCAAAGTCCTCCTCCGCATGCTCCAGCACGGCATACAGTCCGTCGTAAAACGCTTCCTCACCGAGCAACTCGATATCCTCCCCGGCAAGATACCAGACCGCCGATTCCGTCCGGACGAGATACGGATAGACGTCAGGCTTAAACGCCGTATTCTCCTCGATCGGATACCGTTCCCGCACCGTCGGTTCGGGCGTCTCCGTTGCGGGAACCTCCGTAGCGGGCGGCGTCATCGGGATTTCCGTTGGCGGGAGCTGCGTTGTGGACGGCTCCGCATGGATCGTTTCCGGGCCAGCCTGTCCGCACGCGATCGCGCATACGGCAAGTATCAATGCTAAAATGGCTGCTGTGATCCGCTTTGACATCATATTCTCCCTTTTACGGTTATTTTTCCATCCGGTACGCCAATTCCTTTTCGTCGATCACGCCGAG
>JAFOQN010000133.1 GCA_017393775.1 Clostridia bacterium
CATGGAAGGCTGTAAGTTCTCGGCCATCATCAAGAAATAAGGAGGGCGACCATGGATACCATTAAAATGAAAATCAACGGAATGGAGATCGAAGTCCCCGCGGGTTCCACGATTCTGGAAGCAGCGGAGCTTGCCGGCATCCGGATTCCGACCCTTTGCTACATGAAGCAGATCAACGCAATCGGTGCATGCCGTATGTGCGTTGTCGAAGTCAAGGGCGCGCGTTCGAACCCCGTCGCGTGCTTAATGCAAGTCGCAGAAGGCATGGAAGTGCAGACGAACACGCCCGCGCTTCGCGCATCCCGCAAGATGACCCTCGAGCTGATGCTTTCGAATCACCGTATGGACTGTCTGAGCTGCGTCAGAAGCGGCAGCTGCGAACTGCAGGCACTGTCTCAGGAATACGGCTGCGACGCGCATAAGTTCCCGGGCGCACCTACCGAGCCGGACATCGACGATTCCGCGATCCATCTCATCCGCGACAACTCGAAGTGCATTCTGTGCCGTCGCTGCGTGGCTGTGTGCAAATACAACCAGCACTGCAACGTTATCGGCGCAAATGAGCGCGGTTTCAAGACCCACATCGCAAGCGCATTCGATCTGCCTCTTGCGACCACGTCCTGCGTGAACTGCGGTCAGTGCATCAGCGTCTGCCCGACCGGCGCGCTCACCGAGCGTGACGATACGGACAAGGTCTGGAAAGCGCTTTCCGATCCCGAAATGCATGTGGTCGTCGGTCCCGCGCCGTCCGTCCGCGTACAGCTCGGCGAAGAGTTCGGCATGCCGATCGGCACGAACGTCGAAGGCAAAATGATCGCAGCGCTCCGCAGACTCGGCTTCGACAAGGTGTTCGACGTCGACAACGCGGCTGACGTCACCATCATGGAAGAGGGCACCGAGCTGATCGGTCGTCTCACCAAGGGCGGCAAGCTCCCGCTGATTACGAGCTGCAGCCCCGGCTGGATCAAGTTCTGCGAGCACTACTATCCGGAATTTATTCCGAACCTGAGCTCCTGCAAGTCGCCGCAAGGCATGTTCGGCGCACTCGTCAAGTCCTATTATGCCGAGAAGATGGGCATCGACCCGAAGAAGATCTTCGTCGTTTCCATCATGCCGTGTACCGCGAAGAAGTTCGAAGTGCAGCGTCCCGAGCTCGGCAAGGACGGCAGACCGGATGTTGATGTTTCGCTCACCACGCGCGAGCTTGCGCGCATGATCCGCCGTGCGGGCATCAAGTTCGAAACCCTTCCCGAAGAGGTTTGCGATCCGATGCTGGGCAAAGCGTCCGGCGCAGGTCACATCTTCGGTGCGACCGGCGGCGTTATGGAAGCTGCTCTGCGTACCGCATACGAGAAGGTCACGGGCAAGACGCTCGAAAAGGTCGATTTCCATGCCGTCCGCGGTACCGAAGCGATCAAGGAAGCGGAATACGATCTCAACGGCGTCAAGGTGCGCGTTGCGGTCACCAGCGGCCTCGAAAATGCATCCAAGCTCCTTGACATGATCAAGAGCGGCGAAAAGCAGTATGAGTTCGTCGAAGTCATGGCGTGCCCCGGCGGCTGCGTCAACGGCGGCGGTCAGCCGATCCAGCCCGGTTACATCCGCAACTTTGTGGATCTCCGTGCAGAGCGTGCAGCAGGCCTTTACGGCGAGGATGCGAACATGCCGCTTCGTAAGAGCCACGAGAATCCCGAAGTCCAGGAACTCTACCGTGATTATCTCGGCGAGCCGAACAGCCACAAGGCGCACGAGCTTCTGCATACGCACTATACCGAGCGCGGTCTGTACAAATAATCAAATCTGCCGATAACGGCATCAGACCATTACGGAGATAACTTCATTCGGATACTTAAACGAAAAAGGGCGCGTGCAAGCGCCCTTTTTGCTGCGCTCGGAAGGATCGCAAAACATATGATACTTTTTTTGATAGAAAAAAAGGAATTTTTGGAGTTTTGGCGTATATAATTATAGAATACTTTCGCGGAGGCGCGCATGGAGCAGGGATCGGTTCGAAAAATGCGGGAAGAATGGGAGAAAGAGATGCTTTCGCCCTATGCGACGCTTGTCGTCAATACGCGCGGACGTGAGGTTTGGATGGACCTTTGTCCCGTGCGGACCGAGTTTGTGCGCGACCGCGACCGCATCCTGCACAGCAAGTCCTTCCGCAGACTAAAGCATAAAACGCAGGTCTTTCTGGCGCCGAAGGGCGATCACTACCGCACACGTCTCACGCACACCTTGGAGGTCACACAGATTGCGCGTACGATTGCACGCGCACTCCGTCTCAATGAAGACCTTGCCGAAGCGATTGCGATGGGGCACGACCTCGGGCATACGCCGTTCGGACATGCCGGGGAAGAGGTGTTGAACACGCTGCTGCCCGGCGGCTTCAAACACAATCTGCAGAGCCTGCGGGTGGTGGAAAAACTTGAATACGACGGCAAAGGACTGAACCTCACCTGGGAAGTGCGCGACGGCATCGTGAACCACACGAGCAGCGGACATCCCGCCACGACGGAGGGCAAGGTCGTATCGCTGGCAGACCGGATCGCATACATCAATCACGATATCGACGACGCCATGCGTGCGGGCGTGCTGACGGAAGAGGATCTGCCGCGTTCCTGCATTGAGCTGTTCGGTCCGACGCACTCGAAACGCATCAACAGCCTCATTATCAACGTGATCGAGAACAGTCAGAACAGTCCGGACATCCGATTTTCACCGGAGTTTGCGGAAGAGTTCAAGGTACTGCGTAAGTTTATGTTTGAACGCGTGTATTTGAACCCGCTCGCCAAGAGCGAAGAGGGCAAGGCAAAGGGCGTTGTACGCGCGCTGTACGAGTATTATTTTTCGCATCCGTCGCTTTTGGACGACGAGTATCAGCGTACATTGGAGACCGAAGGCAAAGAACGCGCAGTTGCGGACTTTATCGCGGGCATGAGCGATATCTACGCGATCAGCACCTATGAGCATCTGTTCGTTCCGAAAAGCTGGAGCTGAGTTTTGATCAACAAATGGGGAAGGGAGGCACGCGATGGCATTTCCGAGCGCATGGCTTGACGAGCTTTTACACAAAAACGATATCGTTTCCGTCGTATCGGAATATGTCGAGCTGAAGCCGAAGGGCAGAAAGCTTTGGGCGTGCTGTCCGCTGCACGGCGAAAAAACGCCGTCGTTCTCCGTTTCGCCGGACAAGCAGCTGTTCTACTGCTTCGGTTGTCACGCGGGCGGGACGGTCATTCAGTTCGTGATGGACATGGAACGTCTGACGTTCTATGAGGCGGTCCAAAGCTTAGCCAACCGCGTGAATATGGAACTGCCGAACGAGATCAACGACCGCGAAATGCAGCGTCAGCGGGCGTACAAGAAACGCATGATCGAAGCGAACACCGAAGCGGCGCGGTTTTACTGCAAGTGTTTCCTTGATCCCAGGGAGGGCAAGGAAGCCCAGACTTATGCCGCGAAACGCGGACTGAACGCGGATATCGTGACGCGCTTCGGCATCGGCTATGCGCCGGACACTTGGGATTCGCTGTTGAAACTGTTAAAGGGCAAGGGATATTCCGAAAAAGAGCTTGTCGACGCGGGACTTCTGGTGCACAATGCTGAACGCGGCACAGTCTATGACGCGTTCCGCGGGCGACTGATCTTTCCGATCCTCGGTGTGAACGGACAAGTTCTCGGGTTCGGGGCGCGCGTGATGGGCGACGAAAAACCGAAATACATCAACACGGGCGACACGCCGGTCTACAACAAGCGCAACAATCTCTACGGATTGTATCTGCATAAAAACGAAAAGCTCGATGACCTCATCATGGTCGAAGGCTACATGGACGTGATCGGGCTCTATAAGGCTGGCGTGAAGAACGCTGTAGCGAGCCTCGGTACGGCGTTGACACAGCAGCAGGCGCGGCTTTTGAAACGCTATGTTGAAAAGGTCTATATTGCCTACGACGGCGATGCGGCGGGGCAGAACGCCACGGTCCGCGGGCTCGATATCCTGAAAGCCGAAGGGCTGGAGGTGCGCGTCATCAGCTTCCCGGACGATCTCGATCCGGACGAGTATGTGCAGATCTACGGCAAGGAAGGCTTTGACCGGCTCAAAGAGAATGCGCTGTCACTGAATGCGTTCAAGCTCGAAGCCATGGCGAAGGGCTGCGATCTGAACGACGAGAACGGACGCGAGCGCTATGCCAAGGCGGCATGCGCGTTTGTCGCTAGTCTTCAGCCGATCGAACAGGAACGCTATTATAAGTTGATCGCTAAAAAGACAGGCTACGCGCTTAAAGCACTCGAAGCGCAGGGTGTCAGAAGCGGCGGGCTGCAGGTTTCGGAGGACCGGACGCCGATCCGAAGCGGGCTTCGCAGAAGGATCGAATCCGACGAGGATCCGCGGAATATCACGGAACGCATGTTGATCTTGGCTTGCCTGCAAGACAAACGGGCGCTTGCAAATGCGATTTCAGAGAACGCAGCCGAGCTGATTAGAAACGATACATACAAAGCGATGTTCCTTGCCATGTGCGAACAGGGCAGCACGTTCTCTGCGGCAAAGTACATCGGCGAGCTTGACGAAAAGGATGCGGAGATCGCGTCAGCGGTGCTGAAGGAAGAAGAAGCGATGGAGAATGCAGCCAAAACCGTGACCGACTGCATCCGTCGCATGCGCCGCGAGAGCGCGGAGGATGAGATCGCTGCATTACAGGAAAAATTGCACAATCCGGATTTGACGGCGGAGGAACGAAACGCCGTTTTGAAAGAGATCACCGAACGCATACGGGCAAATAAATAAGGAGACGGGACATGGAAGAAACAAAAACCACGAAAAAGACCAAGAAGG
>JAFOQN010000134.1 GCA_017393775.1 Clostridia bacterium
AAAACCCGTTCGTCGCGGACTTCATCGGCGAGAGCAACATCGTTCCCGGTCTCATGCTCGAGGACTACAAGGTCCGCATGAACGGCGTTGTGTACCGCTGCGTGGACGCGGGCTTCGGCAAGAACGTCGAGGTCGACGCGGTCGTTCGTCCGGAGGATATCGACATCGTTCCGCCCGAAAAATCAAAGGTCTCCGGCACGGTCGCATCGGTCGTGTTCATGGGCGTGCACTATGAGATCTGTGTGGACTGCGGCGGCTACGAATGGATCGTGCACACCACGGACTTTGCTCCGGTCGGAAGCAAAGTCGGCATTCAGATCCTGCCGGACGCGATCCACATCATGAAGAAAACGCGTGCAAACAACATCTTCGACACCGAAGTCTGGCCGGGCGACGGCGATATCTACATCGACGACGTGGCGTTCCCGTGTGACGGGCTTGAGGGCTTCGAAAACAAAGAGATCGCGATTGTCAACATCGCGCCCGAAAACGTGCGGCTCGTCGCGCCGCAGGATGCGAAGCTTACCGGTACGGTCAAAGCCTGCATGTTCCTCGGCACGCACTATGAGATCACCGTTTCCTGCGAGGAGAACGACTGGATCGCGCATTCCGACGAGTTTATGGAGGACGGCGAGGAGGTCGGTATCTTAGTCGATCGCGACAAAATGGAGCTGACCAAAAAGGAAGACGAGACGGACGAAGAAACCGAAAACACCGAAACCGTTACACGCGAAGAATAAGAGGGCAGGGATATGAAGCGAAAATTCTTTGCTTATCCGTATATCGTATGGATGATTCTGTTCATCGCCGTGCCGATGCTGTTCATCTTCTACTATGCGTTCAACGTTGACGGAAGATGGACAACGGAGAAATTCATCCAGACGCTGATGGATATGGACAACTGGCGCATTCTGTGGGTCAGCCTCGAGTTTGCGTTCGGTACGACGGCGATCTGTCTGCTTTTGGGCTACCCGATCGCGTATATCCTGTCGAATATGAAGAAATCGGTCGCCGGATTCATTTCGGTCCTGTTTTTCGTCCCGATGTGGATGAACTTCGTGCTGCGTACCTATGCGTGGAGCGCGATCATAGAGTACGCGATCCCGGAACTGTTCGGGGTGACCGAATCGCTTACGGATACGGCGTCGGGCCGTACGATCGCTGTGCTGCTCGTGCTCGTGTACGACTTCCTGCCGTTTATGGTCATGCCGCTTTACAATACGCTCAGTAAGCTCGACAAAAACCTTCTGGAAGCGTCGCGCGATCTCGGCGCAAACGGCGTGAAAACCTTCTTCCGCGTGGTGCTGCCGCTTTCCGTGCCGGGCATTGTTTCCGGCATTACGATGGTGTTCGTTCCGTCGATCACGGCGTTCACCGTTCCGGCGCTGATCGGAAACGGCGCGTACATGCTGTACGGCAACAAGATCGAAACGGCGATCACTTCGGCGGCGGGCTACCACAAAAACGATTTCTCTGTCGGGTCGACGCTTTCCATCATTCTGCTGTTGTGCATCGTCGTCAGCACGCTGATCATGAACCATTTCGATAAGGATAAGGAAGGGGGCAGCATTCTGTGAAGAGATTCGGACGCTCCTTCAAATATGTCTACCTCGGCATCATGCTGCTGTTCCTGTATCTGCCGATCATCTACCTGATCCTGTTCTCGTTCAACAGGTTTCATGTGGATTCCAACGGGGATACGATCTTCAAGAACCTCGGGAAATGGAATGGGTTCACGTTCGAGAACTACGGCTCCATCTTCGGCAGATTCAGAGGCCTTACCTGGGACAATCTGACATCCGGACGGCTGTTTTCCAACAAAGCGGGCAACGCACTGATTCTGACGCTTGAGATTGCGGTTATTTCAAGCATCGTCGCGACGATCATCGGGACGGCGGCGGCGATCGGCATCAATGTCATGAAGAAACGCACGCGCACCGCGATCCTGTCGGTCTCGCAGCTGCCGATGGTGAATCCGGATCTCGTGACCGGCATCACATTCATGATGCTGTTCGCATTCGCCAACACCCTGTTCGGACTGGAGATCAGCGACTTTTTAAAGCTTCTGATCGCGCATATCTCGTTCAGCATTCCGTATGTGATCTTCTCGGTGCTTCCGAGGCTCAAGCAGAGCTCGGATATGCTGTATGAAGCGGCGCTCGACCTCGGCTGCTCGCCGTTCAAGGCGCTCGTGAAAGCGGTCATTCCGGATATCATGCCGGGAATCACGTCCGGGTTCATCATGGCGCTGACCATGTCGCTCGACGACTTTGTTGTCAGCTACTTCACGGCGGACTCACAGGTGCTGTCCGTATTCATCTACTCGAACACCCAGAAGGGAAAGATCGGCGTGAACCCCGCGCTGGCAACGATCATCTTCATTCCGCTCGTGGCGATGCTGCTCGCCGTCAATCTGAGAAGACTGGCAAAGGAACGGGAGTATGAGATCCAGAACAAAAAAGTCAAGTTGAAAAAATAACAAACCAAAAGGAGAAGAAACAATGATGAAGAGAATCCTTAGCCTCATTCTGGCGGCAAGCATGATCCTTGCGTTTGCGGCATGCGGCTCAAAGACCGCAGAGCCCGATCGTGAGCTGAACGTTCTGAATTGGGGCGAATACATCGACCCGGATCTGATCGACGAGTTTGAAGAGCAGACCGGCATTCAGGTCAACTATATCGAGATGACGAGCAACGAGGAGATGCTGATCAAGCTGCGCTCCTCCGACAGCAATTATGACTTGTGCTTCCCGTCGGACTATATCATTGAGCAGATGATCCGCGAGGATATGCTGCTTCCGCTGGATTATTCGAAGATCCCGAACGCGGAAAACATCGATCCGAAGATGAAGGAGATCACGAACGTCTTCGATCCGGGCAATAAATACTCGCTTCCCTATATGTGGGGCACTGTCGGTATCCTCTATAATACGACGATGGTCGACGAGCCCGTGGACAGCTGGGAGATCCTCTGGAACGAGAAATACGCCGGCAAGATCTGGATGTACGACAGCGTTCGCGACACCATCGGCATTACGCTGAAGTACCTCGGCTATGACCTCAATACCCGCAACGAAGCGGAAGTCAATGCAGCACGCGATCTGCTGATCGCACAGGCGCCGCTCAGAAAGGGCTTCGGCACCGACAACATGCGTACCTCCATGGTCAATGGCAAGGCTGCTCTTGCACTCATCTATTCCGGCGATGCGTTTGCATGCATCGGTGAGAACCCGGATCTCGCGTATGCGGTTCCAAAGGAGGGCAGCAACGTCTGGTTCGACAACGTCATCATTCCGAAGAACGCAAAGAACGTCAACGCGGCGCATATGTTCATCAACTTCCTGAACGACCCCGAAAACGCGACGCGCAACACCGAATACATCGGGTACTCGACACCGAACAAGGCGGCGATGGACAATCTCGGACCGGAATATACCGAGGACGAGACCTACAATCCGTCGCAGGAGATCCTTGCGCGCTGCGAAGTGTTCCATGATCTCGGCGAGTTTGTCGAGGTGTTTAACGCCGCTTGGGACAAGATCAAAGCGTCCAACTGAGGAGGCGCTATGGAACGGCTCAAGAAGACACTGAGAGAGCTGATGGCGATCGACAGCACGACGGGGTTCTTCGCCGACATGGACAGCTATCTGCTTGCGGAAGCAAAGCGGATGGGCATCCCTGCCGTGCAGCTCAATAAAGGCGGCGTTCGCTTCGATCTCGGCGGCGAAGGCAACCCGGTTACGATCGCTTCGCACGTCGACGCGATCGGGCTGATGGTCCGCCAAATCAACGCGGACGGAACGCTTGCCGTCATCAAGGTCGGCGGCGTACATCCGTATTACGCGCTCGACTGGAACTGCCGTGTGCACGCAAGAAACGGCAGGATCTATACCGGCACGGTCCGCAGAAAGAACCCGAGTGTGCATCTGATGAGCGCATCCGAAAAGGAAACGCCGATGGACCTCGATACGAACCTCGTGCTGCTCCTCGATGAGGATGTGTATTCGCGCGCGGACGTCGAGAAGCTTGGCATCACCTGCGGCGATCAGGTCGCGATCGAAACACGCTATAAGGAGACCGAAAACGGCTTTATCAAAAGCCGCTACCTCGACGACAAGGCAAGCGCGGCAACACTCCTGCGACTGGCGCAGTGTGTTGCGGACGGGGAAGTGAAGCTCAACCGCAAGGTCAGCCTGCTCTTTACCGAGTACGAGGAGATCGGACACGGCGGCGCATGCGGCATCCCTGCGGACACGAAAGACCTCATTGCGGTCGACATCGGCTGCATCGGACTTGACCACGACAGCAGCGAGCACAGGGTCACGATTTCCACAAAGGACGCCGCGTTCCCGTATCATACCGTTCTCACCGACGAGCTCGTGAAGCTCTGCGAAAAGAACGGTATCCCGTACGCGCTCGACATGATGGTCCCGAGCTACGGCTCGGACGCGGATGTGTCGCTGCGCGCCGGGTATGATGTGCGCCATGCGCTGATCGGACCGGGTGTTCGCGAAACGCACGGCTATGAGCGCACGCATGAGGATGCGCTCGACGCGACTCTGCGTCTCATCACCGCTGTCGTCGAAGCATAAACAACATACGGATCCAAGGACGTCGTCACGGCGTCCTTTTTTGATGCCTGAGACCGAAGGTGAAGACAAAGACAAGCAGAAGCCCGATCGTGGAGGAAAGCGTAACGGCAAGCATATCAAAGCTATTTTGCAGCATTTCGGCGCCGGACGCGAGCGTCGGAACGGCGGCGTCGGGACAAAACAGCGGCGTAAGTAGATAAACCGCAATGGCGGCGAGAAGCGCAGACACGAAGCTCGTCAGCACGTGCCGGGGTATTGACAGCGAAAGGCAGGAGGCGCTTTGCAGCAGGACGGAGACGCCACCGAACCGGATGAAAAAGGCGGCAAGCGCAAGCTGCAGCGGGAGAGAAAACGGCACGAAAGCAATCGCGGAAACGCCGGAGGTCATTTCAAAGAGCCCGAGCGCAACGGCGCGCGCGGCGGGTGCGGCAGTCCCGAACAAGCGAAACACGCCGGTGGATTCGAGCAGCGCGCCGAGCACGGAAGCGAATACGAGACAGCCCCCGATGTTCAGGATCGCCTGCACACCGTCGGAAATCGACGCGGGAAGAATCCGGGAGAGCGCGGGCGGCTCGGACGCCTGCGAAACGGAAAACCGGATGCGGGTGAGCGGAATGAGAGCGGCAAGCGACGTTCCGTATACGCCGAGCAGCAGAGGAAGCGCTGTTTTCGGATCGCGGAACAATCCCGTCGAAACGACGGAGATCAGAAAGACAGGATTCGGGAGATTGCAGAATACGGCGACTGTCTGCGCATCCAGAAGCGAAACTGCTCGTTTGCGGTACAGCTCGCCCGCAAGTCGTGCGCCGACGGGATAGCCGCCGAGCATGCCGGTCGGAAGCAGCAGAAACGGCACAAGTCGTTGATTCATGCGCGAAAGGATTCCACTTCGCATCAAAAGCGACGAAGCGACAAGGTATGGCAAAAGCGACGGCAGCACCCGCGTCCACCAAAGGAGCGCCGCATCGGAAGCGGCGGCATTGGCGGTTTCCGGAACGGCGATCAGTCCGAACAAAATCAGAAGCGGAAATAAAAAAGACATAGCATTCACCGTGAAATGCTATGCCTGTTTGCTGTTAAAAATGTCCGACGCCGAGCAGCTCCCGGATCGCGGGGATCGCCTCCGCGGCAGCAGAGCGTCCGATCGCGATGCATCTTGCTGCGTCGTGCGGAACGAGCCTGCCCATGAATGAGACATCCGGGCGGATCACCACGTCCGCACCGCATGGCTTTAAGGAATCGATCGCCGCCCGCATGACGTCCACGGAACGAAACGCAACGGTGTAGGCGTTCGGATGCTTCGGCGCATAAGGCGCGCAAATCGAAAGGTCGACGCCGATGACCACGTCAGCGCCGTTCTCCCGGAGGATTTCGGCTGGAATCGATTCGATCGTGCCGCCGTCGACGTAGGTCGTGCCGTCCGACGAGACGGGACGCAGCAGTCCGGGGATCGCAATGCTCGCGCGGACCGCTTCGGAAAGAGAGCCTTCGTGCAAATAACGGGTTTCGCCGGTCACGAGATCGACAGCCGAACACCAGAAAGGAACGCATGTTTCGGAAAAGCTGCGGTTGTCTGTCACAAGCGCACAGAGCTTTTGAAACTTCTTCCCGGAAAAAACACCCGCGCGAAACGGATTCGGCGTGTCGAGCACGTCGCGGCGTCTGAGCTTAACGGCAAAGCGACCAAGTGCATAGAGGTCCATCTCCGCCGCGTATGCTGCGCCGACGAACGCGCCGACCGACGCGCCGGAAACGAAGTCGATGGGGATACCGGCTTCCTCCAGGACCTGCAAAACGCCGATGTGTGCGATCCCGCGCATGCCGCCGGAGCCCAGCGCGACGCCGACCGTTTTTCTTTTCCGCTGCATTTCATACCTACCGCTGTATTTTTCGATTAGTATACGGGAAAAACAGAGTTTTATACGGATTTACAAATGAATTGCGGTGTGGTATCATATATCATCATAGAAAGGAGCAATGCATTATGATAGAAAGAATCAAAGAACATGCCAGAGCAGGACTGAAACTGCAGTACTGGCCGATCATCGGCAACGAGATTCTGGCTTCGATTCTGATCGGCGGCATCGGCGGGTTATCACTGCGATTCAATCAGGCGGACCTGAACCGGCTGCGCGAGCAGATTGAGAACAATGAAGTGTTCAGACGACTGATTCCCGTTATCCTGGGCGTCGTCGGTGTGGCGACCGTCATCGAGCTTGTGTACGGATTCCTGGTCGGCAACGTAGTTCGTGCCGGTATCTCGAAGATCCGCCTGTCCGCATATCGACAGGATTCGTTCGGTACCGGAGATCTGTTCGCCGGATTCAAGCAGTACGGCAGATACGTCGGGACAATGGCGCTCTATACGGTGTTTGTCTCGCTCGGGACGCTCTTCTTTTCATTCCCGGCATCATCGTCTCCCTGGGACTGTTTGAAGTGCCGTACCTTCTTGCGGACGATCCGTCCCTGTCCGGCATGGAAGCTATCCGCCGCTCCTGGGAGGACATGAAGGGACACAAGGGCGAGCTGTTCGGACTGATTCTGTCCTTCATCGGCTGGTGGCTTTTGACAATACTGACGTGCGGCATCCTTGCGGTCTTTTACACCGGACCGTACATGGGCCTTTCGGAGGCGGGCTTTTATCACGAGCTGCACCACAACATAACGGCGGAGACCTTTACGGAGGAATCCTTTACGGCGTAATTGACACGAAAAAGAACCGACCGCAAGTATACGGTCGGTTCTTTGCGTCTGAACGGAAGCAATCAGTCTGCAATACGGTTTAAAAGCGCGTCGATCTCAGCGTCGGTCATGCCGATCGAAAGCAGGAAGTTCCGTGCATACAGCGAAAGATCGGCGGTTGTGATGTCGACGGAATCGTCGTTCACGATATAGCGGATCATGGCGACGAGGTTGCGGTTCAGGATCGTATCGTACTTCGCTTTGTCGCTTTGCTCCGTGATCTGATAATAATTGTCGTAGGTGATCATGTAGTCGTCCACGATCTCTTGATAGCTTGCACCGGCAAGCGCTTCGATCAGCATACACATGAAGCCCGTGCGGTCCTTGCCCTCGGTGCAGTGAACAAGATACGGTCCCTCCTGCGCGCTCATCGCTTTGAGACCTTCGCACACCTTCGCTTTGAAATCGTCCGCCTGAAAGTTCATGCTCATCGAAAGCAGAATGACGTGACCGCTTTGACAGAGGGACAGCCAGTACGGCGAGTTGAAATCCTCCGCCGCAATGTACTTCTGCACTTTACCCTCGTTATCGGCAAGGTCTACGATGCAGTTCACACCGGCGTCTCTGATCAGCGCGTCGACATACGGCGCGCGGTTGTGCTGATTGTCACAGGGTGAGGCGGCGCGGTACAGCGTTCCCTTTTTGAGCCTGCCGACCTCAACAACGCGGAAGTTCGCAAAGACAACATCGCTCGGATATTTCTCGCGCTCGTCCTTGTAATGGATGTCGCTTGCCTCCTGCACGTCGAGATAGGTTCCGTGCGCTTTCAGCGTGATCGTCGCAGTCATGCTGTCGTCAAGTCCGGCAAACTCCCATACGTCCTTTCCGTAGTTGATCGCCGCTTTGATGTAGTCATAGCCGGGATACGCGACGAGCAGCGGCTCGCCGACGTTTACATAATACCCACTGAAATAGGGGAGGTCGTCCATCGTATAGCCGTTTGAGAAGGTCACAGTCACGGAATCGCCGTAGCGGAAGCCCACCGCATTAAAGTCGTCTATCGTCATTTTGATATAGACGCCGCCGAACTCCGGTTCATGGATGACGGGAAGGTCCTTTACGGAAAGCGCTGCGTCCTGTTTCTTTGAGCAGCCGATCGGGGCCACGGCGATGAAGAGAACGGCGAGCACAACTGCGAAGATGGGTTTTGCTTTCATAAATCGATTCTTCTTTCTTCAAAATTGTCTTTCGGAAAACGCCCGGTCCGAAGAACGGACCGGGCGCTGTGTAACGGGAAATTATGCTTTGCCGTTGCAGCCGAGCACATCGACGAGCTTGTGCTGCACCATCTTCTGGATGGCGGCACGGGCTGGCTTCAGATACTGACGCGGGTCGAAGTGATCCGGATGCTCGTTGAAGTACTGACGGATGCAAGCGGTCATCGCAAGGCGCAGGTCGCTGTCGATATTGATCTTGCAGACCGCCATGCGCGCGGCTTCACGAAGCTGCTCCTCGGGAATGCCGACCGCGTCGGGCATCTTGCCGCCGTTCTCGTTGATAATCTTTACGAATTCCTGCGGAACCGAGGAGGAACCGTGCAGAACGATCGGGAAACCGGGCAGACGCTTTTCAACTTCACGCAGGATGTCGAAACGGAGAGGCGGGGGAACCAGCAGACCCTGTTCGTTGCGGGTGCACTGCGCCGCGGTGAACTTGTATGCGCCGTGGCTGGTGCCGAT
>JAFOQN010000135.1 GCA_017393775.1 Clostridia bacterium
GGATAGGGAGCTATCGTTCAGTCACGTGGAATAATATATTTTCGGAATTCTTTGCAAAAATCAGAATCTCGGCACGGTTATAGGTGAGGGGCAAAAATTCACAATCCCTCTCCTTGACAACCGAATAGCCAGTTTCGGGTAACAGCAGAATGATACTTCCGCGTTGAACGCTTCACAGCATTGCGCGGCCCGGCGGGATACGGGGATTCGAGAGAATATGCGCGAGGACGGCGGCTCGAGGCGGCACTCTTACTCATAACAAAGCAAGAATAAGAAGTGTAGATAAATGACAAAAGTCATCGCAGTTGTAAACCAGAAGGGTGGCGTCGGCAAAACGACCACAGCGATTAACGTCGGAGCAGGTCTTGCAAAGCACGGCAGGAAAGTTCTCCTCATTGACCTTGATGGTCAGAACAATCTCAGCACCGGGTTGCATTGTGTCCCTGAGACACGGGAGAAGTTCACCGTAAGAGATGCCATGATGCAATCTGCTAACGGTGTCCTCATTGATCCGAAAAAAGGGATCATTGTCCGGGATTTAACAAACGAAATGGCAACTGCAGATTCTGCGAATGCCAACACGAGAAACAAGCTTCCAGCTCTACGTCGGAAGTTTTTTATAACCAAAGAAAGGAAAAGGTAGTTGCTTAATTCCCAATAGATGTACTTTATGCTGTGATCCGTCATGTGTATCTCCTTATAAAGTGATAGCCGAACACCTGGAATTCTGAAGCCGGAAAGAAGATGCTTCCATGTACGTTAAGTACATAGAGTTTTCATTTTAGTTTTACACATAAAAACGCCAGGACTATTGATATTGTCCATCGGCATAATAATATATTATTCGACACGACGGTTCTCCCGTCTGTGAATAAACAAGTTCAAGAGGCCAAAGTACTCAATTTGCTCCATACAGTCTTGCAGTTCTTTGTTTAACAGCGAAAGAGGAAACATGCTTACTGGTTAATAATTTGCAATCAGGAAACGGGCAATTGCTGGCACGAGAGATCAACGCTTAACGGTTCAAAACCGGCATAATAGACCAACAATATCGGTTGATTTTTGTTGCAGCACCTGTTATAATGGCTACACCGATTATGTGGAGGGTACCGGATTGGTGTTTTGCAATGCGGGAAACAGGGTCCGAGAGCAAATCGGGCAATCCCGGCAGGCGTGAGCATTTGAAGGGTATCGTTCATTAGCGGGTCTGTCCAGTAGCACACCAGTAGCACACAACGGTCGGATTATGGGGTGCATATTGGACTTATACGGACTGACGCGGAATGGCGGAAATTCCCTAAAATAGGCGTTTTTTTAGATAATCAGGGTTTTTTTGAGCTTTGCATTTTGGCGACTCCGACTCTGAAGGCCGCACGTTCAAATCGTGTCGGGCACGCCACAAAAGGGGCTGTTAAAAAAGTCCGAAACGTGTCATCCTGAGGAACATTTATGTGACGAAGGATCTTGAAAAAACAATGGGTTTACCGGTTTTTTTGAAAAGATTCTTCGCCTTTGGCTCAGAATGACAAGACTTTCTTAACAGCCCCTTTTATTGCACGCATCGCGTGCAGAATTTGAACGGAGTTCACTTAGGCGGCAAAGCCGCATGCTCGGCGCTGCTTCCTTGTTCTGCAAATCGGAAAGCAGCGCCGTATCGTGTCGGGCACGCCACAAAAACGCTCTGCTGCATGGCAGAGCGTTTTTGAACGATGTGCGCAGAGCACGAGATGTATCCTTTGGATGTGATGTGCGTGATGCGTGAGCGGAACACATCACACCACAGCGATATAAGGAGCAACATCATTTGCCGCTTAGGCAAGCATCATGATGCTCCTTGTGCCTTGGTAAAATAACAGCAAGGAGGAAGGACATGAACCGTTGGATCAAAGGCGCGGCATTCGCGTGCAGCATCCTTTTGCTGCTCTGTGCCGCGGCATGCGGGATCAAAGAGACCCAGAACGCTGAAACGCCTGCGCCCGAAACGCCTGCGCCGACTGTGGTCGCTTCAGATGCGGAAGCGGTGACACCGGAGCCTACGCCGGAACCGACGCCCGACCCCACGCCGGAACCGACGCCCGAGCCAACGCCCGAGCCAACGCCGGAGCCGACGCCGACGCCGGAGCCCAAGCCGTTTACGTTCCTGTGGCTTTCCGATACGCAGAACTATGCGTATTCCAACGACAGGGGGCTGAAGTCGATCGTCGAATACGCGCTCAGGGAAAAGGAAGCGCAGAACATCGTTGCGGTCGTGCAGACCGGCGATATCGTGGAAAACAACGCCATCGATGCGGAATGGGAAAAGCTTCGGGATGATCTGGAACCGCTCAGAGGCGAGATCCCGTTTTACTGCGTCAGCGGAAATCACGACGTCGGCGATCTCCGCAGCATCGTGATGGTTTATAAGCGCGGCTACGAGCAGTACCTGAAGTATGATCTTTGCGATGTACACAACGAGGAACAGCTGTATCGCGGCGGCGAATGCTGGTATCAGTTCCTCGAAGAGCAGCAGCTCCTTCTGTTGGGGATCGGCTGGAACCTGGAGGAAAGCACCGCGGAACGGGACGAATGGATCCATTCCGTTCTGGACGCGTACAGCGAATACCCGGCGGTGATCCTGACGCACGGCTATCTGTACAGCACCGACGTTCTGAACGAAATCGGCGAGCAAATGGAAAAGGAGATCGTTTCACGCCATTCGAACGTTCGCCTGCTGCTTTGCGGACATCACAGAAAGGCGTATCACATGCAGAAGGTTTTTGAGGACGGCAGAACGTTCACGGCGGTGATGGTCAATCTCCAGGCGGAGAGCAATTACGCAACGACCGGCTACTGCATGCTGGTGACCTTCGATCCGCTGACGCGCTCGATCGATTTCACAAGCTATTCGCCGTTCTTTGACGACTATAATTTTTATCCGAATACAAGGAACGAGACCTTCACGTTGGAGGACGCGTTTTGATAAGCAATCCGGAGGCGGTTCAGAAAGTCCTGTTATGCTGAGCATGGTACGCGCGATCTGCCGCTGTAATGAAGCGAAAGGTGAAGAATCTTCCAAAGCAATACAGATTCCCGGAAGATTCTTCGTCACCGATGCGCCGCAGGATGACATTCGAGACTTTCCGAACGGCCCCTGTGCAGACTGCCGGGGTAGGCAGAAGCGCCCTTTCAAAAGGGCGGTTTTCTGGCAGGCATCCCTTTTGACCCTCCCTTGTCATGGGGCAGCGATCCGAGCGCCCACAGTGTGGGAAGGAGCGAGGTGAGCTGCGACCGAAACAGGGAGTTGAAGAAGTGCAACGACGCACAACGACCATGTTTCGGGATGGTGGCTCGCGAAGCGAGACGGGAGGGCAGTCTCCCGGCAACTACCCCGCAGTCATCTGCTTTGACAGCTCCACTTCGTTACGGCGGTAGATCGCGCGACGACGCAAGCGTCGTCTACCGCGTACCATGCTCCCCTGACAAGGGGAGCTCATTTTTTCTCCCGTCGCCGATGCGCCGCAGGATGACATTCGAGACTTTCTGAACAGCCCCCTTTTTCATAAACGGCGACAGATTGCTGACGCGCCGATCGTCTGTAAAAAGAACGGGGAATCGGAATTGCGAAGCGCGGGGATATATGGTATACTGTCAGCGATACAGAATGCGGACGGGAGGGAACGGCATGTACAGGCGAACGGCGTTTTATGAAAAGGTCAAAGAGCGTCTGATCCGTTATGCAAAGGTCGATACGCAGTCCGATCATTACGGCACAAAAACACCGACGACCGAAAAGCAGTTCGACCTTGCGAGATTGCTCTGTGACGAGCTGAACGAAATCGGCGCAAGCGACGTGTATCTGGACAAAACCGCCTGCGTGGTCTATGCAAAGCTGCCCTCGACCATGCCGGACGGCGGCGGAAAGCCCTTCGGACTGGTCACGCATATGGACACCGCGCCGGACGCGCCCGGGGCGAATGTGAAGCCGTGGGTGCTGAAGGACTACGACGGCGGCGAGATCGTACTGAACGAGGCGCAGGGCATCACCATGTCGCCGAAGGATTTCCCGAACCTTCTGCAGTACATCGGACAGGACCTGATCCTTACCGACGGCACGACGCTTTTGGGCGGCGACGACAAGGCGGCGATCGCCTCGGTCATGACGCTGGCGGAGCATCTTCTTTCGCATCCGGAGATCCCCCACGGACCGGTCTCGCTGGCGTTCACGCCGGACGAGGAGGTTGGTGGGCTCGCGAAGGACCTTGATTTCGATCGCTTCGGCGCAAAGACCGCCTATACGCTCGACGGCGATCATTTGGGATACTACATGGACGAGACGTTCAATGCGTCCGAAGCGACGCTGACCGTCAAAGGCCTCAGCGTGCATCCCGCCACGGCAAAGGGCATTATGGTAAACGCCGCGGACGTCGCAGGGGAGTTCCTGCAAATGCTTCCGCGCTTTGAAAAGCCGCAGTACACGTCGGGACGCGAGGGTTTCTTCCATGTGATTGCCGTCAATGCGGATGTCGAGCACGCAAAGGTCGTTCTGATCATCCGCGACCACGACCGCACGCAGTTCGAGCACCGTGAGGAATACCTCAGAACGTGCGCGGACGAGCTGCAGGCTAAATACGGCAAAGAACGGATCGCACTTTCGATCAAGCGGCAGTATCGCAACATGAAGGAGTACGTCGACCGCTGTCCGTATTTGATTGAAAACCTGACGGAAGCGATCCGCATGGCGGGGCTGGAACCCAAGACAGAGCCGTTTCGCGGCGGTACGGACGGATCGGCACTTTCCGCGCGGGGATTGCCGAGCCCGAACCTTTCCGCGGGCTACGAGAACGCGCACGGGCGGTTCGAATACGTTCCGATTCCGTCGATGGAAAAGAATGTGGAGATATTACTGCACCTTTGCGGGCTGTTCGGCAGGATGCAGAACGAATAAGGAGGAAACGAAAATGGAAGAAAACGAACGTAAACCGATCTTTACGAACACGCTGCACACAAGCCGCGAGATCTATCTGGAGCTGTTCCGAGCGATGCGCAAAACTGTGAACATTGTGATCTGCGTGATAGGCGCATGCTTTTTTGTGTATCTGTGCTATCAGCTGGTGCGGCTGATCCGTTCATTCACGTATTACGGCGAATCATTCGCTTCCGAGCCCGCATTTTGGATGTTGACCGGATGTATTGCGCTGTGGGTGATCCTCATTGTCCGGGTGCTGCTGACGCCGAAACGGGCAGTGAAACGGCAGATGCGGATGAATCAGGA
This sequence comes from Clostridia bacterium, assembly GCA_017393775.1. GTDB lineage: Bacteria > Bacillota > Clostridia > Christensenellales > CAG-138 > UBA3792. Next base: position 5,252 of record JAFOQN010000135.1, read on the forward strand.
ATCGTACGGAACGGAGCAGGTGGAGATCGAAATGGAATTCTTCGACGACGTGGTCGAGCTGCACAATCGTACGTCGAAAGGCGAGCTGCGCTTCCTGTATCCCGCGTTCAAAAAGGTCACGGAGACGGAAAACCTGTTCCTTCTCTGGACGGGACAGAGGCAGATCGTTGTGCTCGGTAAGCTCGGCTTCGACGGCACGGA
>JAFOQN010000136.1 GCA_017393775.1 Clostridia bacterium
ATCATCTGTGAAAATCATTTATAAAAACCATGTCACGTTTCGGCGGTTTCGTACGTCTTTATCAATAGAGAGGAAAGGGGAGCTAATGAAAAAACGCATTCTCATGATATTGATGCTTCTGATGCTCTTTGCAGCCTGTTATCCGGCGGGAAGCAAAACGGTCGAAGTGCAGCCTGCACCGGCGGTGCTGATCGGAAAGTATACCTACTACTGGACAGGCATTGAGGTCAAAGAGCTCCCGGAGGGTGCGGTTTCGGGACGGATCGGATCGGTCGTGCCGGAAACCGTCGTGCCGACGCATTCGGACGAAGCGAACATCGACTGCCTGGACGCGCCGTATATCTATCTGGACGACGGGATCGCGCTGTATCTGAACGGACAATGGATATTCTTTCGTCCCGAATAATGCACAAATTGTCGATTTTACAACTCAGTTACAACTGTGTGACATTTCGGACGCGTTTTGGACGAATATCGATGATAGCATGGAGGCAGAAACTGTAAGGAGGAATCAAACATGAGACGAATGATTGCAGTGCTCTTGCTTCTGTGCCTGCTGACGGCCTGCGTGCCTACGCCGGAGCACGAATTTGTGGTCAACAAGGCGGACGATGTCGTGGAGCAGAAGCTGAACGCCACGCCGGTCCCGGCAAATGCGCCGGAGGATACGGTCGCGGAAAGCACAAATCCAATCGAGCCCGCGTCCGAACAGACGCAGCCGACCGCAGCGGCGCTTGCGCCGCAGACCTTCCCGGAACGCTGGGACGAGGATGCTGAGAAGTTCAGCGATCATGTTACGGTCGCTGCGCACGCGGACGTCGTGCAGAAAGCGGACGGGCTGTATCCGGTATGGCGCACGCGCGGCAGGGAAATTTCCGCGGAGGAGGCGGCAAAGCTCGTTTCCGCGCTTTTGCCGAAGCCCACGGAGGTCTTCACACAGGAGCCGACCAAGGACGACATTAAGCGAGAGATGGAACGGTATCTTGAAGAGGCGAACGCGAAGCTCGCATGGCAGGCGGCGGGCAAGCCGGATGACGGCGTCGACCGCGATGAAACGGAACTCACGCAGGAAGAGGTCGACGCACAGCTCAAGGAATATGCGGAGCAGATCGAGAAGGCGCCGGAAATGCTCGAAACAACGCCGGCTTCGGACTACAGCGATCTGAAGTTGAACCGTACAAGCGGCTTTACGCTCTCCGACGGCGGTAAGGCGTCGGTCACATGGCGGAAAGAGTTTGTCGCCGTATCGAAGGGCTGCAGCAATTTCGGCTATAACTATTACCGCTACTATTATGAAGAAGAGAAGCGCTTCGACGAACCGAACGCAAAGGTCTGGAAGGACGTCAAAATGGATAAAGCGGAAGCCGAAAAGATCCTGAAAACAGAGATGGAACGGCTCGGCTTTACGGACTTTGCGGTGAAAAGAACGGTCGAATCGAATCTTTTGGACAGCACGGGCGGGAAGCATCATTATGTAACCGGCGGCTGGACGTTTTGGCTGGTCCGTGATTACGGAGGTTATCCCTCGGTAAGCGTTCCGTATGCGCCCGTGACGTATGTGAAAGTGGGCGACGACAGCAATTATTTGATGAACAAGCCGATCCGCGACGAGGAAATCGAGGTTTTGATCGACGAAAACGGCATTCAGTATTTTTCCTATTCGTCGCCGAAGGACGTTCTGGAATGCGTAAACGAAAGCGTGGAGCTACTTTCGTTCGACGAGGTGAAGCGCATTGCAAAGAACGCCGTTTCCGTCAGTTTCCCGTTTGAGGAGTGGGGCGACCGGCAGATCGACCTGGAGATCTACAAAATGCTTTTGACGACCTTTACCCTGCACGTCAAAAACTCCGACGATTATTATGAAATGCCCTGCTGGGTCGTATTCTTCGACGGCATGCATTTCATGGAGCCGGAGATTCGCGAACGTGAGCGGAACAATGAAGATCTGCAGCACGACGTTATCATTCTGAATGCGGTTGACGGCTCGGTCATCCACAATGATTACGGCTATTAAACAAAATTGAATCTTGGAGCTGCCGAAGGGACCTCTCCCCCCTTTCGCTGAAACGCGAACCCTTCGGCAGCTCCATTTTTCGTCCTTTTTCACAGAAATTACAGTTTGATTACATCCCGGCGTTCCGCGTCTGCGCGAAATATGGTACACTTTAGACATCGATCCGAGGAGGCTGAACATGAAGAATCGAATCCTGGTTGTGGAAGACGATGCGGCGATCCGCGACGCGGTGCTTTTAAATCTGCAGTTTGCGGATTATGACGCCGTCGCGTTCGATGACGGAAAAAAGGCGGCGGATGCGCTCGAAGACGATCACGCGTATGACCTTGCGCTTTTGGATATCATGCTGCCCGGCATGGACGGGTTCGAGCTGTTCGGGCTGATGGAGCAGTACAGTATTCCGGTGATTTACATGACCGCAAAGACCGATTCCGCATCCGAGATCAAGGGGTTAAGGGACGGCGCGGAGGATTATATCGTAAAGCCCTTCGATCCGCTGACGCTGATGGTGCGCATCGAAAAAGTGCTGAAGCGCGTCGGCAAGTGGAACGCAGTCTATCGCGTCAGGGATATTGTCGTCAACACCGAAACGCATTCGGTTACGAAGGGCGGCGCGCCGATCGAGTTGCAGCCGCTGGAGTTCGACGTGCTTGTCGCGCTGCTGCGGCACAAGAACATGACCGTCTCGCGCGAACGACTGTTGAACGAGGTGTGGGGATTCGACTATCTCGGCGAAACGCGCATGGTGGACGTCAAGATCTCCGCGCTGCGAAGAAAGCTCGGGCTCGAGGACGCGATCCGCTCCATCCATAAGCTCGGCTATCGGCTGGAGGATCGGTAAATGAAATTGAGTAACCGTATTACGCTGCTTGTCTCTATCGTCCTGACTGTTGTCATTCTTGCTGTCTCGCTGTCGCTGCTGCTGTTTGCAAAGAATACGATCCTGTCGCTGTCGGTTGAGCAGGTGCAGCGGAAACAGCAGACCCTGCGCACCTCGTTTTCCGAGATGGCGAACTACTATGCGGCAAACAGTGATTCCGATGCCGTACATGCCTCGCTGGTCTGTTACTGCTTTACGCGCTTTGCCGATCAGACCTCCGTACTGATGCAGGATGGCGAAGCTGTCGTTTCGAGTGTGACCATCGATCCGTCGGCATACGTGCAGCAAAGCGATGACTACGGCGAAGCAGAGCCGGTTGCTGTCACGGTACAGGGGCGACGGCTTCTGATCGCGGGAAGCAGCACAAGCGTCGGCGGCAAATCCTATGATGTGTACGTGGTAGAGGACGTCTCAGACGTTTACAACCGTATTTCTCGCATGACGTGGATCTTTGCGGGCGTCAGCATCGCGGCGATCGCGCTCGGCGCGGTGGTGGTTATGCTGTTGGTGCGGCGCAGCACCAAACCGATCACTGCACTTTCCGAAACTGCGCGCGAGATCGCAGACGGCGCGTACGAAAAGCGCGTTATGATCCGCACCAAGGACGAGATCGGAACGCTCGGCGAGGATTTCAACCGCATGGCGGATGCGGTGGAAACAAAAATCTCGGAGCTTTCCGAGCGCAACGAACGGCAGCGGCTGTTTATCGGCGGCGTCACGCATGAATTTAAAACGCCCATGACCGGGCTGATCCTCCACGCCGGTCTTTTGCGACGCGCGAACCTTTCAGAGGACGAGCGCGACGCGTCGCTTGCGCATATCGAATCGCAAACGCAATGGCTCGAACGGCTGACGCAGAACCTCTTGAAGCTTACGACATCCGACGAAGAGATCGAATTACAAAGCGTCAATATTCCGGAATTACTGGACGCCGTCAAGGAAGGCGTGGAGCCGAAGCTCAACGAACGCGGCGCAGTGCTTTCCGTGCAATGCGAAACGGACACGCTTGTTCTGAATCCCGATTTGATGCACTCGCTCCTTAACAATCTGATCGTCAATGCGGCAAACGCTTACGACGCCGATACACCCGAAAAGCCGATTCTGCTGACCGTAACGGGAAAGACCTTCTCGGTGTCCGATCGCGGCAGAGGGATCCCGAAGGAAGCGATCGACCGTATCTTTGAGCCGTTCTTCCGTGTCGACAAGAGCCGCAGCAAAAAGCAGGGCGGCAGCGGCTTGGGACTTGCGCTTGTCAAAACGATCGCCGACGCGCACAATGCTTCGATCACGGTCGACAGCGAACTCGGCAAAGGTACGACGGTTTCGGTGACGCTGCCGTAAGGTACACCTCATCAGTCACTTCATGACAGCTTCCCCTCGAGGGGAAGCCTCTGCTTTGTGCCTTCCCCTTGAGGGGAAGGTGCCGTTAGGCGGATGAGGTGGAAGCATAACACATTTTCATTACAACTTCATTACAGTTTCGCAATGTTTTTCCCGCGCAGACTCGGTATGCTGAAAGCAGCAAACCGAAAGGAGTTTTTCGATGAAAAAGCGATTGTTTCTTGTTCTTATCGCATCCCTTTTACTTCTTACCGCCTGTCAGCCAACGCCGGAGAGCCCGATCGTGGTCGGGAAGGACCAAAACGCAATGATCGAAAAGGCGCAGGAGGACTCGCCGTATGCATCCCCCAAGACGGATCAGCAGACTGTCGACTGGTATGCGCGCCTTGATGCGCCGGAGCGATATACGACTTCGTTGAAAAGCGCAGGCGGACATCTCACCGTGGACGTGGACGCTTTGGTGCTTTTGCCGGACGTCGAGCTGCCGATCGTTCGAATCGCGCCGTATATGTTTACCGACGAGGACGCACAGCGGTTTGTGACCGCACTATTGGGCGACGATCCGCAATGCATAACAAGCAAAGATAACTGGCGAACCCGCGCCATGTGGGATAAGGAGATTTTGCAGCTTAAGAATGATTTGGATCATTGGGACGAATACGGCAATGTGATCTGGGGCGGGTTCGATACCAGAGCAGAGTTTGAAGAATACCTGCAGGAGAAGATAGCCAAAGCAGCCAACGCACCGGAACGGCCGGATACCGCACCGCTTTCATGGGAATGGGAGGCTTTCAACGTATGGACGGAGGACGGCAAGCAGGAAACCACGGATCGGTATATCAGTTTGCTTGTATTGAATGAGGATAACAGCGAATCGAGTCTTTCCATCGACAAAGCCTCAGAATACGGTCGCTGCGGGATCCGGTATATGCGCGAGGCGGGCAGCGACGTACACTTTCCGTATATCGATGGACGCTGGAAGAACGAGCTTTCCATCACACAGGAAGAGGCGACAAAGATTGCGGAAGAAAAACTGCGCCAAATGGGGCTCGATCATCTTGCCTGTGCACTTGCAAAGAGCATACGCAGTTACCGTGGAGACACTACCGTGGAAGGCAACAGCTATGAACCGTTCTGGGCATTCGTGTTTACTCCGACGGTAAACGGCGCGCCTATGAACTATACCTTCCAACCTATAGTTGAGCCGACGGATTATAATCGGCCATGGCAGTATGAACAGTGCAGGGTGTTGGTGGACGAGAAAGGTGTAGCTTTTCTCGAGTATGACGCGCCGTGCGCGGTAGAAGAGATCCAAGTGGAAGCAGCGACGCTTCTTCCTTTCCAAAGGGCTTGTGAGATATTCGAGAAAATGGTTTTGATCGTGGAGAACAATGCGGATATCTATGATCACGACATGTGTTATAGGATTTCCAAAGTATGTCTTAGTATGGTAAGCATCCCGGGACAGAACGGCGGCGGTTTGCTTGTCCCCTGCTGGAACTTTATGGGCGAATCGCCTTGGTTTAACGACACACCGCATGCGAAAGAGTGTATAGGCTCGGACGAATCATATTGCTATCTGACGATCAACGCCGTCGACGGCAGCATCATCACCAGAGGGTGAATGGTGCAGATCGGAGGGAAACCATGAAAAAGAATATTTGTATCATCCTGCTTGCATCCCTTTTGCTTCTCTGCGCCTGTCAGCCCACGCCGGAGACGGAGATTGTGATCAACAAGGGCGATAATGCTTTGGAACAAAAGCTGTACGCAACGCCGGAGCCGGTCTCCGATATGGTGGTACCGATTGAAAGCTCCGCTGATATACCGGACAGTAACCGTACATATGAACCGACTGCCAAGCCGGTAAAACAGCAGGTTTTCCCGGATCGCTGGGACGAGGACGGGATCAAGCTCCGCGAGCATGCAACGCTTTCCGTTCATACGGACGTAGAGACGCGCGCGGACGGGCAGTATCCCGCTTACCGTACGAAGGCGGAGCCGTTTACGGAGGAGCAGGTGATCCGGTTTGCAGAAATCCTTTTGCCGAGGCCGGTCGAACTGGAACTGATCGAAGCCAAAACAAAACAGGAGCTGCAGGACGAGCTGCAGCGATACCTCGACGACGTCGCGGACTGGGAAGAATGGGTTGCGAACGGCAAGCAGGGAGACCGGGACGAGACGGGCTACGATCCGGAGAAAGTCAAAAAAACAACGGACCGGTACATGGAGGAGATCAAGAACGCGCCGGACACGCTCGACGTCGTTCCGGTCTCGGATTACAGCAGCTACCGGATCGGACAGAAGGCATGCTATCGCTTTGAAAACGGCGAGGTCGCTTCCATCTCAACGCGCGTGAATAAGAATACGCTGTGCATCATCCGTCGCTGTAAGCGAAACGGCTTTGTATATTACGAGGAGGAATACAGATTGGATCGGGATGCGGAGGAAACCGGAAACAGCAGGCTTTGGCGCGATACCGATCTTTCGCAGGAGGACGCCGAAGCGATGCTGCGGCAGGGCATGGAAAAGCTCGGATTGAACGATTTTGAGATCTGCTACGCGGAACGTGCAACGCTGCTGGATACCTCGGATACGCGGAACGTCGCGGTTTCGGGCGGCTGGGGCTTTGAACTACAACGCAGCTTCGGTTATCCGCTGATCGACATTTCCTATAAAGCGAGCAGCCATTTGGAATTCGGCTCCGCTGACGGGCTTTTTGCGAACAAACCGGTCAATGAGGAGATCATCAGAGCGTTTGTCGATGAAAACGGCATCGAATACTTCCTTTACAACGGGCAGAAGAAGGTGCTTCAGGAGGTGAATCCGAACGTCGAGCTGCTTCCGTTCGAGGATATTCAGCGCATCGTTGAAAACACGTTGTCCGTTTCCTACCCGGGCTGGGCGACGGGCGACGAAATGCGCACATACGACATGGAAATCTATCGGATGGTGCTGACCTTGCAGACACTGCGCGTACCGGATTCGGACGACTATTACGAGGTGCCGTGCTGGGTCGTGCTGTTTGACGGATTGTTTGAGCTAACGGACAACGATCGTGTAAGGAACCGCAGCACCAAGCATCTGTCCCACGATGCGATCATCATCAACGCCGTGGATGGCACGGTTGTGATTCCCGACAACACAAGTCCTGTCCCGAACAAATAAGAGGTGCGCCATGAAAAAGCATTTTTACATCATTCTGCTTGCATCTCTTCTGCTTCTCTGCGCCTGTCAGCCCACGCCGGAGAGCCCGATCGTGGTCGGGAAGGACCAAAACGCAATGATCGATCAGGCTCGGGAGAAACCAGGTTATACGACCGGCAAGACGGTTGACTGGCGGGAACGCCTTGCCGTGCCGGAGCGTTATTCGGTCAAACTGAAAAGCAACGGCGGACGTCTGACCGTGGACGTAGATGCGGAGGTGATCGTGCCGGATGCGGAACTGCCGATTGCACACGTTTCACCGCGCCGTTTTTCGGACGATGATGCACAAAGGTTCGTAAAAGCTCTTCTGGGCGACGATCCGCAATGCATCTCCCGTGAAGGCGATAACCGTACGAAAGCCATGTATGAACGGATGATTGCCGAAAGGAACTATGGCCTGGACAATTGGGATGACTATGGCTGCATTGTCTGGGACATGTATGACACGCGCGAGGAAATGCAGGAAGCGCTGCAGAAACTGATAGACAGAGCCGCCGATGCGCCGGATACCCTGGAAACATTTGCACCGGTCTTCGAATGGAAACCGATGCTGTGGAGCACTGCTGCGGGGCAAAAGGATCTCGGCGACGAAAACATGGGTTTTCTGACCCTGAATGCGGATGGTACCCGCTCGCTGCTGGACATCACCAACGGCGGCGGAGGAACAAGAAGTGGCATTGTTTACCATCGAGATATTGACGGGATCGCGGATCAGCTGGAAACCATCGAAGGTCGGTGGCAGAACGAGCTGACCATCACGGAGGATGAGGCAAAAAGCGTCGCGGAAGCAAAGTTGAAGGAGATGGGACTCGATCATCTCGCCTGCGCGTTTTCCAAGTTTGTCCGATGTTATCGAATGGATGGTATTCGGGTTGGGGCGCCTTACGAGCCGGGTTGGCTGCTCGTATTCACGCCTTCGCTGAACGGCATTCCGCTGACCTATTCGCACCGTCTCGGTGTGGAGAACAACGAGTATACTCGTTATTGGCAATACGAACGCTGCTTGATCCTAGTCGATGAAAAGGGTGTGTCTATCCTGAACTATCAGGATGCATGCACAGCGGACGAGGTTAAGACGGAGACGGCCACGCTGCTGCCGTTTTCCGATATTACGGCAATCTTTGAAAAGATGGTGTCGATTGTAGATAATAATGCAGACGCCTTTGACTTCGATCAAACATACCGGATCACATCGATTCGACTTGGCTGGGTCACCGTTCCGGAGCAGAACGGCGAAGGCGGGCTGACCGTACCCTGCTGGGACTTTATGGGAGACATCTGGCAAGCGGAACAGTTTCCGGAATCCTGGAAGAGAACCGGCATGATGCAGGACGGCAGTTTTTCCTATCTCACGATCAACGCCATCGACGGCAGCATCATTCAGCGCGGGCAGTAATTCTGCAGAAGGGAAACCGACTATGAATAAACGTGTATTTATCATACTCTTTGCATCGCTTTTCCTTCTCTGCGCCTGTCAGCCGACGCCGGACGAACCGGTAGTGGTCGGCAAGGACAATGAGGCGATGATCGAAAAAGCAAAGGAAACGAGCGCACCTGCGCCGACGGGCGAAACTCTGTATGACACGCTCGGCGCACCGAAGGTTTATTCGGTCTCGTTCACGGATGAAACGAAAAAGATCAACATCACCGGCGAAGCGCCGATCATTCTGCCGGATACGGAAGGGCTTCCGCTGCTGTTCGTGGAAGCGGACCGGTTTTCGCAGGA
>JAFOQN010000137.1 GCA_017393775.1 Clostridia bacterium
GACCGTGTCTTTTCGGGTCTCAGCTCGATCGTAGGGCTCAAGGACGGGCGCGTGATCCTGTTCGGCGAAAGCTTCGGCAATGCGGACGCGATCAAAGCACTTTCCGGCGTCACGGATATGGCGCTCGGTCTCAACCATGCGCTGTTCCTTCTGGACAACGGAACGGTGAAAAGCGTCGGAAGCAAGGCGCTCGGCAAACTGAATACGGAGAATTGGGCGAACATAACGGACGTTGCCGCGGGCGCATGGCACTCGGTCGGCTGTAAAACAGACGGTACGGTCGTTTCGATCGGCGGCAGCGATCTCGGACAGTGCGATACGGCGGACTGGCGCGATATCGTTTCGGTCGACGCCGGGCTTTGGCACACGATCGGATTGAAAGCGGACGGTACGGTCACAGCCTGCGGCGACAACACCTACGGGCAATGCGACGTCTCCGACTGGACGGATATCGCCGCGATCTCCTGCGGCGCATGCTATACCATCGGGCTCAAAACCGACGGCACGGTCGTTGCCTGCGGCGACAATGCCGCCGGACAGTGTGATGTTTCCGGTTGGACCGAGGTTGCGGCGGTCGACGCCGGCGCATACCACACGGCAGCGGTACGTATGGACGGCACGCTGCTTTCGGCCGGTCTTGCGCCGCACGAAACGTTGCCCGAAACGCCGGTTTTTGAATCCAATTATGCAGTTGATCCGATCGCGGCATCCGCCGCCACGGAAAATGCTATGGAAACCTGCTACATCGAAGGGCTCGATTCCGAGCTGGGTCCGTGGCTGTACCTGGACCCGCACGGCGCCGCGCTGATCTGCATCGACGATTCCGAAGAGCGTCCGCCGTTCCGCGCCGATCTGCTTGCGACGGCAAACGCGCTGCCCGGGGGACACGTCACGCAGCCGGAAGCGAGCGGCAGAGTCATCCATATGGACACGGAAATGCCGGAACTGCAGGCGCAGAAGGCGCATGCGGTCGTCGCCTTTACCGGCGACTATATCGGCTTTTCCAGCAACCGCAAGGGCGTTATGATCCGAGACGGCGTCGCCTATTACGATCGGGACGAGATCGGCTCGATGGCGATCATGCCGGACGGCACGCTGCAGTATTATGAAAAGGGGGAAGTCACAGCGGCGGCACTGCTCGAAAAGGGCGTTCGTGACAGCTTCTCCTTCCGACCGCTTCTGGTGCAGGATGGAAAATCCATGCTGGAGGGGCAGGAGTTTACCGAATACACCATGCGCGTTGCACTCGGCTACAGCGATCCGTATCATTACATCACGCTCGTTTCGCTCAGAGACCGTCTCTATCAGCTGACGCATAAGCAGTCTGCCGAGATCATGCTGCGGTACGGCGCAAAGCTCGCCTATAACCTCGACGGCGGACACTCCACCTCGCTCGCGTTCATGGGCCGGGAGCTTTCCCTGGTATCACTGCTGGGCGGAAATCACCGCAATATTCGCGCGCTGTCGGATATTGTAGTTTTTCTTACAAATCCTGCGGTGCAGGTGCCGCCGGAGCCGCTGCCGGAAGAGCCGGCGGAGGAACCGACGGAAGAACCGCCGATCGTATGAATTCGATTGGATCACGAAGGAAGACCTCCTAAACGGAAGATCTTCCTTTTTGTTTTGCGGTTATGAGATTGTGCGGCTTGATTACGGCAGAAACGGCTCGATCGCAATGTTCTCTTCAAACATCTGTCTCATCGCAAAATACCGCGGATGCTCGCGCCAGCCGAGCTTCGTGGACCCGGCCGACACAAGATCGAACTCCGCATCCGGAAACGCGTCCACAAGCTGCTGAATGCCTTCCGCTCCTACCCGCGCGACGACCCGTTCGCCGAGCCAGATCCGTTCCAGCTTCTTGCACGAAAGAAGCGGCGTCACGTCCTCGACGCGCGTGATGAAAAGGTTGACGTCCAACAGCTCCGGCAGGTTTGCGAGCGGGGAAATGTCCGAAAAATTGCACATGAACAGCTCCAGGTACTTGAGCTTTTTCAGCGATCCGATCGGCGAAAGGTCCACAAGATCCCAGTTGTTCGCCAGGATCAGCACCTGCAGATTCTGAAGATCCCGGATCCATTCGATGTCCGAGATATCGTTGTGCCCGAGATCCAGCGCAATGAGGTCTTTACAGTAGCGCAGTACCTGTACGTCCTTCGTTTTCATGCGGTTGGTGGTATAGCCGCTCTGCATTGTGGAAAACGCGACCGCGTCCGTCGCGACGCGCCAGTGGCTGAAATGTACCGTCCAGACGATCCCTGCGTCCGGATAGCGGTCCCGCAGCGCGGCGAGCTGCTCATCGGAAAGCGAGCAGTCGTGCAGCAGCAGCTTTCTGAGCTTCGGAAAACGCGCGATCGCATCCGAAAACGCTTCGTACGATTCAATCGTCTCGCCCGAAAGATCCAGCTCCTCCGTAAAGCTGTCGAACGGCACGCCGTTGAGCAGTACTGTGCGCCGGAACGCAACCGACGGGAACCGATCCGAGATCGCGTTCAGCTGCGCTTCGGAAAGCGACGTTTCCCGCAAATCGACCTCCTTTAGCTTCGGAAAGCAGCTAAGGTACAGAATGATCGTCTCGGGATGCTGTTCGCCGGAAAACGCAAGCGTTTCCGTATCCGAATCCGACGCGCCGAAGGCTTTGTCCGTCCAAAGGAGCTTCACGCCCTCCGCCGCCGTCTCCGCCGAAACGATCGCCTCAGAGGTCGTTTCCGCTTCGGAAACGTCAATGCACGCGAGCGCGGGACAGAGGGAAACAACCGCCGGAATCTCCTCGGAAAGCACCGCGGACGCCGGCACGGTATAGCGCTGCAGCGTTTCGCTCGGCTCGCCGTCGATCAGAAGCTGACCGACGAACACGATCTCCGGGTGGCTCTGCTTCAATTCCGTCCAGGTACGCTCGAACGCGGCAAGCCCGCCCTCCGTGTTTACGGAATCAAAGCTTCTCAAAAGCTGCACGCAGCGGCACGCCGGAAAACGGTCGAGCGCTTCCGAAAGCGGTCCGAGATCGGCAATCGGCTCGGAAAAGATCAGCACATCCTGATCGCTTGTAAACGTCTGTCCGTACAGCTCGATCGTTTCGACCTGCGCCGGTGTTTCCTGCCGCGGCGTCTGCTCCGGCTGAACATGCGCCGTTGAAGGTGCGGATGGCTGCCGTTCCGTTTCGGTCCTTCCGCACGCAAACAACAAAAACGCCGCCGCAAGACAAACGGCCGTCCCGATTTTTTGCACCAAACGCATTGCCCTTACCCCGAACTTCTATGATATTTCAGTATACCATACCCGTTCGCTCCGCGCAAGCGCTTCCCGCCGCAGCGCTGTGCAAATTATATATTATGAATCTGTCCCATAAAAGGTCTTTTCTTTTTTCAATATTCTGCTATACTGTTTGTATACGAACATTTGTTCGTATTATCCGCAGGAAAGGAGATCGGAAATGTGCGTAAAAGAATGGAAGCGGATTGCGGAATGGGAGGCGGTGCACTATCGGGAGCGTAAAGCGTTTCTGAAGGGCGTCGAGGATGCTGCGGGCGAGATGACGCCGCGCGCGGCGCAGTACCGAAGGTGGGTCGAGGCGGTGGAGAATCTGCTCGTGCATCTTGAACGGACCGATCCGGAAAGGGCGCGGTTCTTCCGGCTGCTTTACGGACTGGACGGCGGCAGAAAGCAGTACGACAAAAAGGGGCTTGTATCGCTGACATTTTCATTTCATGCGGCGCAGTCGACCCTGTATCAATGGAGGAACGAGGTGCTGTCGCTGCTTTTGATCGCCGCTGCCGAAACGGGTGCGCTGAAACCGTTTCGCAGCGAAACAGGACAATAAGAGAAAAGGAGCCGTGCATATGCGGCTCCTTTTGCTATGCATCATGCAAATGATATTCCGTGTGTTCATGTTGCTGTATTCGGTTTTCTGTTCTTTTCCTGTGAATTTATGAATTATACATTGAGTATTCAACCGTGCTATACCGCATATGCAAGGCAGTCAAAACGGTGGATAACTCCGAAAAAACCGATGCCGTGCGCCCTGAATTGTGGATAACTGTGTGGACGGTGTGGAAATGTATGCGATTATGCACGCGGTTCGGCGGGAATGAATATACACGCACGAATACAAAATTTGTCGAAAAGCCCCGACGGGCAGGGCGATTTCCGATCTGACCCCAAAAACCTTTTATGCATACTGAAAATCTGTCGAAACGGCACGGCGCCGCCCTCCGGTTTTTGCGGATCGCCGGAAACCTCCGATGCCGTCTGCAGTTTTCCGCCCGGGGTGAATGGTCCTTGCTTTTTGCCGCGGAACACGCTATACTGTTCCCGGAAGGAATCCCATATGAAACGATTATTCATCATTTGCATACTGTGCCTGCTGCTTGCATGCAGCGGCAATTCCGTTTCGCAGGCGCCCGCGCCGTCGTCGTATGTGCCGTCGCACTATGAAACGATCCCGCGCACGACACCGACGGAGGAAACGGTCGTGATCTCGACGCCGACGCCGGAGCCTACCGAAACGCCGACGGAAGAGCCGACCGCCACGCCTGAGCCCACCGAAGTGCCGACGCCGGAGCCGACGGGGCTTTGCGGCAATCGGTTCCCCGACGTATTTACCGATACGCCCGTTTTGACGGAGAACAGCTATTCCGACAGCGGTCTTTCGATCACGATCACGCGGTACGACGATAATTTCGAGATCTGCCGGCACATCGTCGTCTACTACGTCGCCGATGTATATGTGCAGGACATCGAGCGTTTTGAAACCGCCGCGGCCACCGATTTTTCTTCCTATGATATCGATTATGTGAGAAACATCGCCGAGCGGAACGACGCGATGCTGGCGGTTTCCGGCGATTATTTCAATTTCACGGACGGAAAATACGCAAACAAAGGGCTGGTCATCCGCAACGGCGTTCTCTACTGGGACCGGCTTGACGAAGATCACGATCTGTGCGTGCTTTACCGCGACGGCGTCATGAAAACCCTCGAAGCCGGGACCTTCACCACCGAAGAGATTATTGCGCAGGATCCGTGGCAGACCTGGCAGTTCGGACCGGCGCTGTTCGACGAAAGCGGAGAGCCGAAGGGGAAGGGGCAGTTCAATTCCTCCATCACCGGCATCCAGCCGCGCTGCGCGATCGGCTACTATGAGCCGGGACACTACTGCTTCGTCGTGGTTGACGGTCGAAACGAAGGCTACTCCCTCGGCGCAGAGTTCTGGGAGCTCGCCCCGATCATGAAAAAGCTCGGCTGCACCGCCGCCTATAACCTGGACGGCGGACTGTCCGCTCAGATCGAGTTTAACGGCAAAACACAGAACCGGAACTTCGGCGGGCGATTTATCGGCGACATCATCTGCTTCCGCGCCGAAGAGGGCTATTCGCCGTATCATAAGTAACACATCCCGAAAACGGTCTCCGCTGCGAGGCCGTTTTTTGTATGCCGTCCGCGCTGTTCGCAAATGCAATGCCTTCACATGCATCAAAAAAAAACGGGAAGGCGAACCTTCCCGTCAGTCTTTCTCAGTCCCAGATGCGATACGCCATCAGGAAGTGCTCCTGCCAGTATTTGCTCTTCAGGATGTTGCTCGACGTGATGCGGACCTGTCCCTGCGAAGACGACGCGTCGATCATCTTGCCGTCGCCGAGGTAGATGCCGACGTGACCGGTCGACATGGATTCGCCCTTGAACACCAGGATGTCGCCGCGCTTTAAGGCGCTCATCGAGTTGATACGCTTGTATTTCGAGCACGAACGCCAGATGATGCTGGTCATATAGCTCTGCCGTACGCCCGCCTGGTTTAAGCACCAATAGACGAAACCGGAGCAGTCGAACGAGTTCGGGCCCTTCGCGCCGCGCACATACCGGCAGCCGAGCTTCGATTCCGCGATCTCGATCAGCTTTTCGACGCCCTTCTTGTGTGAAGAGCTGCCGGAGGTCGACGAGGCGGTCGCGCTGCCGCCGCTGGGCTTCGGCGTCGCCGTCTTTTTCGGATCGGGCTTCGGCGTCGCCGTCTTTTTGACGGATGCCGTCTGTGCAGGCTTTGCCTTTTCGCTGTTCAGCTTTTCCTGCGTCTTGGCGTTGATTTCGCCGTTCTGTGTGAGCCCGTTGCGCTTCTGGAACGCCTTGACCGCCTCGACCGTCGTCTCGCCGTAATAGCCGGTGACCTGGCTTGCGCGGATATAGCCGAGCTTATACAGCTTCTGCTGCGCCGCGCGGATCGTCGAACCGCTCATGCCGAGCCGCATGGCGTAATGCACCGCGTCCTTCGAATCGATCTGCGCCATCGTGGCGGGACCGAGACAGCCGTCGCGTACAAGACCGTTTGCTTCCTGGAACATCTTGATCGCGGAAACGGTCTTGTTGTCCATCCGGCCCGTGCAGGCATAGCCGCTTTCGAGATAGCCGAGTTTTTGAAGCCGCTTCTGATACGGCACGATGCTGTCGTCCGAATCGCCGGATTTATAGTAGTTGCCGACGACGTCGCTTGAATACAGCGCGTTCAGCGTCTTTGCGCCGACCTTGCCGTCCACCTTGAGCTTGTTTGCGCTCTGGAACGTGCGCACCGCCGACGCGGTCTTTTCTCCGAAGGTCGACGTCCGGCTATTCTTATCGAGGTAGCCGAGCTCATAAAGACGCTCCTGGACCTCCTTGACGTCGTCGCCCTCGTCGCCCTTCTGCATGACATACTCGTGCGCGGTTCCGCTCATCAGAAGCGCGTAGGTCGTTTCGCCGACGATGCCGTCCGGCAGCAGGTTATTGTGCCGCTGGAACGTGATGATCGCGTCCTGCGTCTGATTGCCGAAATAATCGGTCGGTTCGTCCGGATCCATATAGCCGAGGTCCATCAGCGCGGACTGCACGGAGAGGATCAGCGCGTCGGTATCGCCCTTCGAAAGCGTTCTGCCTTTCAGGTAGTTCGTTTCCTCCGGTTCCGGCGTTTCCGCCGGTGCCGGCGTCTCCTCCGCCTCGATCACCGGCGCAGGCGTCGGAAGCGGAAGCTCCGTTGCGCGCGCGTCGCCGGAATGGTCCACGATCACCGTGTCGTTCGGAAGCGCGAGATTCGGAATTGCCGGCGGTTCATTTCCGGCGGGTTCCGTTTTGTCCGCAAAGCTCGGACGGCTTGTCCCGCACCGTGCGATTGCAAGGCTGCCGCTGACGATCCCGATGACGAGACCGATCAGAAGAATGATCGCAATCACCGTGATCAACACGCGCAGCGGTTTCTGCGGAATGATCCATGCAAATTGTCTGCGAAGGCTCTCAAAGAGAACCTTAAAGGATGATGTTTCCTGTTCCATAATCGTTATCCTCAATCCATACGATACCACACAAATGTGTCATAAATGCGTACGAATCCGAAACATTTCAACCCTGCGGATAGGTCGACAGCGCGGAAAGCAGCTCCTCGCGGACCTGTGCCCGCCGCCAGACAGGCGCGAGCAACGTCGTGTGCTTGAGATTCCCGACCAGAAACCGGTGCACCGCTTCCCACGGCGCGTCGATCTCGGCGCGGATCGTTTCCCCCTCCGGCTGCATGCGTACGCCTTCGCCGAACGCGTCCAATAGCGCCCCGGCCAGATGCTCGGCGCAGAGCACCGTGTGCAGCTCCTTTACGTCGGTCCGATAGATCGTGCGGTTCACATACGCCGGAACATCGAGTCCGTCGCGGCATTCGATCAGCGTTTCCGCCGCGCGCGCAGGCGTTTCGGTCACCGTAAGCTGCTCCATGAGGTCGCAGCGGTAATGCAGAAGCCTGCCGTAGCCGGACATGGACACGATCACATAATAATACCCTTCCGCCAGGAACAGCGCGTACGGCGACACCGTAAACGGCGTTTCCCGCTGCGGCGTCTTTTTTCCGTCCGTCCGCACGACGGCGTACAGGAAGCTGATCTGCACCTTCTTTTCAATCGCTTCCTTGATGAGATCGAGCTTTTCAAAGACGGCTTCCGGCTGCTTTCCCGTTTCCGCTTCGGAGACATAGACCGGCACGGGGTCCTGGAGTCTGCTGATCTCCCGCTCGGTGCGTTCGGAACGCGGCGCACGAAGGTACGCGTCCAGAGCCGCCGGGTTATGCTCGTGCGGCACATTTCCGGCATCCGTTTTCAAATAATAGCCCTTGCCGTTCTCCTGATAGGTGGAGAGCGGAAAACCCATCTCCTGTAAAAGCAGCAGGTTTCTGCCGACCGCCTTGCGCTCGGCGATCATGCCGTGATCCTCCTGAAGATATTCGATGATATGGCGTGTCGAAAGCGGATTTGTCTTTCCGGCATGCTGCTCCAAAACACGCAGGATGCACAGCGACAGTGCTTTTTTGCCCTTTGTTTCTGCCATAAGTATGCTCCCCTCAGTCCTCGTAATAATCCCCGCGCCGATAGTCGTACAGCACGCCCTCGTATTTTTTCGGCTCCTCCAGAACCTTGCCGCAGCCGATCGCAACACACGCGACCGGATCCTCCGCGACGTAGCACGGCACGCCGATCTGCTCCGCAATATACTGATCCAGTCCAAACAGCTGCGCGCCGCCGCCGGTCAGACAGATTCCCCTTGACGCAATGTCGCCCGAAAGCTCCGGCGGCGTCTGTTCCAGCGTGTCCTTAAGTGCCTCTGCGATCGACAGAAGCGGCTCCGCAAGCGCGTAGGTGAGCTCGTTACTGCCAAGCTCCATCGAGATCGGAAGCCCGCCGCCCAAAGACCTACCGCGAACCTCCATCTTGAGTTCCTCTTTTCGCGGGAATGCGGACGCATACGCGATCTTCAATTCCTCCGCGGCACGCGTGCCGATCACAATGCCGTGCTGCCGCTTCAAATACCGCACGATCGCTGCGTCGAATTTGTCGCCGCCCACGCGCAAAGAGTCGTGCCGCACCGCCTTTCCCATCGAGGTTACGACCATATCGCAGGTGCCGGCGCCGATGTCCAGGACAATATTCGCCTTCGGTTCGGTGATGTCCAGCCCCGCGCCGATCGCTGCCGCCACCGGCTCTTCCAGGAGAAATGTGTAGCGCGCACCGGCGCCCTCGGTCGTTTCGATGACCGCGCGCTTTTCCACCTCGGTCGCCATCGACGGGACCGCCACGACCACACGCGGCTTGAAGAAGATGCGGCTGCCTACAAGCCGGTTGAAAAACAGCGTCAGCATGCGTTCCGTCGCGTCGAAGTTCGCAACGACGCCGTCCTGCATCGGACGTATGATCATCAGATTTTCCGGAGCGCGTCCCACGAGCTCCTTCGCTTCCTCGCCGATCGCGGCAAGCCTGCCCGTTTTGCGCTCCACGGCCGCTATGTTCGGCTCACGCAGCACGATGCCCTTTCCGCGCACATACGCAAGCACGTTGCTTGTGCCGAGATCCAGTCCGATATCCGATGAATGAAACAGTCCCATAACGATCCTTCCGCCGAGAATCCGGCTTCCTATACTTGTACCATAATTGTACCATGGTATTTTCCAAAACCGATGACGAAAGTGTAAACGAATATCTTGCGAAATGTGAATTTTCAAGCTATACTTGGATTTATGGAAGATCTTTTTATGATTAAACAGGCGGAATTTCAAACGAGCGCGGGTATCGAGGGCGCATACCCCCCGCCGCTTCCCTGCGAGATCGCCATAGTCGGGAAGTCCAACGTCGGCAAATCAAGCCTCATCAACTGTCTGACAAACAATCATAAGCTTGCGAAAACCTCCGCAAGCCCCGGTAAAACGCGGCTCGTCAATTTCTTTCTGCTGAACAAGACGCTGTATCTCGTCGACCTGCCGGGCTACGGTTTCGCAAAGGCGTCGAAAACCGAACAGAAAAGCTGGGGCGAGCTTCTCGAACGGTATCTGCAAAGCGGACGTGTCCGGCATCTTTTCATGCTCATCGACATCCGCCACGCGCCGACGCAGGACGATCTTATGATGTTCCGCTACCTCATCTATTATAATATTCCCTACACGCTCGTTGCGACGAAGGCGGACAAGATCGCAAAGTCCAAGTGCCGGCAGGAAGCGAACAAGCGTGCCAAGGAGCTCGGCGCGCCGCCGTTCGCGATCCCGTTCTCGTCGGAAACCGGCGAAGGCAAGGCGGAACTTCTGCGCCGTCTCGGTCAGATCTTTCGGGATTGCATGCAGATCGAAAAAGATTCCGAAAAAGAATAAAAAAGGGCTTGACAGGAACGGCTTCTCTTTGCATACTATGCTTTGAAATCTACAGGCGAGGTATTATAAAAAAGTATGCTCAAAAAATGCCCGATTTGTGAACTGAATTATATCCATGCAGGCGAAACCATATGCCGTACCTGCGCGGCGGAGCGTTCAAGAAGAAACCTTCCGAAGGTCGACGACGAGAGCATCATGTGCAGCGAATGCGGCGAGAATCCCGCGCTGCCCGGTCACGATCTCTGTGAGGAGTGCCTGAAGGAGCAGAAGCGCCAGGCGAACCTGGAGATCCTTGCGGACAAGGTCCGCGCCGACGAAGCGGACGATCCGCTCGAAGAGGACATTACCGAAGACGCGTCGGAAGACGATTGAAATTCTATCATCTGAAAAATATTTCAGATGACCGGTTTGCGGTTCCCGCCTAAAATCCTGCGTAATTCCGGGCGGCGGGAGCTGAAAGGAGTCAAATCCACCGCACATGTCGCCGGATTTGACGGATTGATTCTTCGTTCTTTCTTCGCATCTTCCGTGCGCGCGTCTGCAACGTGCTTTTGCTGTCCGCCGCAAAACACTGCGCAGGACAATAGAAAGGAAGGTTTTCTTCCTTTTATTTCTTTAACAGGAACCTTCATTGAAAGAGGACCTCTATGCCCCACGTTTATGCCATCGGTGATCTGCATCTGAGTCTGTCCGTTCCGAACAAGGCGATGGACGTATTCGGTGCACACTGGAAGGATCACGCGGCGCGCATCAAAGAGGCGTGGCAGGATACGGTTTCGGAGGAAGATCTCGTTCTGATCCCGGGCGACATCAGCTGGGCGATGTACCTCCATGACGCGATCGCGGATCTGAACTTTCTCGGCGCGCTCAAAGGCTCCAAACTGATTTTAAGGGGCAATCACGACTACTGGTGGCAAAGTGTAACAAAGGTGCGCACGGCGCTTCCTAATGGCATGTACGCGCTCCAAAATGACGTGTTCCGCTTCGGTGATCTTGCCGTCGCTGGCACGCGCGGCTGGACGGTGCCGGAGTCCTCGCATTTCAAGGAGAGCGCCGACCGGAAGCTCTATGACCGTGAATTGATCCGGCTCGATCTTTCATTGCAGGCGCTGCCGAACGGCGTTCGCGCGATCGGCATGCTGCATTTCCCGCCGTTTTCCGAATCCGGCGAGCCGAGTGAATTTGCAAAGCGCTTTGCGGCAGCAGGCGTCACGGACGTCGTCTACGGGCATTTGCACGGCGCGTCGCACCGGTACCTTTATAACGGCATGTCGGACGGCGTGACCTATCATGCGGTCCCAGCGGATTATCTGAACTTCGTGCCGAAACAAATACTGTAAAAAACGAGAGGATGTTCCGAACCCGCATAGGGTTTTGAACATCCTCTAAAATTGCAGCCGGGCTGTCACGGAAGACGCCGTGACCTCCTCCCGACGGAGGGAGAGACTGATTATAAACTACCCTCCCGCCGGACTTCGTCCGCCACCCTCCCTTACAAGGGCGGGTCGACGTACTCAGGACAGGCGAATCGGCTTTGAAGATACCGGAACCTCCTCCTGACGGGGGAGGTGTCTGCCGTCAGGCAGACGGAGGGAGAGACAAAACCGCAACAGAACAGAAAACGCCGGCTTGACCGTAAAAGACAAGCCGGCGTCCGTTTTTCGTTTCCAAAGCCGTTACGCTTCTTTTTTGAGACCAAACTGCTCTCCGCAAAAATACGGTTTCAAAGGCTGATAGATCAGCATGGCGACGATCTCGGTCGCGACCAGCTCGAACAGCATGTACCATCCGTTATACAGCGCGGAATAGATCCAGGGACTGACCATCTTCATGCCCATGAACTCCTCCGGCATCCAAACGCCCCAGATCCATGCGCCGGTCAGATAGTGGCACAGGAACCGGAGCGTAAACGTCACGGCAATGCCGATGGCGACCGAGCTTCTCTTCTGCCCGAACACGCCGGAAAGACCGATCACGGTATACGCAACAATGTAGTCCAGAAGGACGATTCCCGCACCCATCAAAAAAGTCGTTCCGTAGGCAACGTTGTCCAGTCCGAGGAGCAACTGACCGACGCTGTAGGTGAACGCAACGAGCACGCCCCATTTCCAGCCGTAACGATGGCTGATGATCACGATCGGCAGCATGCTTAAGATCGTAACGCCGCCGCCGAACGGCAGGTCGATCTTTACCATACTGCAAACGGTTGCGATCGCAATCATCAAAGCGCTTTCAACAAGCTGCAGTGTTGTGATTTTTTTCTTCTGTTCCATTTCCTTACCCTCCGAAAATAAATGATGCCGCCCCGGTCGGGACAGCATCCGAAAAGCTTATGGTTACGCTTCCTTCGATGGCATGACCCAACAGGTTCCAAGGGTGCTTCTCAGCCGAAGGTCGTTCGGCGCCCCTGCGTCGGGTCTACTATAGCAAAAA
>JAFOQN010000138.1 GCA_017393775.1 Clostridia bacterium
ACCTGTTTCGTGCGGGTTCGGTTCGACTTGCCTGTTTCCGCTTATTTCTGCAGATAACGAAGAATATCGCCGACGGTCTGCACTTTGGGCAGCTCTTCATCGGGGATCTCGGTGTCGAATTCCTGTTCCAGATCCATGACGAGCTCGACCACATCCAGAGAATCCGCATGCAGATCCTCTACGAGATGGCTGTCCATCGTGATGGTCTTGGGGTCGATATCCAGCTGTTTGCCGATGATCTCGCAGATTTTTTCAAATTCCATGATTACTCCCTTCCGTCCAAAAGGACGATTCGATCACTTGTGTATTTTACCGAAAAACCTAAGCTTTGTCAATCCTCAATGTTCAGCGTCTCCGCGAACTTGCCGATCTTCTCGGTCACGCCGCCGCGCACGAGCCGCGTCGCCTGCAGAAGGCAAACCTTAACAGACTTTGCGTCGGAGCTGCCGTGTCCCTTGATGATGCCGCCGTTGATGCCGAGGAGCGGCGCGCCGCCGTATTCGGTGTAATCGAGCTTTTTCTTGAGCGCATTGAATGCGGGTTTTCCGATCAGCCCCGCAAGCTTGCCGCGCGTCGATTCCATCAGAGACCGTTTCAGCATGGTCGCGATCCACTTTGCCACGCCCTCGGTCGTTTTCAGCATGACGTTGCCGTCAAAGCCGTCGCACACGAGCACGTCGACCGCGCCGCTTGTGAGATCACGCGCTTCGATGTTGCCGATGAAATTCACGCCCTCGGTGTTCTTCAGGCGCTGATGCGCTTCCTTTGTGAGCGAATTGCCCTTCTCCTCCTCGGTGCCGTTGTTCAAAAGCCCCACGCGCGGGTTCTTGACGCCCTCGACCGATTCGAGGTATGCCGCGCCCATCAGCGCAAACTGCACCAGGTATCCGGGCTTACAGTCCGTGTTTGCGCCGCAGTCGATGATCTCGGTCACCGTGCCCGCGGTCGTCGGGATCAGCGTGGCAAGCGCGGGACGCTTGATGCCCTTATGCCGCCGCACAATCAGTGTCGCGCCGGTCAGCACCGCGCCGGTACTGCCTGCAGAAAAGAAGCAGTCCGCTTCCTTATCGCGTACGCATTCGAGTGCCTTCACAAGGCTCGAATCCTTCTTCTTGCGGATCGCCTCAGTCGGATGCTCGCCCATGCCGATCGTCTCGGTCGTATAGACGGTCTCAACGCGATCCTTTACCTCCGGATGCGCCGCGGTAAACACCTTCAGAACGTCCTCATTCCCGAACAGCTTCAGGTTCACGCCCTCCGCTTCCGGCTCCTTCAAAAATGCCAGAACGCCATCCAGCACCGATTGGGGCGCGTTGTCGCCGCCCATCACGTCAACTGCCAGTTTCATAGTTTCCCCCACTCATAAAATCATACGATGATCCGAATCGCTTTATCTGCATTATTATACCCCAAACGACACCGTAATGCAAGAAAAAGTCACCTGTCGTCCCTGACGACGTGAACCACGCCGGGCTTCGGGTCGAGAATCGCCTCGCGCATGAAGTCCGGATAAAGCGTTCCCGGATCATCCGGCGCGATCCAGACGAGTTTTTCTACGCCGTCGGCAATGTGATCGGTTTTCGGCCGGAAATCCTCCGGCGTATTCATATAGAAATAGAACGCGAACTCATAGACCGGCTTGCCGAAGTCCTTCGGATTGTCATTGAGAAAATAGACCTCGTTGACGTAGCCGAGCCGATCGACGGTCATGTGTATGCCGGTCTCTTCACAGACCTCGCGCACGACCGCCTGCTCCGCCGTTTCGCCGAACCGGATGCGCCCTCCGACCGAGTAGCAGTAGTCGCCCATGATACTTTTGACCATCAGCGCTCTGCCGTCTTTGATGATGATCGCGCCGACGCGGATGTTCAGAATCCCGTCCCCGCAGGGCACGCACATGTCGGGTCCGAAAGTGGTTTCCACAGGATGCTCCTTTCACGCTGCCTTGCAGCATATCGACTACCCTTCCGGCGGGCTTCGTCCGCCACCCTCCCTGACAAGGGAGGGTCAATGCATTTTGGTCAAGCGCCCCTTGTAAGGGGAGCTGTCACCGCAAGGCGACTGAGGGGTAGACCTTTCACGCTGCCTTGCAGCATATCACGTTTGTGAAGCAAACATATCACACGCCGCAGGCGTATACAACATACCGCGCATGCGGAATAAATCACGAGGGTGTCGGGAAATCTCCCAACACCCTCAAACTTTGTGGTGCTCCCGCTCGGGAAGCTCCGATTCGGTCATTCCGAACGGGCAATCATGGTCAATTACTTGTTTTCTTCCATGTTGATGACTTCTCTGCCATCGTAATAGCCGCAGTTCTTGCAGACCGTGTGCTGCGCTTTCAGCTCGTGGCACTTCGGGCACTCGACGAGGTTGGGCGCTTCTGCCTTCGAATTGTTCGCTCTGCGCGAATCTCTTCTCGCCTTCGATGTTTTTCTCTTGGGTACTGCCATGATTACACCTCCTTATGATCGTTCAATAATGATTCGAGCGCAGATAACCGCGCGTCGATTTTTTGAGTTTGACAGCTGCACTGTCCTCGGTTCAGATCGGCGCCGCATACCGGGCATAGCCCCTTGCACGATTCGCTGCAGACCGTCGTCATCGGCATCTCCAGAAAGAGATTGTCGAAAAACGCTTCGGTGAGATCGAGCCGCTCGCCCTCGTACGGATAGAGCTCGTCGTCCGGCGTCTTGTAGATCGACCGCACGAAGTGTTCCGTAAACGCGAATGAAAGCGTCTCAACCATTGCTTTCCCGCAGCGCGCACAGGTCGTTTCATACGAAGCCTCTGCCTCTGCGTCCACGCGGAAGGTCTTTCCGTCGTAAACATAGGTTCCGGAAAGCTTTGCCGTGCCCACAAACCGAACAGGGTCTCCCCCGAACGTCTGCGGCGTGAGCTCGCCTTCCCACGCGAACGGGAACGGTTCCCCGACCCTTCGCAATGCTTCATTTACCGATACGATCATATGCAACCTCAAAATGAACCAACAGATATTTTAACCATTCCGGCGCCGTTTGTCAACAGATTTCTTTGTTTGTTTTCCCTTTTTGGGCAGGATTTCGCTTCTCTTCCGCGGATTTCTCCCCGTCTTTGCGGATTCCGGCGTGCGTTCCGGCGGAACCAGCGCGTTTTTGCCCGTTCCGATCAGATCTTCGCGGTTGCAAAGCCGCAGCGCTTTCCGCACCGTTTGAAAGTTCGCAGGCAGGAAAAACTGCATCAGCGCGCGCTGCATCGCCTTATCCTCGGGCGACTTCGGCACATACACGGACTGCATCGTTCGAGGGTCAAGCCCGGTATGGTACATGCAGGTCGATACCGTGCCCGGCGTCGGATAAAAGTCCTGCACCTGCTGCGGGCGGTGCCCGATTTTCTTGAGGTACAGCGCAAGCTCGATCGCGTCGGAAAGCGTGCAGCCCGGATGCGAGCTCATGAGGTACGGCACGACGAACTGCTTCTTCCCGAGCCGCGCGTTCATGCGCTCGTAGCGCTTGATGAACTCCTCATACAGCGCGTGCGGCGTCTTGTTCATGTAATAGAGCGTGCGGTCCGCGATGTGCTCCGGCGCGACCTTGAGCTGTCCGGAAACGTGATGTTCGCAAAGCTCGCGTAAAAAAGCGTCGCTCTTATCGTAGAGCAGGTAATCAAAGCGCACGCCGCTTCGGATAAACACCTTTTTCACGCCCGGCACGGCGCGAAGCTTCTTTAACAGCGCGACGTAATCCTCGTGGCTGACCTCTAAGTTCTGACAGCGCTCATAACCGATGCACGAGCGGTTTTTGCAGACGCCGCTCTTCAATTGCTTTTTGCAAGCAGGCTTTCGGAAATTCGCGGTCGGTCCGCCGACGTCGTGGATAAAGCCCTTGAAATCGGGATCCTTCGTCATCTCCCGCGATTCCCTGAGAATTGATTCGTGGCTCCTTGCGGAAATCACGCGTCCCTGGTGGAACGTCAGCGCGCAGAAATTGCAGCCGCCGAAGCATCCGCGGCAGGATGTGATCGAAAACCTGACCTCGTCGATCGCGGGGATCGGCTCCTTGTAGGACGGATGCGGACGGCGCGTAAACGGCAGCGCATAGACTGCGTCCATCTCCTCTGTTGTGAGCGGCGGCTGCGGCGGGTTCTGCACCAGATACCCCTTTTCGTGCGGCTGGATAAGCCGACGGCCGCGGATCGCGTCCTGCTCCTCGAACTGGAGTCTGAATGCCTCGGCATACCTGCGCTTGTCCGTTGCGACCTCGGTATAGGAGGGCAGCATCACCGCGTCTTTCACCTCGTTCGGATCGTTTACCCGAAAGCACGTCCCGGGAATATCGCGGATCTCGTGCACCGGCGTTCCGGCGTCCAGCGCATCGGCAATCGCAACGATGCTTCGCTCACCCATGCCGTACATCAAAAGGTCCGCGCCGGCGTCGTAGAGAATCGAATGCCGCACGCGGTCGTCCCAGTAATCGTAGTGTGCAAAGCGGCGCAGGCTCGCCTCAATCCCGCCGATCAGCACCGGCACATGCGGATACGCCTCCCGGCAGCGGTTACTGTACACGATCACGGCGCGGTCGGGGCGTCTGCCTGCCTTGCCTCCGGGCGTGTACGCGTCGTCGCTTCTGCGGCGTTTTGCGGCGGTATAGTGATCGACCATGGAATCAAGATTGCCCGCGGAAACGAGAAACGCCAGCCGCGGCTTGCCGAGGGCTTTGAACGCGCTGACGTCGTGCCAGTCCGGCTGCGCCAAAATCCCCACCGAATATCCGCGGCTTTGCAGCACGCGCGCAATGATCGCCGTGCCGAAGCTCGGATGATCGATATACGCGTCGCCGCTGATATAAACAAAATCAAGCCCGTCGATTCCGCGGGCTTTCATTTCGTTCGCCGATAAAGGCGGTATGGTTTTGATGGGGCTTCGGTTCACGGCTTTCAGGTCTCCTGCGCGCGTCTGCGTTCTTCGTCGCTGACCGTGGCGTGCGGCGAGACAGGTCCGACCACACGCTCCCCTTCCGATTGCTGTTCGCCTTTCGCTGTCAGCTCGGAAACGAGGTATTCGATGGTGGACGCCATCTCCTTGCGCTCCTTTTCCATCTCCAAAAGCTGCGCAATGAGCTCGTCCAGGTACTTGTCCACATCCTCGCGGTCGTACCCGAACAACGCTTTGCGAAACTCTTTATTGACGATGTTTTCCGCCTTGATCATGGATGGCGTTACATATCGGTGTAGCCGGTATCCTCAACGGTATCCTCAACCGCCACGTCGTGCGGCGCAAACAGGAAAATCCCTCTCGAAACCTTGTTTGCCGTGCCGTTGGTCGCATAGATCGCGCCGAGCAAAAAGTCGAGCACGCGCTGTGCCGTGGTGCCGTCGAGCTCTTCCATGTTGACGATGACCGGACGGCGGTTCTTGAGGTTGTCGACAATCGTCTGCGCATCGTCATAGCATACCGGATGATACACGATCATCTTCATCGACGCCATGTTTTGGGGGATCGGCTGCGCTTCGCCGCCGCCCACCAACGCGTTTTCACGGCGTTTGGAACGCGGTTCGCGCTTCTGCGGCTGCTCCTGCGACTCGTCAGCGAGGATCGCGTCGTCCTCTTCCGTCTCTTCCAGTCCGATGAAATTCAAAAATCTACCCATTCTGTTTTCCTCCCGTTATGATTCGCGGCCCGAAGATCGCTGTCCCGACGCGGACGGTCGTTGCGCCCTCCTCGATCGCTGTCGGAAAATCGTGGCTCATGCCCATCGACAGCGTGTCGACCGGAAGCGCCGGATATTCGCGTTTGATGCGTTCAAACAACGTGCGCATTTCCCGGAAATACGGACGCACCGCTTCCCTGTCGATCGCAGGCGGCACACACATCAGCCCGCGCATGCGCACATGCTGCGACGTCGCGATGCGCTCGAGAAGTGCAAATAGCGCTTCCGGCATTACGCCGCCCTTCTGTGCTTCGCGTCCGATGTTGACCTCGATCGTAATATCCTGCGTGATGCCGTTCCGTTTGGCATAGCTTAGGATCGCGTCGAGCAGCGGTTCCCGATCGACCGATTGGATCAGGTCCGCTTTCCCGCATACATATTTTACCTTGTTCGTTTGCAGTTGTCCAATAAAATGCGTCCGTAAATGATTCTGTTTATAAAAATTTAACTTTTCGGTGAACTCCTGCGCGCGGTTTTCGCCGATTTCGGTCACACCGGCGGCGACCGCTTCCGCGATCCGCTCGGTTTCCACAAACTTGGTGACCGCAATGAGCGTAACTTCACTTTCCGCTCTGCCGGATCTCTGACACGCAAGCGTCATCTGCTCGCGTACCGATTCCAGATTCTCCCGGATTGTCATGACTTATCCTCCTCTTCAATCGGCATGCGCACCTTCAGACCCGCAAACAGCGTGATGTGGCTGTCGCGCGCGGAAATGATCGCCTCATCGCCGTTGCTGCCCGCAATATAGACCGCGATTTTCTGATAGGTGCCGTCGGTGGATTTTGCATAGATGTACGGTATGCCGTCCGTGTACTGAATGTAGTCGGTCGGCACATACAACCCCGTCGCGTTGTTCTGCACGGAGATCTCAACCACACGCGTGGTCAAAAGCGGACGCACGTCCGCGTCGACCTGCATAACGTACAGAACGCCGGTATCGGTGTCGCGCTCGGTCAGAATCCTGCCCTGATACGCGCCCTTGATGCCCTTCACGGTGAATGAATAGGAAAGCCCCGGCATCAGACGGTCCGCGCCCTTTGCGCTCATGACGAACGCAAGATAGAACTTGGAGCGGTCCGTTACGATGCGGTAGCTGAAGTTCTCATTGTCCATGCTGATCGACGGCGCGTTCAGAATACGCTTGATCAGCGGAACCGTGAGCTGTGAAACGTCGCGCAGGTTCTCCTCGTTCATGTCCGAATAGAAGCTGATATAGCCGTTGTATTCGGAAACGACCGTTCGCGCGCTGCCCGTTTCGAAACTCTTCCGCATAGCGTCGATCTCCGCCACGGCGTCTTCGACCTGCTCGGTGTTTTTGAGGCTTTTCACCATCAGATCGCGGCGCTCCTCCTGAAGCCGGATGAGCCGCATCTCAAGCTTTGCATACTCCACGGGATCGCGTTCGCCGTTGGAGGACGCGCGCATCTGCTTCGAAACCGCGCTGATCTGCTCGTTGTAACTGATGACCGTATCCGGCAGCGTGCCGCCCATTTCGGTGCGCAGCAGCGACTGCAAAAGCGTATACAGCGCCGCCTCCTTGTTGCAGATTGCGGAGATCTGGCTCTCGTAGGAATACGGATACAGCACGGCGATCGGATCCCCTTCCGCGACCAGCGCGCCTTCTTCGAGCAGAATATGGCTCTCGCTCGCGGATTCGGTGAACAGCCGTTCGCTGCGTACGACGACCGCTTCACTCTCGACCTCGGTATACAGCGTCATCTGTTCAAGCTTCCGGACGTTGCCCGTGACCTTCTTCATCAGCCAGATCGCGGCCACTACAAAGACGACCAGCAGCACCGCGCTGGCAGCGAACAGGATATAAAACCGTTTAGTCGCCCGAAAGCCCCGTTCCATCTGTTTTTACCTCATAGCCCGCCTTTTGGGATCGTCCGTACTGACGGTCGAAGTTCTCCCTGTTTTTGGCGATATAGCCGCTGAAAAGGTCCTCGGCGGACATGCCGCTTTTGATGCACATGCTCACAAAAAAGTGCAGCACGTCGACAAGCTCGCCCCGGATCGCCCCCGGATCCAGCGGCTTTTCGTTCTTCCACCATTTCCAGTTCAGCTCGTTTAAAAGCTCCGTAAGCTCGTCCATGCAGGCAAGGATATCTTTCTGCATCCAGACCTCGTACGGAAAATCGAGCTTTCTCCGTTCTATGATGTCCTCATCCAGCGCTTTCTGCAGCCGGAAAATCATCTCAAGCCTGTCTTCCATTCCGTTGCCACCAATCCTCCGCCGTTGTTTTCAACGTTTCCCCGAGCTTATCCAGCCGACCCACCGCGCAGA
>JAFOQN010000139.1 GCA_017393775.1 Clostridia bacterium
TGCAAACTCCGAGATCGTACGTTTCCTCTGCGAAACGAAGGCGGAGCCCTACGGTGCGCCGGGCGAAAAGTGGCAATACTCCAATTCCGGCTATAATCTTTTGGCGGAGATCGTCGAGCGGGTTTCCGGCGTACCGTTTGAAACGTTCCTTGAGAAGAACGTGTTCGAGCCCGCGGGCATGAAAAGCACACGCTGCTGCCATATCCGCCGCGACGGCGTTCCGTTTGAGAATTACGCCCGCGCGTCGGTGATCGAGGACGGCAAATACGTTGCCGACGTGGATTCCGGGGAGGACAGCATCGTGACCGCCTTCGACGGTTTGAACGGCGACGATTACGTTTACACCAATATCTTCGATATGCTCAGGTGGGATAGAACGCTCAAAGAGGGCGGCGTGCTCACGCCCGAGGAGCAGAAGCTGATGTACACGCCCGTACGCCTGAACAGCGGCGAGGAATTCGTTGACGAGGACGGAGACGGCTACGGCTTCGGTTGGTTCATTACAAACGACAAGGATGTCGGATGCATCGTCAGTCATTCGGGCGGCATGCCCGGCGTCCATACGTGGTTCAAGCGTTTTCTTGATACGGACAGCGTACTTGTAATCCTCTGCAACAGAGAAGAGCAGGATATCAGAGCGCACGACGGCCTTTTCATCGGCATGCGCGAGATCGCAAAGAGCAAGGAGCCGGAACCGATCGTTTCGATCGAGGATATCGCGATCAAGGATCCCGACAAATCGAAGTGGGAAGCTTTGTGCGGCAAGTACGAGCATCCCGAGGACGGCGATTTCATCATCGACGAGGTCTTTCTGCAGGACGGCGAGCTGCACGCAAACGCGATCGACGACGATGGAGACGACCTGACGTTCCGTCTCTATCCCATCGGGGAGAACGAATTCGGACGGAAGCGCGGTATGCTCCGCGTCATGTTCGGCGACGGCTGTCTTGTGATCAACGGGATCACCTGCCGGAAACTGTAAAGATACAACAAAAAGGAGAAAAAATGTATGGTATATGAATTAACAGACGTCTCCAAGGTCGCACACCTGTTCGGAGACTGGATGCTGCCCGGGCTTCTCGACATCCCGAATCTGGAGCTCAAAATCTTTGTGACCGATCCGGACACGCCGCGTTCCGCGATGCTGTATGAGGACGAAGCCGAATACTTTGCGGGAGAGCCGGACATGGAGCTTGTCGAAAACAGGCAGTCGAAAGAAACGGCGCTGCTATCCAAAGAGAAAGAATGGGAAGCACTCTTTTTGAAATGTTACCCGGAGGCTGAACCGACCACGCGCTATGCGATCCATCGGTGCAACAGCTTTGACCGGGACAAGCTGCAGTCGTTCGTCGACGCACTGCCGGAAGGCTACGTTCTGAGACGGATCGACAGCGAGATCTACGATATGATCCCTTTGGCCGAAGACGCCGATGTGCAGGACCTCGTCGGTGATTACAAGACGAAAGAAGCGTTTCTCAATCAGGGACGCGGGTTCGTCGTGTTGAAGGACGGCAAGGTGGTTGCAGGCGCATCGTCCGCGCACAGCTACCGCAACGGCATCGAAATCGAGATCGACACCGATCCGTCGGAGCGGCGCAAGGGTCTTGCGACCGCCGTCGGAGCAAAGCTGATCCTGTCCTGCATGGACGATGGGTTGGAACCGCGCTGGGACGCGGCGAATCTGATCTCGGTGCATCTCGCGGAAAAGTTAGGATACCGGTTCGACCGCGAATATGTGTACTACTGGGTCAACGAGGCGCAGAATCTCATGCTCAAGGATCCCGACAAGAGCAAGTGGCCGGATTACTGCGGTGACTATGAACCGCTGTGCAGGGACTTCATGCTGAAAAGGGTCTGGATGCAGGACGGAAGCTTATACGGGCTCACGCACAACGAGATGAAGGGTGATTTCACGTTTAAGCTGCTGCCGCTCGGGGAGAATACGTTCGGCAGAGCGAGCGGTTCCGTGCGGATCGAGTTCGGCGACAACTGTCTCGTGATCGACGGGATTACCTGCAAAAAACTGTAAACAGGAAGAATCACTTCCTGATCCACGATTATTTCTTCGCAAAAACGCTCGACAAGGTGCGTCCCGGCGGCGTAGTGGCATTCGTCACCTCCAGCGGGACGATGGACAAGCAGAACCCTGCCGTTCGCAAGTATATCGCGGAGCGGGCTGAACTGCTCGGTGCGATCCGCCTTCCGAATAACGCCTTTCTTGCCAACGCCGGCACCGGCGTCGTTGCGGATATTCTGTTCCTACAGAAACGTGATCGACCGATCGAAGTAGATGCGGACTGGATTCATCTCGGCATCACCGAGGACGGACACACAATCAACCAATACTTTGTCGATAACCCCGACATGGTATTGGGCGAACTGACCGAAGAAAGCACGCAGTACGGAAAAAAAGAGGTTACAGTCAAGCCGTATGAGGACACGCCGCTTTCCGAGTTCCTATCCGAAGCGATCACCAACATCCACGGTCACATCACAGAGGTTGAGCGCGAAGAAGATGCGATAGAAGGCGATGACACGACGGTGATCCCCGCTGATCCGGAAGTGCGGAACTTCTCCTACACCACGGTCAACGGCGAGATCTTTTTCCGCACTGATTCGGTTATGAAGAAGTTCGACGGCGCTTTGACCGCGCAGAACCGGA
Organism: Clostridia bacterium; assembly: GCA_017393775.1. Lineage (GTDB taxonomy): Bacteria > Bacillota > Clostridia > Christensenellales > CAG-138 > UBA3792. Next base: position 2,663 of record JAFOQN010000139.1, read on the forward strand.
TCAAAGGTCTGATCGGAATCCGCGATTGTGTCCGCAGGCTTATCGACCTTCAGATGAACTATGCGGATGATCGGATGCTCGAAGCGGAGCA
>JAFOQN010000140.1 GCA_017393775.1 Clostridia bacterium
ACCGTGCCGGGATTGCAGACCGCGTTGCAGCCGACCTCGACGTAATCGCCGAGCATCGCGCCGAACTTCTTGATGCCGGTCTCGATCTGCTCCGCGCCGTTGTGCACGACGACGAGCCGCTTGTCGCTCTTCACATTCGACGTGATGCTGCCCGCGCCCATGTGGCTCTTGTAGCCTAAGATCGAATCGCCGACGTAGTTATAGTGCGGCGTCTGCACATTGTCGAACAGGATGACGTTTTTGAGCTCCACGGAATTGCCGACGACGCAGTTTGCCCCGACGAGCGCGGAACCGCGGATGAACGCGCAGTGCCGGACCTCGGTCTCGGGACCGATGATGCACGGCGCGCCGAGGTACGCGGACGGAAAGACCTTTGCCGTCTTATGCACCCAGACGTGTTCAGAGACCTCGGTATAATCCTCGCCAAGCGTCGGACCGAGCGCCAGGATAAAGTCCTTGATGCCCTTCAGCGCTTCCCACGGATAGGTGTACTGCAGAAGATAGTCCTTCGCAAGCGTATGGTCCAAATCGAATAAATCTTTGATCGTGTACATCTTACAGTCTCTCGTTTCTCTCGATGTCCAGGAAGTACTTGTAGGTATCGACGGTCAGCTCACCGCACGCGGCTTCGTCGCACGCGATGATCGCGCCATTGTGCATCTGCAGCGCGGAACAGGTCCATTTGTGGCTGACGTTGCCCTCGACGGTCGCCGCAAGCGCTCTCGCCTTGTTGTGTCCGTTGATGAGGATCAGGACTTCCCTGCTGTCCGTAACCGTGCCGACGCCGACGGAAAGCGCCTGAGAAGGTACCTTCTCGGGATCGTTTCCAAAGAAGCGGGAATTCACGATGCGCGTATCGGTGGTGAGGTTCCGCACGCCGGTGCGCGAGCACAGCGAGGTGAACGGCTCGTTGAACGCGATGTGACCGTCGACGCCGATGCCGCCCATAAAGAGGTCGATGCCGCCGTAGGACTTGATCTTTGCTTCATAGCGTGCGCATTCGCCCTCGGGATCGTCGGTCATGCCGTTCAGAATATTGATGTTTTCGGGCTTCATGTCGACCAGATGATCGAAGAAGTTGTCGTGCATGAAGTACCAGTAGCTCTGATCGTGCTCGTGCGGAAGGCCGAGATATTCGTCCATGTTGAAGGTGACGACGTTTGCAAAGGAAACCTCGCCCGCCTTGTTCATGCGCGCAAGTTCCCGGTAGACGCCGATCGGGGAAGAACCCGTCGGAAGTCCCAATACGAACGGACGCGCTTCCTTGTGCGCGTTGATCTTGCCTGCAATATAATGTGCAGCCCAAAGGCTCATTTTTTCATAATTGTCCTGAATAACGACTCTCATTGTTTTTCTCCTTTTTTTGAACTGCGAACCGGTGCAGTATTCTATGCGCGGTCCGCGCTTCGTACGACGTTCGGGATCGCTCTGTTACGGTTTTGATTCCGCTTTTTGTCGTTCCCTTTTCGACACGCCGTATCATGCCGTGGCAGCACCCGCCGAATCTTTCGATCACTGCCATTCCTCGTCACCCTATCATGGGCCCGGCGCTAATCGGGCTCCTTTCCTCCACAAAATACCCGATTTTACAATGTTATTACCCATAACAAGAGCATTATATACGAAATGTTGCAGTCTGTCAACAAAAAAGGACCATACCTTGTGGTATAGTCCTTTATCGAGTAAAAAGCTCTGTTTTACAGATCGTCCGCGTCCTGCGTCGGGTGCGGATCGCCTTGTGAAAACTGCTCGTTCGTCATCGGCATGCCGGTATAGCTTCCCTCCACGTCGGAAGGGATGCTGACTGTCCTTTTCGGAACGTAGCGAATCTTTTCCGTTTTTTCCCGGCGCATGTCAATACTCGTCCGTGCCGAACAGGTCGTTGTCGCTGCGGTTGCGCTGACTGTCGCCGTCGCGGTTCGAATCCGCGTGCCTGCGCTCGTTCGGATTGCTTCTCTGGTTACGTTCGTCGTTTTCACGTCGTTTGTCGTTCTTCGCTGTCATGGGTATTCCTCCGTTTGAAATTTACCGGTCATGCCGGCAAAGCTATTGTGCGCATTCTTTTCGCGCTTATGTAAAGATCGCGAAAAAAACGCAAATCCCGTCTTGCCCTCCGCGCGCGTACGCGTTATAATAAGATATTATTTCAGAAAACCCGATTGGAGACGTCTCCGAGGAAAGGATTAAAAATGGAAGAACGGAGCAAAAACTTCATCGAAGAATTTGTCGAAGAAGATCTTAAAAAGCTGGACCGGCGGGTCAAGACGCGTTTCCCGCCCGAACCGAACGGCTATCTGCACATCGGTCACGCAAAGGCGCTGACCGTCGACTTCGGCATTGCCGAGGAATACGGCGGCACCTGCAACCTCCGCTTTGACGACACAAACCCCACCAAGGAGGACGTCGAGTACGTCGAAGCCATCAAGGAGGATATCCACTGGCTGGGCTTTGAATGGGATCAGCTTCGCTTCGGCTCGTCCTATTTCGATCAGTGCTACGAGCTTGCGGTAAAGCTCATCAAAGAGGGCAAGGCGTACGTCGACGACCTCTCTAAGGATCAGATGCGCGAATACCGCGGCACTTTGACCGAACCCGGCAAGAACAGCCCCTGGCGCGACCGCTCCGTCGAGGAAAACCTCGACCTCTTCGAGCGCATGAAGAACGGCGAGTTCCCGGACGGCGCAAAGACACTTCGCGCAAAGATCGACATGGCGAGCCCGAATATCAACATGCGCGATCCCGCCATGTACCGTATTCTGCACATCCCGCACCATCAGACCGGCGACAAATGGTGCATCTACCCGATGTACGACTTCGCGCATCCGATCCAGGACGCGATCGAGGGCGTGACGCATTCGCTGTGCTCATTGGAATACGAAGCGCACCGCCCGCTCTACGACTGGGTCGTGAACGCCTGCGGATTCGAACAGAAGCCGAGACAGATCGAGTTTGCGCGGCTGAACCTCACCAACACGATCATGTCGAAGCGATATCTTCGCCGCCTCGTCGAGGAGCACTTCGTTTCCGGCTGGGACGATCCGAGAATGCCGACGCTCTGCGCGATGCGCCGCCGCGGCTACCCCGCCGCCGCCGTGCGCGATTTCCTGTCCCGCATCGGTGTCGCAAAGGCGGACTCCGTGGTCGATACCGCAATTCTCGAACATTGTGTACGCGAGAATCTCAACGCGAACGCGCCGCGCCGTATGGCGGTCACCGAGCCGCTGAAGCTCATCATCGACAACTGGGAGCCCGACCGCTTCGAGACCGTCGAGATCGAAAACAATCCGAACGATCCGGACGCGGGCACGCACACGGTCCGCTTCGGAAGAGAGCTCTGGATCGAGCAAAGCGACTTCATGGCGGAACCGGTAAAGAAGTTCTTCCGGTTAAAGCCGGACGGCGAAGTGCGCTTAAAGGGTGCGTACATCGTCAAGTGCGTTTCGTGGAAGACCGAGCCGGACGGCACGGTTTCCGAGGTCCATGTGACCTACGATCCCGAAACGAGAAGCGGCGCATGCGAGCGCAAGGTCAAGGGCACGCTGCACTGGGTCCCTGTCGCCGACGCGATCCCCGCGGAACTCCGGCTTTACGGTCCGCTGATGCGCGAAGCCGAAGAGGGCGAAGAGGTCGACGATTTCACAAGGCTCATTGATCCGGACTCGCTCGAAATCAAGCAGGGCTTTATCGAGCCGGCTTTAAAAGACGCCGAAGTCGGCGAGGCGTTCCAGTTCATCCGCATGGGCTATTTTGCAAAGGATCCCGATTCCACGGCGGATCATCCGGTGTTCAACCGCGTCGTGGGGCTCAAGGATTCGTTTAAGATTTCGTAAGGAGAAACCAATGGAAGTTCGTACCAGATTTGCCCCGTCCCCGACGGGCTATATGCACCTCGGAAACCTCCGGAGCGCGCTCTATACCTACCTGTACGCCAAGGCGAACGGCGGGAAATTCATCCTGCGCATCGAGGACACCGACCAGAGCCGCTATGTTGCGGGCGCGGTCGATGTCATCTACCGTACGCTCAAGAGTATCGGCATGCAGTGGGACGAAGGTCCCGACATCGGCGGTGATTTCGGTCCCTATGTGCAGAGCGAACGCAAAAACATGTACCTGCCCTATGCCGAGCAGCTTGTGAAGGCGGGCAAGGCATACTACTGCTTCTGCACCGAGGAGGAGCTTTCCGCGCGCCGTGAGGAAGCACAAAAGCGCGGCGAGACCTTCAAATATGACAAGCACTGTCTGCATCTTTCCCCCGAGGAAGTGCAGCGCCGCATTGCCGCAGGCGAGCCGTACGTCATCCGGCAGAACGTGCCGGAGCACGGCGAAGCGTCGTTCGACGACGTGCTCTACGGGCACATCGCGGTGGATTGTTCCGATCTCGACGACATGATTTTGATCAAAGCAGACGGCATGCCGACCTACAACTTCGCAAACGTCATCGACGACCACACGATGGGCATCACGCACGTCATGCGCGGCAACGAGTATCTTTCCAGCACGCCGAAATACAATCTTCTTTACGAGGCGTTCGGCTGGGAAAAGCCGGTCTACATCCACATGACGCCGATCATGCGCGACGCGACGCATAAGCTTTCGAAACGCGACGGCGACGCGTACTTTGAGGACTACATCAACAAGGGCTATCTCAAAGAAGCGATCGTAAACTACGTTGCGCTTTTAGGCTGGAATCCCGGCGACGAGCGCGAGTTCTTCACGATGGACGAGCTCATCAACGCGTTTTCCGTCGAGGGCATGAGCAAGTCCCCCGCCATCTTCGACGTAAACAAGCTGACATGGATGAACGCGGAATATGTCCGCAGGCTCACCCCGGAACAGTTCACCGAATACGCCCTTCCCTATTATGAAAAGGCAGGCGTTTCCGCAGAGCACGCAGACCTTCTTGCGCGGATCCTGCAGCAGCGCACCGAAGTCTTTACACAGATCCCCGAAATGCTCGATTTTATCCCGCAGCTTCCCGATTACGATGTCGAGCTGTTCACGAATAAAAAGAGCAAGACGAACCCGGAGATCGCAAAGCATGTTTTGGAGATCGCGATCGAAGCGTTGGACGCCCTTCCCGCATGGGAAGAGCAGCCGATCCACGACGCGCTTTTAGGGCTTGCGGAGAAGGAAGGCATGAAGAACGGAACGATGCTCTGGCCGGTGCGCATCGCGCTTGCGGGCAAGCAGGTCACGCCGGGCGGCGCGATCGAGATCGCAATCCTTTTGGGACGCGAGGAATCGATGCGGCGTCTGCATGTCGGACTTGACAAGCTCAATTAAGGAGGAACGGATATGAAGCTGGGTGTCATCGGACTTCCGAACGTCGGTAAGTCGACGCTGTTCAACGCCATTACCCGCGCAGGCGCGCAGGCGGCAAACTATCCGTTCTGCACAATCGAGCCCAACGTCGGCGTCGTCTCTGTGCCGGATCACCGGCTGGATGTGCTTGCGGAGATGCACCATCCCGAAAAGTATACGCCCGCGGTCATCGAGTTTGTCGATATCGCAGGGCTTGTGCGCGGTGCGTCCCGCGGCGAGGGCTTGGGCAACAAGTTCCTTTCGCACATCCGTGAGGTCGACGCTGTGGTGCACGTCGTCCGTTGCTTTGACGACGACAACGTCGTGCACGTGGACGGCAGTGTCGATCCGTCCCGCGACGCGGAGACGATCAATCTGGAGCTGATCTTTGCCGACATGGAGACTGTGGAAAAGCGGATCGACCGTCAGCAAAAGATGGCAAAGAGCGGCGACAAAAAGCTGCTCGTCGAGATTGATCTTTTGAAGCGCATCTATGCGCATCTCGAAAGCGGCAAGCCCGTCCGCACGTTCGAAGCGGACAAGGACGAGCAGGAAGCCATTCGTCAGCTCTTCCTTCTCACCTCGAAGCCCGTCATCTATGTGGCAAATGTCAGTGAGAACGATCTTTCCGGCGAACCGAACGACTACGTCAGGACGCTTTACGCGATCGCAAAGAGCGAGGGCGCCGAGGCGATGACCGTCTGCGCGAAGCTGGAAGAAGAGGTTGCGGAGCTCGATCCCGAAGAGAAGAAAGCGTTCTTGGAGGAAATGGGCGTGCATGAATCCGGTCTCGATCAGCTTGTCAAGGCATGCTACCGTCTTCTGGGTCTCATCAGCTTTCTCACCGCCGGACCGAAGGAGGTCCGCGCATGGACGATCACGAAGGGCACAAAAGCGCCGCAGGCGGCAGGCAAGATCCACAGCGATTTCGAGCGCGGCTTCATCCGCGCCGCCGTCGTTCCGTACGAAACGCTCGTCGAGAACGGCTCGATCGCAGCCTGCAAGGAAAAGGGACTCGTCCGTTCCGAGGGCAAGGAATACGTCATGCAGGACGGCGACGTCGTCGAGTTCTTCTTCAACGTTTGATGCGGCTCTGCCGCAATTCACGGCAACGCCAATTCATGACCGCAGGTCAATTCATGCGCGCAGCGCAATACATTGAAAAACAAGGGAACCTCATCCACCGCAAGCGGTCCCCCTTCCCCATAAAAGGGGAAGGCTCCAAACAAATACGCAAAAACGCCGCCCGGGATTCCGGACGGCGTTTTCGTTTTTACCAATGCTTTTTTCAGGGTACCAATGCGGTCGCTTTTATCCGACCTTGCAGCCGCCCCACTCCACCACCGTGAAGCCGATCCGCTCCGGCGTGGCGATCGTCTGCGGCTCGATCCCGATCGGCTGATCGACCGCCTTCCACGCCATAAAGACGCGGATCAGCGTATCGGGTTCGGGCGAAAGGATCAGCTTTGCATTGTCCGTATAGGCGTCCGTCTGGAACGAGATCAGATTATAGGCGTTCCCCTGCATCTGCGGCAGCCAATAGATGATAAACTCATTCACTTCATGCGCGTTCAGCCCCAGACGCGGCAGCATCTCTGCAAGAAAGTCTGCTGTTTGGCTGCCTTCGACACAGAAGCCCTTTGTGAAATCCATCGACGCTTCGATTTCGCCTTCCCAGTATAGTGCATAATACTCGCCTCCGTCCGGCGAGATCAGCGTGCCGTCGGGCTTTGCAAGATAATCCTGCCAGCCGTCAGCTCCGTGTTCCGGATAGGTGCAGGTCAGTTGTCCGTTCAATTCCAGCTTCGCGCTGACGATCGTATCCTCCTCGGGATAAAAATACAAAATCGGCTTTTCGGGCGCCGGAGAATCGCAGGCAGAGCATGCAACAAACGACAAGCACAAAGCGACAAGAAGCAAGGACAGAATCCTTTTTTTCATGCAGAGGACGCCTTCCTTTCAATTCCAATTGACAGATTGATTATAGCATGATCCGATCCGCAGCGCAATACATTGAAAAACAAGGGAACCTCATCCACCGCAAGCGGTCCCCCTTCCCCATAAAAGGGGAAGGCTCCAAACAAATACGCAAAAGCACCGCCCGGAAATTCCGGACGGTGCTTCGTTTTTGGCTTACGCCTGTTTTTGCAGTGTTCCCATAAAATGTCTTAAGATCGCCTTTCGGGTGACGATGCCGATGAACATGCCGCGGTCGTCGACCACCGGAACGAAGTTCTGCTCCATCGCGCGCTGCAAGAGGTCTTCGATCGAAGCGAATGCGGAAACCGGCGGATTGAATTCCGGTCGGATAATGTCCATCAGCCGCACATGCTCCCAATCCTTCTGCGAATCCTCCTTGAGCACCGCCCGCAAAAGATCGCCCTCAGACGCCGTTCCGCAATAATGTCCCTCTCCGTCGATCACGGGGATCGCGCTGCGTCCCGACGAATTGAGTTTCTCCACTGCCTGCC
>JAFOQN010000141.1 GCA_017393775.1 Clostridia bacterium
ACGAATGCGCGAACGAGGTGATCGAGGTATCTTTATTATAGATGCTCTGCAAAATGCCCGGGCATTCGAAATCGTAGACCGTCTCGCGGAAGGACGCGCCGTTTTCGCCGGTGAACACGAGCTCCGCCTTGCCCTTTTCGGGGACGCGGTATTCCGTGCCCTTGTAGAGATCGCCGTACGCATGACGCGCAATGGTGATCGGCAGCTCCCAGTTCTTCACGACCGGCTTGATGCCGTCGATGATGATCGGCGCGCGGAACACGGTGCCGTCCAAGATCGCACGGATCGTTCCGTTCGGGCTCTTCCACATCTCGTGCAGGTTATATTCGGTCATGCGCTGCGCGTTCGGCGTGATCGTGGCGCACTTGACGCCGACGCCGTACTTCTTGATCGCGTTGCCCGCGTCCTTGGTGATCTGGTCACGGGTCTCGTCGCGTTTCGGAAGCCCGAGGTCATAGTATTCGGTCTTGAGGTCGATAAACGGAAGCAACAGCTCATCCTTGATCATCTTCCAGATGATTCTGGTCATTTCGTCGCCGTCCATCTCGACAAGCGGGGTGGTCATTCTGATCTTTTCCATAAGTTCCTCCCTGTATAATATTGAAATGTGTACCGTATCGGTCCTGTCATCCTGAACCGCAAAGCGGTGAAGGATCTGAAGATCCTTCGCTTACGCAAGATTCTTCGCTTTCGCTCAGAATGACAGGGTGTTGCCGACGGTTCTTTTATTTGTTCTGCGCCGCGTAGTAGTTCATAAGGCAGCCTTCGAGGATGATCGTCTTTTCGTCCTCGGTGAGCCCCTTCACATACAGCGTGAGGTCCTCGACGGTGCCGTCCTTTCTGATCGCCTTTGCAGGGATCTCCTCCACGCCGTTTGCGATCGCATCACGGACGCCGGGCACAAACACGAAGTCGCCGTCCTCATACGGGAACGCGTCGCCTTCCTTCAGCGTAAACGGCACAATGCCCCAGTTGATGCAGTTAGAACGATAGCGCTTGGTCGCGTACTCATAGCAGATATTTGCAAAGCCGCCGAGCACCTTCTGGCAGGACGCTGCCTGTTCACGTGCGGAACCGTCGCCGGGCTTGTTCGCAAACACGCAGGACCCGAACTGGGTGTTCTTCAAAAGCTCGTCCGCATTGCCGACCGCAGAAAGCGCTTTTTGAAGCTTTTCGGGTTTCTCGCCTGCACGGCGCGCCGCTTCATCCTTTGCGATCGCCTTGGAGCGGCCGACGTACTCGGGTACTCTGCGGGAGAGTGCGAACTCGGAAAGGCGGAGCGGGTTGGAGCGATAGGAAGACGTTTCACCGGAGGGAATCAGCTCGTCGGTCGTGGTGACCGGGTCGCGGATGACCGCCGCAAGCTCCAAAAGCAGGTTATCCGCAAGCGGATACATCTTCGGCCAGTCGGTGATGTTGGGCCCGAGAATGAGCTCTTCTTCGGGATGCGGATGCGCAAAGCCGTTGTAGCAGCGCTTTGCGTAGACGGAATCGTCGAACTCGTACGGGATATGCTCGGTCTCGTAATCGACGTCGGTCGCGGCTGTGATGTAACCGCCGTTTGCCGCAGTCGCCGCGATGGAACGGGAGTCCATCAGCGCCACAACGCTGATCTGTCCTTCGCCGGGCTTGGAGCCTTCGCGGTTCGGGAAGTTACGCGTCGTATGACGGAGCGAAAGTCCGTTGTTTGCCGGTACATCGCCCGCGCCGAAGCACGGTCCGCAGAACGACGGCTTGATGACCGCGCCCGCTTCCAAAAGGGCTTCGGTCTTGCCGTTTCTTGTCAGCGCAAGGGAGGTCGGAATGCTCGTCGGATATACCGAGAAGGAGAAATAGCCGTTGCCGGTGCTGCCGCCCTTTAAGATATCCGCCGCCTCGACGATGTTGTCAAAGAGACCGCCGGAACAGCCCGCGATAATGCCCTGATCCGCCAGAACGCCCTTTTCGCTGATCTTTGAACGCAGATCGAGGTGCGCCTTCGGGAACTTCTTTGCCGCTTCCGCTTCGACCTTTGCGAGGATCTCTTCGGGATTCTTGAGGAACTCGTGGATCGTGTACGCGTTGGACGGATGGAACGGCAGCGCGATCATGGACTCGACCTTGTCGAGCTCGATCGTGATCATCGAATCGTAGTATGCGCCCTCCGCCGGCTCCAGCTTGTCGAACGCGTACGGGCGCTTGTGGATGTCGTAATACTTCTTGATCTCGTCGTCGGTCGCCCAGATGGAGCTCAGGCAGGTCGTCTCGGTCGTCATGACGTCGATGCCGCTGCGGAAATCGAACGGGAGGTTCTTAAGTCCCGGGCCCACGAACTCGAGGACCTTGTTCTTCACAAGACCTTCCGCAAACGTCGCCTTGACAAGCGCAAGCGCGACGTCGTGCGGACCGACGCCCTTCTTCGGCGCGCCGGTAAGGTAGCACAGCACGACTTCGGGGGGTTTCACATCATAGGTGTTCTTCAAAAGCTGCTTGACGAGCTCCGGACCGCCTTCGCCCACGCCCATCGTGCCGAGCGCGCCGTAACGCGTGTGGCTGTCCGAGCCGAGGATCATGTTGCCGCAGGTGGCAAGCTCTTCACGCGCATAGGAATGGATGACGCTCTGGTTTGCCGGAACGTAGATGCCGCCGTATTTCTTCGCCGCGGAGAGACCGAAGACGTGGTCGTCCTCGTTGATCGTGCCGCCGACCGCGCAAAGACTGTTGTGGCAGTTGGTCATGGCGTACGGGATCGGGAACTCCGTCAAACCGCTTGCGCGCGCCGTCTGAATGATACCGACGTAGGTGATATCGTGCGAGACGAGCGCGTCGAACCGGATGTGCATAACGCCGCCTTCGTTCGACAGCGAATGCGCTTCCATGATCTGATACGCGATCGTTCTGCGGCGTCCCTCCGCCTTGTCGACCGTGTCCGGTGCGGGCGTCGGCACGCCGTTCTTCCACAGCATGCCCTGTGCGTGATACTGGATCATCGTTTTCTGTCCTCCCATGCTTCCTTTTTAAATTTGCGGCACGCGTTTCCGTACCGCCTTATTCTACATTATAAATACATGATTGTATAATTTCAAATATATTTTTTATAATCTTTCATAGAGATTCTCTATTATTTGGAAATACCGCTTGCATTCCGGCACGCAGTTCTGCTATACTCAATGCGGCGAAGGCTTGCGGTCCGTTCGCGGTATTTCGGCAGGAAAACCGAGCGGGCGCGCCGTTTTTCGTACGTTTTTAAAGGTGATACGGCGTCTTTTCACCGAATTTGGGAGGGCATCTTGGACGTTTCGCTGTTTTACACGCCGCTTCCGAAGCGGCTCGAAGCACGTTATAAAGACTTTCTATCCTCTGCGGATCTTCGCGACGAAGGAGATGCAGACGTCGTCGCGCTCGTGACGGACGACGAATGGAACGTCGTTGCCTGCGGCGCTCGCGCGGGACATACCCTGAAGCAGTTTGCCGTTTCTCCCGATCTCGAGGGCGAGGGTATCTTTGCGACGGTGCTTTCGGAGCTTTTGAACGAAGCTTCCCGCGCGGGGCAGAAGCGGCTGTTTCTTTGCACGAAGCCGAAAAACCGCGCCATGTTCGGCTCGATGGGCTTCTGGCCGATCGTCGAAACGAAGGACGCCGTGCTGATGGAGGACCGGAAAAACGGCTTTTCCGATTATCTTGCTTCCCTCCCGCGGTATGAAGGCGCATGCGGCGCGATCGTTGTGAACGGCGATCCCTTCACGCGCGGACACCTGCATCTTTGCGAATACGCCGCAAAACACTGCGACGCGTTATACGTCTTTTCCGTTTCCGAGCCGGGCTCGATGTTCTCCCCCGACGAGCGCTATGAAATGCTGAAGGCGGGCACGGCGCACCTTACGAACTGTCATGTCGAGCATACGGACGAATACCTCGTCTCGCGCGAGACCTTCCCCGCCTACTTCATCCGCGACGAACAGCACGCCGACGCGGTCAAAGCGGACCTCGATATCGAACTGTTCCGCACGCGCATCGCGCCTGCGCTGCACATTACAAAACGCTTCGTCGGCGAAGAGCCGTTTTCGCCCACCACACGCGCCTACAACGAGCGCATGAAAGAGCTGTTGCCCGAAAGCGGCATCGAGCTTGTCGAGATTCCGCGGCTCGATGCGATCAGTGCAAGCCGCGTGCGCGCGCTGATCCGCGAAGGCAAACCCGAACTGACCAGATCTCTGGTCCCCGAAACGACCTATGCAGCCATCCTTCGTTACATTAGCCGAAATGCTTGACGCGCGCGAACGGCGTGCGCAGGCGCAGAACGCGCTTTTAAAACAGGCGGACGAAACCGCCTGTCTGGTTTCGTTCTCGCTGAACATCGCGGGCGACGTGAAACGCACGGCAAAAACGCGCCTGCTGTTTGACCGCGGGCTTGCGCTTTTTGACGCGCTCGGCTTTCCGGAGCTCACCCGCCGCGTTGCCGACGCGAACACCGGCACGGAAGCGCTGATTCTGCTGCATGCCGGCGCCGCGGACGTGAAACATGCGCTTGAACGGCTCGAGGACGCCTTCCCCGCCGCAAGGCTGTTCGACTTTGACGTGCTGAACGCGCAGGGCGAAAAGCTCAGCCGCACCGTTGCCCGGAAGTGCCTCATCTGCGGCGGACCGGCGGCGGACTGCGCAAGAAGCCGCGCGCACGGACTGGACGCCGTGAAGGCGGCAACCGAAGCGCTTTTGAACGATTTCTGCGCGGATACGCTCGCTTTCGCGGCGCATTTTGCGCTGGAGCGCGAGCTTTTCACCACCCCGAAACCCGGGCTTGTCGACCGAAACAACAACGGCGCGCATACCGATATGGACGTGCCGCTGTTTTTGAAGAGCGCGGCGGCGCTCGTCCCCTATTTCAAAACCGCCGTGCTGCTCGGTCTCAAGGATTGCGGCATGGCGCCGCTGAAAGCCGCGGGGCTTGAAGCCGAACGCACAATGTTTGCCGCAACACACGGTGTCAACACGCACAAGGGCATGATCTACTCGATGGGGCTCCTGCTGTACGGCATGGGACAGGCGTTGTCCTTCGGCGGTGACGCGGTCGGGCATGCGGCAAAGCTTGCAACGGCCGATGCGGACGAGCGACTTTCGCACGCGCTTTCGGAACGGGACACGAACGGCGCAAAGGCTTTTGCCGAGCACGGCGCGCGCGGCGCCGTCGGCGAAGCGGCGGACGGATTCTTCCATGCGCAGTACTGCGCGGACCGGCTCGCAGCGCATGCGGATTTCGATAACCCCGGCGCGCTTGCGCTCATCGACGTCATGGCGGTTCTGAACGACACAAACCTTCTGCACCGCGGCGGCGAGGAAGGACTCAAGTTTGCACAGGAGCGCGCAAAGGCGATCGCGTTTCTTCCCGAAGATGAACGGATCGCGGCGATCGAAGCGCTCGACCGCGACATGATCGAGCGCAACCTCTCCCCCGGCGGCGCGGCGGACATGCTCGCACTCGGCTGCCTTCTCGACGCATGGCGCACGCTTTCGAAGGATCTTCGGGAGGTAGCGTCATGACGCTCCAGCAGCTTCGGTATTTCTGTGTGACCGCGGAGGTCCTGCACTATACGCGCGCGGCTGCGCTTCTGTATATTTCGCAGCCGAGCTTATCCTATGCGCTTTCGAAGCTTGAAAAGGAGCTCGGTATGCCGCTCTTTGAAAAGCAGGGCAAGCAGATCGCGCTGACCAAGTACGGCGCGGAGTTTCTGCCGTACGCAAAGCGCGCGCTTTCGGAGCTCAGTAAGGGACAGGAACGGCTCAAAGAGCTTAAGGCGCCCGGCGCAGGGATTATCAACCTCGGCTACATCTACAGCGTCAGCTTTTCGGTGCTGCCCGCGTTTGTCGACCGGTTCTATGCGCATCTCGGCAGCCGTCAGACTGCGTTCCGCTTCCATCAAGGCATGGCCGGCGGGCTCATCGAGCAGCTTTTGAACGGCTCCCTGGACCTTCTGATCGCCGGACACTCCGAAATCGACTCCGTGGAATACCTTCCGGTCGCGAAGCAGGAGTTGTTTCTTGCCGTGCCCGCGTTGCATCGTCTTTCGGACCGAACGTCCGTCACGCTGTCGGACGTCTCTGACGAACAGTTTATCTCGATCTCTCACGAAGCGGTCATCTACCGCGAGCTTGCCGACAAGTTCAAGAAAGCATCGTTTTCGCCGAACATCGTCTTCGAAGCGGATGAATACAGCTCGATCGCCGCATCCGTTACGACCGGCGCGGGCGTTGCGATCATGCCCCGTCTTCCGATCCTCGATACGTTCAATCTGAAGCTCATCCCGTTCTCCGACGTGCCGATGACCCGTGAGATCTGCCTTCTGCGGTACCGGCTCCGCACGATGTCCCCTGCCGTGCAGAGCGTCTGGGACTTTGCAAAGCATGTTTCGGAAGGGTACCTCAGCCGGGCGGAATAGGCATTTGCCGTAATTCTGTCCGTTTCGTTCTGGATTGCCGGGAGATCCCTCTTTTTTTACTTGCAAAACACGCGCCGATCCTCTACAATAGAATAGATATGAATCATGAAACGACCCGAACCGGAGGTATTGATATGAAAAAAACGCTGATTCTTTGCGCAGCCGCGCTGCTGCTCCTCGCGGCCGCGTGCGGAGAGCCGATCGACGCGCCGCACGCCGGAGCACCGACGACGGAGCCTCAGAATGTTCCTGTCGAAGAGGAATCGGTCGTTGTGGCGCCCGCGACCGCCGCGCCGACGCTTCCGCCGACGCCGGAACCGACGCCTGAGCCCACACCGGAACCGACGCAGGAACCCACGCCCGAACCGACGCCGGAGCCCACGCGCGCGCCGAAGGAAGGCGACATCTGCTTCAATTTCCCGGACTACGACACCGGTGTCGACGCCGATTACAGCTATCAGAGCGACGAGCTTCGCATCGCGATCACCGTACACCAGGAAAACCTGCCCGACGTCAAGCAGGATCGCGAGCTGATGTCAACCTATTATATCGCGGATATCTGGGTCCGGAACATCAACTCGATGCGCACGGCGTTCGCGAAAGGAGAGTTCAATAAGCATTCCGAACGCGGCAACGAGCTTGCCGTTCGCGAAAACGCCATCCTTGCCATCAACGGCAGTCAGAACCAGGGACTCGTTCTGCAGTCCGGCAAGGTTTTGCAGAAGCTTCGCAGAAACAAGGGCTGGAACTCCGGCGCCGTCGGTCTCTTCTACCGGGACGGCTCCTTCAAAACCTTCTATCTCAAGACCGAAACATTCGATCTCAATAAGGAGATCCAGAACGGCGCCATGTACGGCTGGCAGTTCGGTCCGATCATCATCCGCGACGGCGAAGAAGGCCCCGGCGCAAGCTCGTACGGCGGCATGGGCTATAAGGCGCGCAACATCCTCGGCTATTACGAGCCCGGGCACTATGTCGTGGTGACATGCGACAACCAGCACAAGAACGCAAACGGCATGAACCCGCAGATGATGATCGATATGATGAAATCGCTCGGCGTCAGGGAGGCGTTTAACCTTGACGGCGGCACGAGCGCGGTGCTCGTCTTTATGGGCGAGGTCATCAACCGTCCGACGACGGAAACCGTCAACGGCAAAACCGTTTACGGAAGACCGCTTTTGGACATGTTCATCTTCGGCGAAT
>JAFOQN010000142.1 GCA_017393775.1 Clostridia bacterium
GACGTCATTGCGGACGGCGCGTCGACGCAGGGCGGCGAGATCGCACTCGGCCGCAACATCCTGATCGGCTTCATGACGTGGGAAGGCTACAACTACGAGGACGCAGTCCTGATCTCCGAAAAGCTCGTCAAGGAGGACGTGTACACGTCGATCCACATCGAGGAGCATGAGCTCGAAGCGCGTGAAACGAAGCTCGGACCGGAAGAGATCACCCGCGACATCCCGAACATCGGCGAGGATGCGCTTTCGCAGCTCGACGAGAACGGCATCATCCGCCCCGGTGCGGAGGTGCGTTCGGGCGACATCCTGGTCGGCAAGGTCACCCCGAAGGGCGAGACCGAGCTGACGCCGGAAGAGCGCCTGCTGCGCGCGATCTTCGGTGAGAAGGCGCGCGACGTGCGCGACACGTCTTTGCGCGTGCCGCACGGCGAAGGCGGCGTGGTCGTCGACGTCAAGATCTTCACCCGCGAAAACAAAGACGAGCTGAGCCCGGGCGTGAACCAGATGGTCCGCGTATACATCGCCCAGAAGAGAAAAATCTCCGTCGGCGACAAGATGGCAGGCCGTCACGGCAACAAGGGTGTTATCTCCCGCATCCTCCCCGAAGAGGATATGCCGTTCCTGCCGGACGGCACTCCGCTGCAGATCGTTCTGAATCCGCTCGGCGTTCCGTCGCGTATGAACATCGGTCAGATCCTTGAGCTGCACCTCGGCATGGCGTGCAAGAAGCTCGGCATCGAGATCGCAACGCCGGTCTTCGACGGCGCGACCGAAGAGGACATCAAGGAACTCCTGGTGAAAGCGGGCTGCGACGAGGACGGCAAGACGATCCTGTACGACGGCAGAACGGGCGAACCGTTCGAGAACCGCGTCTCGGTCGGCTACATGTACTATCTGAAGCTCCATCATCTGGTCGACGACAAGATCCATGCGCGTTCCACGGGTCCGTACAGTCTTGTCACGCAGCAGCCGCTGGGCGGCAAGGCGCAGTTCGGCGGACAGCGCTTCGGCGAGATGGAAGTCTGGGCGCTCGAAGCGTACGGCGCGGCGAACACCCTGCAGGAGATCCTCACCGTCAAGTCCGACGACGTCGTGGGTCGTGTCAAGACCTACGAGAGCATCGTGAAGGGCGAGAACGTGAAGCCCTCCGGCGTTCCGGAGTCGTTCAAGGTTCTCATTAAGGAACTCCAGTCGCTGGGTCTCGATATGCGCGTTCTTTCCGAAACGCGTGAAGAGATCGAGATCGGCGAGGACGACGATGAAGAGACTCGCTTCACCGACAATATCAACATCTCCGGTCTCGAAGATACCCCGAATCTGCCGATGGCGGACGAGGACGAGGACGACGAGGATATCGATGATATCGACTTCGACGGCGACTTCGACGAAGGATCCGACATGGACGGCATGCTGATGGACGACGAGTTCGACCTCGGAGATGATATGGATCTGGACCTCGGCGACGAGGACGATCCCGAATAACGTGCGAAAGGAGACAGCAAATGTTTGATTTAACGGAATTTGATGCTCTTAAGATCGGTCTGGCATCCCCGGAAAAGATCCTTGAGTGGTCCCACGGCGAGGTCAAGAAACCCGAAACGATCAACTATCGCACTCTGAAACCCGAGAAGGACGGTCTGTTCTGTGAACGGATCTTCGGACCGACGAAGGACTGGGAATGCCACTGCGGACGCTATAAGCGCGGCAGATACAAGGGCATCGTCTGCGACAAGTGCGGCGTTGAAGTCACGCGCTCCAAGGTCCGCCGTGAACGCATGGGTCACATCGAGCTGGCCGTTCCGGTTTCTCATATCTGGTATTTCAAGGGCATTCCGTGCCGTATGAAGATGCTGCTCGACATGAGCCCGAAAGAGCTCGAGCAGGTCCTGTATTTTGCGGCGTACGTCGTCATCGATCCCGGTACGACCACGCTCCAGAAGAAGCAGGTGCTTTCCGACAAGGAATACCGTGAAGCACAGGAGCAGTTCGGCGAGAAATCCTTCCGTGCCGGCATGGGCGCGGAGGCGATCCGCGAGCTCCTTTGCGAGATCGACCTGGAGAAGCTCGACGCTGAGCTTCGCGATGAGGTCGAACATTCCGGCGGACAGAAGCGCGCAAACGCGGTCAAGCGTCTCGAAGTCGTCGAAGCGTTCTTGAAGAGCGGCAACCGCCCCGAATGGATCATCCTGACCGTGCTTCCGGTCATCCCGCCGGAGCTTCGCCCGATGGTCCAGCTGGACGGCGGACGCTTCGCAACGAGCGATCTGAACGACCTTTACCGCCGCGTCATCAACCGCAACAACCGCCTGAAAAGGCTCCTTGAGCTGCGTGCGCCGGACATCATCGTCCGCAACGAAAAGCGCATGCTGCAGGAAGCGGTCGACTCTCTGATCGACAACGGCCGCCGTTCCCGCCCCGTCACGGGTCCGGGCAACCGTCCGCTGAAGTCTCTGAGCGACATGCTCCGCGGCAAACAGGGACGTTTCCGCCAGAACCTGCTCGGCAAGCGCGTCGACTATTCCGGCCGTTCGGTTATCGTCGTCGGTCCGGAACTGAAGATGTACCAGTGCGGTCTTCCGAAGGAAATGGCGCTGGAACTCTTCAAGCCGTTCGTGATGAAGAAGCTCGTTAAGGGCGGCTTCGCGCAGAATGTCAAAGGCGCAAAGCGCATGGTCGAACGCGGCGCGACCGAAGTCTGGGGCGTGCTCGAAGAGGTCATCAAGGACCATCCGGTCATGCTGAACCGCGCGCCGACGCTGCACCGTCTGGGCATCCAGGCGTTTGAGCCGGTCCTCGTCGAGGGCCGCGCGATCAAGCTGCATCCGCTCGTATGTACTGCGTTCAACGCGGACTTCGACGGCGACCAGATGGCGGTCCATGTACCGCTTTCGGTCGAAGCGCAGTCGGAAGCACGTTTCCTGATGCTCGCATCCAACAACATTCTGAAGCCGCAGGACGGCAAACCGGTCGTCTGCCCGACGCAGGACATGGTCATGGGCTGCTACTATCTCACGCAGCAGCGCGAC
>JAFOQN010000143.1 GCA_017393775.1 Clostridia bacterium
CCAGTTAGAAACGCCCACAGGAAAGCGACGCGCGCAAGCCGTCGCTTTTTTCACATGCGCGGGCCACACCGTCCTTTCAGTCCACTTGACATAGTCCGCGTGGCCCGGGCAGTCAACGTGCGCATAGTGACGCTTTTCCGTCTCATACTCTACGTGCGCCGTGTTGATCGTGATTCCGCGCGCCTTCTCTTCCGGCGCCTTGTCGATCTCGTCGTAACGCATTGCGACTGCTTCGCCCTGCTGTGCCAGCGCCATGGTGATCGCCGCCGTCAGCGTCGTCTTGCCATGGTCTACGTGTCCGATCGTTCCGATGTTTACATGCGGCTTGGTACGTTCGAATTTTGCTTTTGCCATTGTAGTTCTCCTTATAAAAATTTTTTTGATTTTTACCCGCCGAACCTGCAATGGCAGCGGGCCGACCGTTATCATGTCGGTGCTCGCCGAAGCTTGCGCGTCGACTTTTGGAGCGGGTGGCGGGAATCGAACCCGTATAGCCGGCTTGGGAAGCCGGTGCTCTGCCACTGAGCTACACCCGCATGCCTCCATGATAACGAATCTATTTTACTTGCTTTTTTTGCAATTGTCAACGGATAAAAACGGGATTTCCCCGGCTTTTTCGCATAAACTCCGATATGAAACGATCTTTACTCCTGCTTCTGTCCTGTTTTCTCTTTGGCTGTACCGAAATGAAAGCGCCGTGCACGCCTTTTACGCTTTCCGCGGAACCGCCGAAATATTTCGTGATCCTCGATTACGGACACGGCGGATTCGACTGCGGCGCGACCGGCACCGACACCGGCGTATTGGAGTCCGACCTCAACCTGCTTGTCGGCGAACGCGTCGCACGCGCACTGGAGGACCGCGACTGCTTTGTGCTTCGAACCCGCACCGGACCGGACGCGCTTGCCGATACGAAGCGCGACGACATGGCGCGGCGCGGTGCGATCCTCTGCACCGACGGCGCGGACTGCACCGTTTCGATCCATATGAATAAGTACGATAACCGGCGCATCAAGGGTCCGATGTGCTATTATCAGGCAGGCGCAAAGGACGGGCAGGCGCTTGCCGGCTGCGTGATCGATGCGATCACGAATGCGCTGGGGCTTGATCCGCGGCTTGCAAACCCGGGCAACAATTTTGTGACGCGCATCCCCTCCGTCCCCTCCGTGCTGGTCGAATGCGGTTTTTTGAGCAATCCGGAGGATGAACGGAACCTGCAGGACCCCGATTATCAGCAAAAGCTCGCCGACGGCATCGCGGAGGGCGTGATCGCCTACCTTGAGAAGCCGTAGGGATGGATCCGAATGAGGGAGATCCCGCGCAAAACCCGGCAGGGTTTCCTGCCGGGCTGCTTGTCGTTCGGATGGTTCAGCGCAGCTCTCTCATCGTGCCGTCCGGTTCGACGGCGTAGGTTCCGGCAGTTTCGCCGGTCCATTCGCCCTCTTCGCATGCATCGTCCGCATAGCGTTCGACGATACGGAACAGCTTGCCGTCATAGTGCGCTTCGGTCAGATACACGTACCCGGACACCGTCATTTCGTACCGGCAGACGGCATCGAAGGACGAACCGGGATCGTGCAGCGCGCAGGCTGCGCAGAGCTGCGGAAAGAGCGCGTTTCCATCCGTGAGCAAAAAGCCGCGTACAACGTCGCCGCAGCGATCGATGAAAAGCTCCCTGCCCTCCTGCCGGACACGCTTTACCGCGCAGTACGGATGCGTTTCCGCAGGCTCGTAATCGGCTGCCTGCTCGCCGAAAAGATCGCACACTTCGGAAAGCGTCCGGATACGCGCGGCATCCTCCGTCCAGGCGGAGCGCGGCTGCTCGTTGATCGCGTAAGAGAGTTTGATCATCGTCTTTGCGGTCCTGAAAGCGTATGCCGCCTGTTCCTCCGTTTGAAATGTGAACCGGATGTCCGTAATGTCTGCCATGCGCGCGTATCTCCGATCGTTCTGCCGTTATCCGATATGGTCCCTGAACCCCATGTACGGACGCAGCGCCTCGGGAATGCGGACCGTGCCGTCCGCCCGGAGGTTGTTTTCAAGGAACGCGATCAGCATGCGCGGCGGCGCGACGACCGTGTTGTTCAGCGTATGCGCAAAGTAGTTGCCCTTCTCCTTGTTCTTGATGCGGATGCCGAGGCGTCTTGCCTGCGCGTCGCCGAGGTTCGAGCAGCTGCCGACCTCGAAGTATTTCTGCTGCCGCGGGGACCATGCCTCGACGTCGCAGCTCTTCACCTTGAGGTCCGCAAGATCGCCCGAGCAGCATTCGAGCGTGCGTACCGGGATGTCCAGCGAGCGGAAGAAATCGACCGTGTTTTGCCAGAGCTCGTTATAGAGCGCCTTGCTCTCTTCCGGCTTGCAGACGATGATCATCTCCTGCTTTTCGAACTGGTGGATGCGGTACACGCCGCGCTCCTCTATCCCATGCGCGCCGACCTCCTTCCTAAAGCAGGGGGAATAGCTCGTGAGCTTCAGCGGAAGCTTGTCCTCGTCATGGAACGTGTTCATAAACCGTCCGATCATGCTGTGCTCACTGGTTCCGATGAGATACAGATCCTCGCCCTCGATCTTGTACATCATGTTTTCCATCTCGGCAAAGCTCATGACGCCGTCGACGACCGCCGAACGGATCATGAACGGCGGCACGACGTAGGTATAGCCGCGGTCGATCATGAAATCGCGCGCATACGACAGAACTGCGCTGTGCAGTCTTGCAATGTCGCCCATCAGATAATAGAACCCGTTGCCGCTTGTCTTGCGCGCGGAATCGAGATCGATGCCGCTTAGGCGCTCCATGATGTCCACATGATACGGAATTTCGAAATCGGGAACGACCGGCTCGCCGAAGCGTTCGATCTCGACGTTTTCGGAATCGTCCCTGCCGATCGGGACCGACGGATCGATGATATTCGGGATGACGAGCATGCGCTTTCGGATCTCGCCCTCGAGCTCGGTCTCGCGGACTTCGAGGTCCGCCATCTCCTTTGCCATCGCGCCGACCTGCGCCTTGGCCTCCTCCGCCTTTTCGCGCTCGCCGTGCGCCATCATCATGCCGATGGACTTAGAAATCACGTTTCGCTGATTGCGGAGATAGTCGCCGCGGACGTGCGCTTCGCGGTATTCCTTGTCGAGCGCAAGCACTTCGTCGACCAGAACGAGCTTTTCGTCCTGAAACTTCTTTTTGATGTTCTCCTTGACGAGGTCCGGATTCGCCCGGACAAACTTGATATCCAGCATATTACATCCTTTCGGGGGCAGAAAGTCCCAGTAGATTCAATCCGTTTTTGAGCGTCTGCCGTGTTGCGTCGCAAAGGGCAAGACGCGCGGCGCGGACCTTCATATCGTCCGCCATGATCCGCTGTTCGTAATAGAAGCGGTTGAACGCGTTCGCGATCTGCATGATCGCGCGCGCCACGACGTACGGCTCGTATTTTTCGGCGGCGCTTCTGACCGCTTCGGGGAACGCCGCGATCGCTTTCAGAAGCGCGACGCTTTCGGGATCATCGAGAAGCGAAGCGTCAAACGCCGCGGGTCTGTCGCTCGCCTTCCGAAGCACCGAACAGCTTCTTGCGTGCGTGTACTGCACATACGGCGCGGTTTCGCCGTCGAAATTCAGCACCTTGTCCCAACTGAACGTCACGTCCTTGATGCGGGAGTTGTACAGCACCGACCAAAGGATCGCACCGACGCCGACCGCCTCGGCAGCACTCTTTTTGTCCTCGAGGTCCGGGCTCTTTTCGCAGATGATGTCGTACGTTTTTTCGACCGCCGCGTCTAAAACGTCGTCGAGGTACAGCACCTTGCCTTCGCGGGTGTGGAAGGATCCCCCCTCCATGGAAACCATACCGAAGTTCACATGCACGCAGTCTTTGACCCAGTCGCGTCCCATGAGCTCCAGGACCTTAAAGAACTGCTTGAAGTGCAGGTCCTGCTGATAGGCGACAACGTAGAGAAGCTTTGTAAAATCGTAGGTCGCCTTGCGGTAGCACGCCGCAGCCAAGTCGCGCGTTGCGTAGATCGTGCTGCCGTCGCTCTTTACGATGATGCACGGCGGCATATTCCATTCACTTAAATCCACGATCTGCGCGCCCTGATCGACCTTGCTGATGCCCTTTTCTCTGAGTTCGTCGATGATCGGCTGCATCTTGTCCTCGTAAAACGCCTCGCCGTTCCAGCTGTCGAAATCGACGCCCATGCGCTTGTAGGTGACCTTGACCTCGCGAATCGTCGCATCCTTCATCTTCTCCCAAAGCATGTGCGCCTCGGGATCGCCCTGTTCAATCTTGCGGAACCATGCGCGGGCGGTGTCGTTCAGGGACGGATCCTTGTCCGCCTCGTCATGGAAGCGCACATACAGCGCGACGAGCTCGCGGATCGAATAATCGTCGACGGGCTTCGTGCCCCAAAGCTTGTACGCCGTGATCATTTTACCGAACTGCGTGCCCCAGTCGCCGAGGTGGTTGATGCCGACCGTGTTGTATCCCAGCGCCTTATAGATGCGGTACAGCGCGTTTCCGATCGCGGTGGAAGGCAGATGATGAAAGCCGAACGGCTTTGCAATGTTGATCGAGCTGTACTCGACGCAAACGGTCTTGCCGTTCCCCTCGGTCGAAGTGCCGTAGGCGTCGCCCTCCGAAAGCACGCGGGAGAGAACCGTGCCCGCGACCGCGCCCTTGTCGGTGAAGAAATTCAGATACCCGCCGACCGCTTCACACTTTACAAAACCTTCGGGCAGCGTCAGTGTTTCCTTCAGCTCCGCCGCGATGATGTTCGGGGCTTTGCGCATCGTTTTGGACAGGCGGAAGCACGGGAACGCGTAATCGCCCATCTCCGTATTCTTCGGAACCTCGATCCAATCGACAAGCGTCGGTTCGTCGATCCCGCAAAGCGGCGCAAGCGCCGAAGCTATTGTTTTTACAGAATCCATAAGCACACTCTCCTTAACCATTTTATTATAGCAAGCCGAAACAAAAAAGGGAAGAGGCAACTTCCTCTTCCCGCAAAGTTATCGTTTGATCACTGTCTTATGAAAATCAGCGAGGTTTCATCCGTGATGATGTGTAAAAGCCCGTCCTCGATCCGGTACGGCGCGCCGTCGCCGTCG
Organism: Clostridia bacterium; assembly: GCA_017393775.1. Taxonomy (GTDB): domain Bacteria; phylum Bacillota; class Clostridia; order Christensenellales; family CAG-138; genus UBA3792. The sequence continues at coordinate 5,105 of JAFOQN010000143.1, forward strand.
ATCACGATCTCACCGTTCTCTACCGTATAGGTGAAATCATTGCTCTCCGATTCACCATTGAAGGTCATGGACATCGAGCCCGTACCGTCCTCGTTGAATACGAACACCATATCCATACCCATGCCGAGCATCAGGTCCACATACTGCTGTGTTTCATCGTCCTCGCCGCCGTACAGCGTCCATGTGCCGACAAGGCTGTCGCCCGCATCCGCCGACGCCGGTTTCTTTCTTGCCTCTTCCGGAATCACGATCTCCGGCACGGCGTTGAACTGCGACATCGTGCAGTCGAGCAGCGCCGTTTCGACGTCGATCGTCAGCTCCACGCTTCCGGACATCCCGCCGAGGCTCTCCGCCATTGCGTTTTCCAGAACCTTTTTCATCATATCGCGCATATCCAGAGTCATGCGCACAAGGCGGCCGCTTCCGTTGTCGATCCAGATCTTGATCGGCAGGTCGGCGACTTCCTTCAGCAGTACTTCATCCATGTCGCCGAACAGAGTGCCGGTCATGCCGGCCGCATCCTTCAAAAACTCGCCGGAAAGCGTGCCGCAAAAAACCGTCGTGTCATATTCGCCGATCGTTTCCGTTCCGGTCCGCTCCAGGTTTTTCGCGTGCTTCGTCCAAAGCTCCATCGCCTGCGCCGGATTGTTCAGGAAGGGGTTTTCGGCGTTTGTCTGCTTTTCCCGCTTCCATGTTTTCCCGCCGTTGTTGGTCGTATAGGTCCATCCTTCCCCGTCGATCATTTCCGCATACGACAGGATGTCCTGCTTCTGTCCGAGATACTCCATGTATCCTTCGGTTTTACCGGTGCCGGTGTCCATGTGCGAATCTGCGCCGATCACGATCGCAATATCCATCTTCTGGGAAAACCCTGCGGCGGGCACGCCGATCGAAGCGGAGACCGTCTCATTGAGATCGGCATGAACGGAATCGAGCGATTGGCTTCGACTGAGCGCGGACAGAACCGCCTCCTCCGGCTTCATCATTTTCAGTCTGTTCTTCCAGCTCCACGGGCGCCAGATCAGCAGCGCCGACGCGGCAGCCGCCAAAAGTGCGGTGCAGATCAGTACGATCCAAAGCGCGGTGTGTGATTTTTTCTTCGGCGCAGGCTCCGGTTCGGGCGTCGGCATGTCGGGCTCCGCAGGGGCTTCTCCGTCCGGCGCAAGCGGGCTTGTTTCCGGATCTTCGGGGATCGTCTCTTCCGCCGCATCAGGCATCGGCGCCGTCGGCCGCTCGACCTTCGTGCCGCATGCCGTACAGAATTTATCGCTGTCGTTCAGCGGCGCACCGCATTTGCTGCATAACATAAACAGTACCTCATTTCCTTGAAATCGTATATTCCAACGGACACAGTATATCCGAAAATCCTGTCGTCTGTCAATCAAAAAAGAGCCGTCCCGACGAACGGCTCTCAAAGCTTCAAGGCGTTACGATTCCTTCTTTGACATGGTATACGCCACAAAGAACCCGAGCGCAAGGCACAGCGCCGCAATCGGGATGAACCACCAGTTGGTGAGCTGTCCCATAAAGCCGGCGAGTTCGGAGCCGAAGCACTTCGCCTTTAGGAAAATCGCATAGGGCGATGCAAGCATCAGCGCAAGGATGCCGTAATAGGTGGGCGTGGGATGCTTGTCTAAAAGCCATCGGATCGCCTTCGACACGATGAGAAGCCCCAAAATGACGCCGATCCCGAACGGGATGAGCACCAGAAGATGCGGACCCATCTCAGCAAAATTCAGCGTAAAGAGACAGACGACCGCACTCTTTAAGTGTGTCATGACGCTGTAGTAATAGCCGAGGACCAGCATGACCATCGAGCCGGAAATGCCCGGAACGATCATGGTGCCCGCCGCGATGAAGCCGAGCAGCAGAGCGAGAAGCGCGCTGACAAAGCCGTTATTCAGCGCGTCGACGGCGCGGTAGACGGACGTGCGCAGCGTTTCGCCGCTGTTCCTTGCGGTCAGCGTCAGAAGACCGTCCTGCCCGATCGAAAGATCAAAGACGTCCTCCGTGCCGAGCGTATAATACACGTTCTTGTCGAGACTGCTGCGGAGCTTATAGCCGTCAGAGGGTTTGCCGAACGTGCCGCCCGCGCTCTTGATCTCCCAGACGCTGCAGGACGGGTCGCCGTTCTGCACAACGAGTTCGAACTGTTGTTCGTCTTTCAGAACGATGCGTTCGCCGACGGACAGCGTGTCGGTTTCATTCAGGATCCGGAACCGCTCGCTCGTGGTGTCATTGAGATACGGCAGCAGCACCATCAGCGCGATCATGACGACCGCGACGATGATATAGCCCGGCTTGACCTTTTGTCCCTTGATCTTTTTGAAGAGCATCGGCAGCGAGCCGAGGATCAGACCAGAAAAGAGCAGGATCGTGAAGAACTCAAAGTTTTGAAGCAGCCACGTCACGACAAACGACAGCACGACGACGCCGATCACGATGCCGATCGCGTACGGGATCAGCTTGATGATCGCTGCCTTGCGGCGGGCTTTATCCTTGGAGGTGATGGATACGGCGTCCTCATAAACGCCGATGGTAAGAAGCATCGATCCGCCGGACACGCCGGGGATTACGACTGCGAGACCGACAAGCGTGCCCTTCAGCACGGCGACGATCCATTGCAAGATTTTCTTTGACGTATTCATGTTTCCATTTTACGGCAGCGTGCGCATTTCGTCAACCGGAATTACGATTGTTTACAAACGCGATACGATGCTTTCCCACCCCTCCCGCCGTCAATTGTTTTTGAAATCGACGCTTTTCTGACAAATTTTTGTCAAATTTCGGGGGTACAATAGGAAGCATCAAAGGAAGGTGAACCGTATGGAATACAATCATGAAACAAAACGGCACGGCGTCGCGACGTCGGTGCTGATCGCGTGCACCGCCATGGCGGTCGTGATCGGTCTGTTTGCGGGCGTGATCCTGATGAACAGCACAGCGCAATATCGGCAGCCGAAGGAAGCCGCAATCTCCGCGCTTCCCGAAACCGCTGCGCCGGTCGTGACGGCGCCGAACGAGCCTGCGATCATTGTATCGCCCGAGCCGGTCGTAACCGCGGCGCCGGATGCTTCCGCCGTCACGCCGGAGCACGCAAATGTCCCGGCGGGCTTTGCTTACGACGGACAGTATACCCGCGCACAGGTCGTGGAGCTTGCCGCGCCGAGCGTCGTCGGCATCGACGGCGTCTTTGAAACGACCATCTCCTACTGGGGCATGCCGCAGACCATCGAACAGCCGGGCAGCGGCAGCGGCGTGATCTTAACCGCGGACGGCTATATCGCCACCTGCGCGCACGTCGTGGACGGCGCAAAGAAGCTGACCGTCACGCTGAACGACGACACCTCGTACGAGGCGACGCTGATTGGCGAAGACAAGCGCAACGACCTTGCGATCATCAAGATCGAAGCAGAGGGGCTGACTCCTGCGGCACTCGGCGACAGCGACATGCTGACCGTCGGCGAGGACGTGATTGCGATCGGCAACCCTTTGGGCGAGCTTCGCGGCACGGCGACGAGCGGGATTATCTCGGCGGTCCGCCGCAGCATTTCGGTTGAAGGCACGGAGATGGAGCTTGTGCAGACGGACGCCGCCATCAGCCCGGGCAATTCGGGCGGCGGGCTGTTTAACTCGTCCGGCAAGCTGATCGGCATCGTCAACGCGAAGGTGTCCGACACAAGCGCCGAAGGTCTCGGCTTTGCGATCCCGGTCAACAGCGTCGTGAAGGAGATCAACGATCTGTTAAACTACGGCTACGTCACCGGACGCGCCGCGCTCGGCGTGTACACGCAGAACGTCACGCTCACGAACGGATACGGCTACTTCACCTACGGCGGCACGCGCTGCGTGCAGATCACTGAGGTGGTCAAGGGCAGCGCGGCGGAAGCGGCGGGCCTCATAGCAGGCGACCTGATCCTTGAGATCGACGGCAAAGCGGTAGGCTCGAACGCCGACCTAAGCGATCTTATCGCCGCTTACAACGCGGGCGATACGGCAGAGTTTTCCATCCGCCGCGGCAGTGACCGCCTGACGGTTTCGGTCACCTTCGGCGAATACAAACCGGAGAAGTGATATAAACAAATTTATGAAAAGCGGAGCGAAATGCTCCGTTTTTGCTTGCATTCGGCCCCTTGCCGTGGTAAAATATATAATCGGTAAAGGAGCTGACAAAGCATGGAAAGCGACATGGATACGATCCGTACGACGGGATCCCTTCGCCCGCTTTCCTTTGTGTACGAAACTGCGCGCGCGTTTGCCTGAACAGAGGCAGGTCCGCGCGTTTTTTGTCGCTCCAAGCAATAAGGAGGAATGGATATGAAACGAAAAGCATTATCGGTCCTGCTTGCGCTGTTGATGGTGCTGAGCCTTCTGCCCGCCGTCTTCACCCCGAAGACAGCGGCCGCGGAAACAGCCGTCATCGATCAGAACATCGTTGAGGGCGGCTCGATCCTGCACTGCTTCGACTGGTCGTATGACGAGATCCGGGAAGCGCTGCCGGCCATCAAAGCGGCGGGCTACGTTGCCGTGCAGACCTCGCCGGTGCAGCAGCCGAAGGATTACAACGAAGCGTGGACGGACGGCAACCAGTGGTGGAAGCTCTATCAGCCACTGGGCTTTTCCGTTGCGGACGGCGATACCTGGCTTGGCACAAAGCAGGATCTCATAGACCTGTGCGACGCGGCAGAAGCTGCGGATATCTACGTCATTGTCGACGTCGTCGCGAACCACCTCGCGAACAAGACGGGCGGCGGCGGCTGGGCGCAGGTCAACGAGGAGATCGATCCGGAGCTCTATGCGCCTCAGTATTTCCATACAAGCACGGACGGCGTCAACGACAGCAGCCGTGCCGCTATGACGCAGAACCAGATGGGCATGCCGGACCTGAACACCGGAAACAAATTCGTGCAGCAGAAGGTCCTCGGTTTTTTGAAGGAATGCGTGGACTGCGGCGTTGACGGCTTCCGCTTTGACGCGGCAAAGCACATCGAGCTCCCGGGCGATCCCGGCTGCGGCAGCGACTTCTGGCCGTATGTTCTCAACGGCATCCGTGATTATGCCGGTGCGGATAAGCTCTTCATCTACGGCGAATCCCTGAGCGGCGGCAAAAACGAGACCTGGGTTCAGGAATATACCACCTATATGGCGCTGACCGACAGTGATCTCGGCGGCCGCATGCGCAACGCAGTCAGCAGCGTGAACGCGGGCATGCTCGGCGACGGAACGTATGTCCGTTGTGATGCGGCGCGCGGCAACGTGATCTGGGTGGAATCGCACGACACCTATGAGGACGGCGGTTCCGTCGGCCTTTCGCCCGAGCAGATCAAGCATGCGTGGGCGATCGTCGGCGCAAGAGCCGATTCCACCGCGCTGTACCTTGCGCGTCCGGGCGAAACGATGGGGGAGCCGGGCGATGATGAGACCTGGAAGGACCCGGAGGTCGCAGCGGTCAACAACTTCAAGAACCACTTTGCCGGTACGCGCGAATATCTCCACAGCGACTACGGCAACCAGATTGCATGGATCGAACGCGGCGCAAACGGCGCTGTCATCAGCAAGCTGAACGGCGGCGGCGACGTCTTGCTCCCCGTGCATCAGATGGCAAACGGCAGCTATACCGATCAGCTTTCGGGCAACACCTTCACCGTATCCGGCGGTTTGCTTCAGGGAACGGTCGGAGCTTCCGGCATCGCGGTTTTGTATAACCCCGAAGCGCAGGCTGCAGATGCAAATCCGGATCTGCCGTCGGGCGACTATATCCGGACGTCGCCGCTGTACCTTGTTCCGGGCGACAACTGGAAAACGGCAGGCGCACGCTTTGCGATGTATGTAAACGACGGCGACGGGCACAATGCGTGGGTCGACATGACCGATGCGGACGGCGACGGCGTTTATGAAGCGCCGCTTCCCGGCAACGGTTACTGGACCAACGTCATCTTCTGCAGAATGAACCCCGGCACGACGGAAAACAGCTGGAACAACAAGTGGAATCAAACATCCGATCTGGGCGCTTCTTTTACCGGTAACTGCTATACCGTTCCGGATGATTCATGGGATTACGGGAACGGTACCTGGAGCAATTTCAACCCCTACCAAGGCTATTACCTTGTCGGCAACATGAACGGCTGGGCAGTCCATCCGGATTATCAGTTGACGCAGAATACCGCGGCAGGCACGGAAGAATACTGCATTTCCGCCGATCTCAACAAGTTCAGCCGTTTCAAGATCGTTTACTCGGAAAACGGCACTGAGAAAACAACGTGGTATCCGGACGGTGAAGACAACGATTATTCCGATATCACGGAAAACGGCAGGTACAGCATCTACTTCCGTCCGAACGGGGACGGCGGCGACGACTGGTTCGAGCGCTGCATCTATGTGGATAAACAAAATGCAACGATGGAACCGAACGACGCTGCGGGCTTCTATCTCGTCGGAACCATGACGAACTGGAAGGTGAAGCCCGCAAACAAGCTGACCGAGCAAGAAGGCGGTACCTATTCGATCGATGCCTTCCTGAGCGAAATGGATCAGTTTAAGGTGGTCTATTCCAAAGACGGCAGCGCGACGTCGATCTGGTTCCCCGATCCGAGCCCGAACTACGGCGCGGAGGACGGCACCAGGATCATGCGCAGTAACGAATATCATATTTCCTTCCGTCCGGGCTATGACGGCGAAGGCTGGTTCAAGGACTGTCTCCTTGTGACCCCGTACACCCTCACCTATCTGCCGATCGACAGCAGCATTGCGGTTTGGGACGACGGGAATGCGGAAACCGCCAAAGCAGGCGACGAGTCTGATATTCAGATCCTCTTTGTCGAAAAGGCATACCGGGCGGGCTATCGGCTCGAAAAGGTCATTGTGACGGATGCGGAGAACCGTACGACCGAGATCGCACAGGACGCTTTCGGCGAGCCGTTCTCCTCGGAAGAATCGATCTGGTCGAACGTCGGCGGCGATCAGCACGGTTACAGGATTGCGATCACCATGCCCGCATCGAACATCACGCTCGAAGCCGTTTGGAAAAAGGCCAAGCCTTCGTTTGAGAAGCAGAATCTCATTCTGTCCGGCAAGATCGGTGTCACCTTCTTTTTGGACCTTTCCTGCCTGACCGATGCGGAAAAAGCGGCAAGCAATATGACCTTCTCGATCAGCGGCAAGGGCAGCGTCGACGACGCACCGGTCCCGTTCGATCCGGGCAACATGAGCCAGACCGGCGGTTACTACGGCTTTACCTGCTATGTCAATGCGATCCAGATGGCGGACACGATCACCGCAACGTTCCACTACGGCGAAGAACAGACAATCAGTGAAGACTACTCGATCATGCAGTATTACGAGGCTTTCAAGGAGCAAGCGGACGATTATTCCGAAGAGACGAGAAACCTTGTCCGCGCGCTTGTATGCTACGGCTACTGTACGCAGCAGTTCCTCGAGGAAGCGAAGAACCTGCCGCTGGGCTACGACGAGGCGTCGTATGCGCCGATCGTACTGCCGGGAGAACTCGCGGAGATGGTCGCCAGTTATGATTATGCCACCATCGCGGAAATAATCGAAGAGGACAGCCTGTTGTTCAAAATCAACAATATGAACGATGAGAACATCAAAGGCATTTCGCTCGCGCTTACGCTCGACAGCGAAACGAAGATGACGGTGACCTTTAAGCCCGATCCGAGCTATACGGGCATTGCGACTTGCAGGATCGACAATGCAAATGAAGCCGAGATGCAGAAGGTTCGCGGCAGATTCGTTGCGGAGGTGCCGAACATCCCGGCGCATAAGCTCGGAGAAATGCACCTCATCTGGGCATACACCGGCGGCAACTGCTATTCGCAGGTTAGTTACGAATCCACGGTGATCGAAGCGTCCCCGATGTCGTACGTGTATCTGATGCTGACGAGGACAGGCGCCACAGAGAAAGAGAAGAACTGCGGCGCAGCCATCTATACCTACTGGAAGGCAGCGCAGACGTACAAAGAAAAGTATCCGTCCAAATAACCAAACGACCCCAAAAGAGCGAAGCCGTCCGGCTTCGCTCTTTTTGCGTACGGATTCGCAAAAGCCTTCTCCTGTGTGGGGGCACGGAGATGAGCGCCGAAAATCGCGGGGACAATCCCCCAGTCTGCCTGCGGCTGCACACAGAAGAAACGGGGAACGCGCCAACGATTCGCAGAGGGCGACCCTGCCTGCGGGTAACGAACAAACCTTGCGGCAGAGATGTTTTCTTTGTTTTTTCACGGTTGCCTTTGCGAACGGAATATGGTATAATCCCGTCAAATATATGGTAAAGGAGCGTATCGTATGCCTACCTTCATTTCCGAACCGTCCCGCACCTTCAACGAGTATCTATTGATCCCTGGCTATTCCTCCTCGGATTGTATTCCGAAGAACGTCTCTTTGAAAACGCCGCTTGTCAAATTCCGCCGGGGCGAAGAGCCTGCGCTGAGCCTCAACATCCCGCTGGTCTCCGCAGTCATGCAGGCGGTTTCCGATGACCGCATGGCGGTCGCGCTTGCGCGGGAAGGCGGCGTGAGCTTCATCTACGGCTCGCAGTCCGTTGCGGACGAAGCGGCGATGGTCCGCCGTGCGAAGACCTATAAGGCGGGCTTTGTCCGCAGCGACTCGAACCTCAAACCCGACGATACGCTTGCAGACGTGATCGCTTTGAAGGAGCGCACGGGGCATTCCACGATGGCGGTCACTGAAAACGGTTCGCCGGAGGGCAGGCTTGTCGGCATCGTGACAAGCCGCGATTACCGCGTTTCCCGCATGGCGCCGGACACGCGCGTATATACCTTTATGACGCCGCTTAGTAAACTCATCTGCGCTCCGGAAGGCACGAGCCTCAAGGAGGCGAACGACATCATCTGGGATCACAAGCTCAACGCACTGCCGATCATAAATGAAAAAGGACAGCTTTGCTACATCGTGTTCCGCAAGGACTACGATTCGCACAAGGAGAATCTGGATGAGCTTCTGGACGATCACAAGCGCTACGTCGTCGGCGCGGGCGTGAATACGCGCGACTACGAGACCCGCATCCCGGCGCTTGTCGAAGCCGGTGCGGACGTACTGTGCATCGATTCGTCCGAGGGCTTTTCGGAATGGCAGGCAAGAACGCTCGCCTGGGTACGCGCCCGCTACGGCGACACGGTGAAGATCGGTGCAGGCAACGTCGTCGACGCGGACGGCTTCCGCTTCCTCGCGGAATGCGGCGCGGATTTCGTCAAGGTCGGCATCGGCGGCGGCTCCATCTGCATCACGCGTGAAACGAAGGGCATCGGCCGCGGACAGGCGACGGCGCTGATCGAGGTGTGCAAGGCGCGCGACGAATACTTCAAAGAGACCGGCGTCTATGTGCCGGTCTGCTCCGACGGCGGCATCGTTTACGACCACCATGTCACGCTGGCGCTTGCGATGGGCGCGGACTTCATCATGCTCGGCAGATACTTTGCGCGGTTCGACGAAAGTCCCTCCCGCAAGGTGAACCTCAACGGCACCTACTATAAAGAATACTGGGGCGAAGGCTCCGCGCGTGCGCGCAACTGGCAGCGGTACGACCTCGGCGGCGACAAGAAGCTGAGCTTCGAGGAAGGCGTCGATTCCTACGTTCCTTATGCAGGCGCGCTTCGCGACAACGTGGCGCTGACGCTAAGTAAGGTCAAGTCCACCATGTGCAACTGCGGCGCTTTGACGATCGCGGAGTTTCAGAAGAAGGCGAAGCTCACGCTCGTTTCCGCGACCAGCATCGTCGAGGGCGG
>JAFOQN010000016.1 GCA_017393775.1 Clostridia bacterium
CTTTCGAGAAAGACGGAACGCGGACGGCACACCACCCGACACGCCGAGCTGTGGCCGTATGAGAACGGCGCCGTGCTCGATACGCCCGGGTTTTCCATGTTTGAAACGGAATGTCTGGAGCAGGACGAGCTTGACGCCTGCTATCCGGAGTTCTCAAACGCCTACCCCTGCCGGTTCTCCGGCTGCATGCACTTAACCGAGCCGGACTGCGGCGTAAAGCCGCTTCTGATGACCGGCGAGCTTTCAAAAGGAAGATATGAACGGTATCGCGAAATCGCACTGGAATATCAAATGAGGAGGAAACACCGCTATGATTAAAATTGCACCTTCGATTCTGTCCGCAAACTTCGCCGCTATGGGCGAAGCTGTTTCAAATCTTTCGGAGCAGGGCGCCGATTGGGTCCACTTTGACGTGATGGACGGCAATTTTGTCCCGAACATCACCTTCGGTCCCGATATGTGCAAGGCGCTTCGTCCGCTGACGAAGCTTCCCATCGACGTGCATTTGATGGTCGAGCATCCGGGCGACTGGATCGAGCCGTTCAAAAAGGCGGGTGCAGACATCGTGACGATCCACGTTGAATCCTCCGAACGGCACCTGCACCGTGTGCTGCAGTCGATCCATGCTGCTGGCATGAAAGCGGGCGTCGTGCTGAATCCCGCAACGCCGGTCAGCGCCTGCGTGCATCTTCTGCCGGAATGCGATCTCGTGCTTTTGATGAGCGTGAATCCGGGCTTCGGCGGACAGTCGTTTATCCCTGAAACGCTCCGAAAGATCCGCGAACTGCGAAACGAGATCGACGCGCGCGGGCTCAACACGCTCATCGAGATCGACGGCGGCGTGAATCCCGAAACCGCGAAGCGCTGCATCGAAGCGGGCGCGGATGTGCTTGTCGCCGGAAGCGCGGTCTTTAAAGCCCACGATCCCGCGGAAATGATCAAATCCCTGCGCGGATAAATCCATGTATGTAAAACGCGGCCGTTCTGCGGTCGCGTTTTTTATCGTTCTTCAGTTTGCCTTTTGCGGGAAGCGGACGCCCCAGACACGAATCGGGTGCTGTTTTGTGTTTTTCAGCGATTGCAGAAATGCGGAAAGCTGCATCGGCGTCGGCCGTCTGAACTGATTATAGAAGGTGTATGTCCCCTCGCTGTTTGCGATCCCCGCAATGTAATGCGCGCCGAAAAAGTACCACGCGAGAACGATCACGCCGTCATACCGCTCCGCATGCTCCGCTTTCTTAAGACGAATCTTCTGTACTTCGAACCCCTTCTCCCGCAGGTTCTTTACGATCGAGGACGGACGTGTACCCAGCAGTCCGAAAAAGTTGGTTTTGATCTGCTTCCGTGCCGCATAAAAGGGCTCAAAACGGATTGTTTCGTCGGCGGCTCGTTCGATATTGTACAGTGCGATCATGCCGCAGCCGTTCTTTGCAATCGTGCCGAAGTGTCCGTAGGGACGTTCGCCGTACCGCTCGTCGGTCTGCGAGTTCAAAAGACCGAAATCCGTCGTTTCGTTCATTTTCCTGTCCCCCTTCAGCCGTTGATATCTTCGATGCGATCGTATTCCGGATTCGGATTGACCGTATAAATCCCGTTGCTCCGCTGCATCCATCCCATTCCGATGAAGCCTCTGCGTACCGTGCAGTAGTCCCCGTGCACCTCCGAGATGATCGCATTGACTTCCTTCTCCGTATAGGTGCGGCCGGGAACGAATCGGGCAAAAATCTCTCGGTATACGATGACGCGCTTTTTGAGCTGCGCCGGCATGGTTTCACAATAACCATCCGGCATAAAGGTCTTCAATACCTTTCGCCGATACTGCTCCTCGCGCAGCGCTTCGGCTGCAGCGCTGCAATCACCGGATAAAACCAGCTCGCCGAGCGTACGATTAAACACATCGCGCCGCAGCGAATAGACCATGTAATACTGTTCCCGCCGTACGTCAACCAGTCCCGCCTGGACCAGCTTTTTCATGTGGAAGGAAACGGTCGCCGCCGACAAGCCGAGACGCTCCGCCAAAAGCTCCGTATAACAGTCCTTTTCCCCAAGCGCGCTTAAAATTTTGATCCGCGTTTCATCGGCGACCGTTTTCAGAAGGTTCAGCGTTTCATGCTCCATACCGCTCCGCCTCTCTGAGCGCGTCCAGCGCGAACTGTACGGTGATCGCCTTCTGCTCCGCACGATCCGATTCATCATAGTCGCCGAGCTTCCGCTGCCGTTCCGCTTCCTGCAAGAAGGATTCGATCAGCGTTTCCAGCGCGTTCAGTCGTTTTCCCTCGTGCTCCACACGTCCGAGGACTTTCAGCATATCGCCGAGCATGCTTGCCTTCATCAGATGGATCGACTGCATGCGCGCGTCGCCGTTCTTTGTCGCTTCCGAAGCAAGCGCTGTTTCACGCTCCGACTCTGATTTCAGCGTATTATTGTATTTTTCCAAAACCGTCAAAACAGACGCCTCCATTCATTTCGATATTCATCGAAATCATATTAGCATCTGTTTTGATGTTTGTCAATATAGTTTTAATTGAAATCGACGATTACTTCATTGAATTTCTTATTCCGGAAGTAATTGATTGCCCACGGAGAGCTGCCGTAGTAGCATGCTGTCGGCGCAAAGGGTGTTGTGAAATTCTTGACCTTGTTATATTCGAAGGTCTTGGCAACCTTGATCGCAAGCTCCTGTACTTCCGCAAGCTTCGCAAGGTATTCCTGCCCGACGCTGTTCAGGGAGTTGCTCTTGCCGTTGCGCGCCTTCTTGGCTTCCTTATCCGCTTCGGAATGCAGCTTTTCAAGTTCGCTGACGCACGTCTTGTACTGTTCGAAGAGCTCGCGGTCCTCCTCGGAATACTTTCTCGTTTCTCCGTCTTTGTCTGCGTACAAGATGCCGCGGGTAGCGATCTCGGTGTCCGTGCCGGGATACCCTTCCTCTGTATCTGCAGGCGGATCGGTCGGCGCCGGCGTCGAAGGCTCGATCGGCGGATCGGTCGGCGGATCGGTCGGCGGATCGGTGGAAGGATCCTCCGGCTTTTGGGTCGGCGGCGGCGTCGGATCATCCTCCGGCGGTTCTTCCGTTTCCGGAGCTTCCGTAAACTCCGGCAGCTTATCGTCCTCGTCGATCAGCTTCTGTACATATTTTGTTAACGGATCGATCAGATCTTTATAGTGGTCGTACAGCATATCGCACCAGTGATAGCGGCCGTACTGCAGCGTATACTGCGGATACTGGCTGACCTTTTGATCGTATACCTTTTTGATGATATCGACACGGTTGGCCTGGTTCGTGAAGCAGAAGTTCCACTGGAACAGCGACTGTGACGAACCGCTCATCGAGTACATATTGATGTTTGCCGGGTCGAGGTTATAGGCAAATGCCGCCAAAGACGCCGTCTGCGCAAATGTGCAATTGGTAAACAGCTCTCCGTCAAATGTGTCAATGATCTCCGGAATCTTCGTGATCAGTCGGTCCGCTTTCATTTGTTTAAACAAAGCGATGAGGATCCGCTTCTGACGGTTGACACGATTGACATCTCCCTGTTCGCTGCCGGGAAGCCCGTTTTCGCCTTTCCTGACGCGGCAGTAGTCCAGAAACGCCTGCCCGTCGACATGCTGCAGTCCCTTCTGATAGGATCTGCCCTGAATGTGGAAGCTGACGTCCATATCATATTCCAAGCCGCCGCAGAGATCGACCAGCTGCTTTAAGGATGTCATGGTAACGGCGTAGTAGTAATCCACCGGGGCGACGTCGCCGAGCATCCATTCGGCCGCTTCGCAGACCTTTTCCATCCCCTTCGGGTTAAACTTGCCGTCGTCCGTATAGAGACCTCCGCCGCAGTTCAGCGAGGCGTTGAGCTTGTAAATTCCCTTTACACCGGGGATCTTTGCATAGGTGTCGCGCGGAAGCGAAATGAGATCGGCGCGGTTTTCCTTAAAGTTGACGGCAAGCACGATCATAGCGTCGGAATGAAAATCCTTGAACGTCCACGTCTCGCGTTCCGGCGAATAATCGACGCCGACCAGAAGGATGTTGACGATATCCTTCATCATGGATTGGTCCGCTTCCTTTAAAAGCTCTTCATACGGATCCGGCGTCGGCGTGGGTTCGGGCGTCGCTGTTGCGTCCGGATGCGGCGTTGCATCCGGCAGCGCACTGTTTTCGGCAGTCGTATCCGATCCGTCCGTCGTAACGATAATGATCTCCGAATCGCCGGTTCCCGTCGGCACAGCCTCCGTATCGGGAGCGGGTCTTGCCGCGCACGATCCGCCGCTGCGGAACGCGTTCCCCGTTCCCATAGAACTGAAGATCAAAGCTGCAATGATGCCGAGAAGCACAGCGCATCCGGCGATCGATGCAAACAGAATGATCTTTTTCTTTGTTGTCATATCAAACAATCCTTTCGGAACTTTTTACTAATCATACTCTCCTTTTTGTAAAAATGCTACGCAAATGAAGATTCGTTACGAACATTTTACAAAAACAACGCATTTCCGGTTCGTCCCAATAAATAATACTCCGTATTTGATTCTTTGGATGCAATATTCGGTAAAAAAAGCTTCCCTTTCGCGGGATTTGTGCTATACTGTATATTGAATTAATATGGAGGCATTTACATGATCGTTGTAATACCTGCGTACGAACCGGACGAAAAGCTGCTGGGCGTACTGAAAGATTTTACCGAACAAACATCCTTCCCGATCGTCGTTGTCAACGACGGCAGCAGTGAAGCCTGCCGTCCGATATTTGACGTCGTCCGGTCGTTCGATCATGTCACCCTTTTGGAGCACGAGGTCAACAAAGGAAAAGGCGCTGCCATGAAAACGGCGTTCCGCTATATCGGCGAGCATTTCGATCGGGATGAATCCGTGATGACTGTGGATGCAGACGGTCAGCATTTGGTTTCCGATGCGCTGCGCGTTGCGGAGCAACTCAGGGCGCATCCCGACGCGCTGGTTCTCGGCTCGCGCAAGTTCACCGGCAATGTTCCGTTCAAGAGCCGTGCGGGCAACGCCATCACGCGCGCGGTCTTTCAGTTCTGCACAGGCGTTCGCGTATATGATACGCAGACAGGTCTTCGCGCGTTCTCCGCATACCGTATTCCCGAAATGAGCGAGCTCAAGGGCGACCGCTATGAATACGAGATCAACCAGTTGATCCACTGCACAAATAATCAGATCGACATCGACGAAGTGTGGATCGATACCGTCTATATCGAAGAAAACAAATCCTCGCATTTCCATGCGATCAAGGATTCGTTCCGCATCTATAAGGTTCTGCTTCTGGGCACTTCGTTTCTTCGCTTTGTCGCTTCGTCGTTCGCCAGCTTTCTGATCGACTACGCGATGTATGCGTTGCTGCTCGGCATTACTTCACAGTTCATTCAACAGGATGAGCTCCAAAGTCTTTTGAGCGTAGCCGGTGCGAGAATCATATCCTCTACCTGCAATTACTTCTTCAACCGGTTCCTGGTCTTCCATACCAAGAATGCGCGTATGAGCTTCATGAAATACGTCGCCCTGACATTGATCACGCTCGGCATCCAGAGCGCAATGACATCCGGCGCCGTTGCGCTCGGCATGAACAAGTGGATCATCTATATCCCGGTGCAGCTCGTGATGTATCCGCTGACTTACCTTTTGCAGCGCGCGTTCGTATTCCGTGAAGGAAAAAGGTGATTTTCCAATGTCCGAACAGCGGCCCGTCCTTTCAAAAACAGCAATCGCGGTGATTCGTTTGATCGCCGTTGTTTTGCTGAACCTCGGGATCGTTTTTTCGGCGGTTTATATTCTCTTCCATCTGCTGGAATACTATAATCCGCATTCCTTTATCTTCGCAAACATGCCGTGGCTGCCGATCGCGATCCCGATCCTGTTCGTGCTGTCCGTTCTTCTGTTTGATTTCCTTCGCATCGTCGGCGCGTTCAAAAAGCGGCATTTTAACAAGGCGCGTATGTGGCTCATTGTCCTTTGCGATCTCATTCTGTTTTCCGCGCTTTCGTTGACGCTGTACCTCAGGACCTGCACGACCTCGCTTTCGGAACTCAACGCCATCGAAGAGTACTCCCTTCCGACGCCGATCGCCGCACCGGCCGATACGCCGGAGCCTTCTTCTGACGCTGCTGCGCCTTCCGACGGCACGCCGGACGGAACTGACGGCGCATCGGTCGAAACGCCTGCGCCGACCGAAGCGCCGACGCCTGCGATCCCGCTGTCGGAAAAGTTCCCGGAAAAGTTCTCCGATCCGCCCGTCGAGCAGTCTTACGGCAAGACGGAATCAGCGGAAGCGCTTCCGGACGGCACCGTAAAAGCGCTCATCTACACCTACAGCGGAAGGAACGCCGCGGTCGATATCTATCATTATCAAAAGGGCAAGCTGCAATACCAGGTCGCCGATATCTATGTGCGCGACGCAAACTGCTTCAAAACGAACTACAGTCTCTCCTATCACCGCAACATGATCACCCAGCAATATGCTGAAGGGATCCACGCGATCGTTTCCGCAAACGGAGACAACTTCAATTCCGGCAAGATCGAGGACGGACTGGTGATCCGCAACGGCGCGCAGCTCTTCCCGGAAGACGGTTCCAAACAAACGAAGTTCACGCGCGATCTCTGCGTGCTGTTCAGCGACGGTTCCATGCGCGTGTACGATTGCGTGCTGGATCCGATCGATTACGACGAAATACTGCGTCACTATCCGCGTCAGGCGTTTTATTTCGGGCCGAAGCTTTTGAACGACGACGGAACCGCAAAAACGAAGTTCAATTCCAATCTCGGAAAGATCAATCCGCGTACCGTTCTCGGTTATTTCGAACCGGGGCATTACGCGCTTGTCGTAGTGCTCGGCACGCGCACGATGATCGATTATCGCGGAAAGAACCTCGGCAACGGCAAGTCGCCCGGCATGGCCCTGATCGATCTGTCCGCGCTATGTGAGGATCTCGGATTCTCAATGGCATACAATCTCGACGGCGGCGGTTCCTCCAGTATGGTCTGGAACCAAACTGTATTCGGTCATAATGACCGCACGCACAGCGACATCCTCGCCGTTGTGGACCCGTAAGGAGGCTTGCATGAGTAAAACGATCCGCAAAACGGCTGCGATCCTTGCGCATATCGGTCTGCTGCTCTCGATCCTGTTCCTGATCTTTTTCATCATCTGCACCGTCCGCGCAAGGGCGGCGGATCCTTCGGCGCTCGATCAGAAAGATCTCTATTTGCGGCAGGCGATGCAGCAAAGCGACTTCTCCGTCTATACGGTCGGTCGTGCGCTATCCGAAGAGAACAATCCCGTACGCGAGAATTTCTTTATCTTTCTTGATCTCATCGTTCCGCTGCTTTGTATCGTATCCGGCGTCCTTTTGCAGCTTGCCATGGTGCGTCCGCACCGCAAAACGCATAAGGGGCAGCCGTCTCAATCAAAATATTTCAGGAGGTAAGTATGAATCAATCCGATCTGAACCGCACCAATGCGCTGCTCGACTTCATCGAGCGTTCTCCCGTCAGCTTCGCCGCCGTTGAAACGGCTTGTTCCATGCTGAAAGATGACGGGTATGTCCGTCTGTCCTTTCAGAACGAATGGGAGCTCGTTCCCGGCGGAAAGTATTATGTAACCCGCAACGGCTCTTCGGTGATTGCGTTCACCGTGCCCGAAGCGCCGCAAAACGGATTTATGATCGCTGCAAGCCACAGCGATTCGCCGAGCTTCAAGCTGAAAACCGAATCAGAGGTCACCGTTTTTGACCGTTATCTGAAGCTCAATACCGAAGGCTACGGCGGCATGATCATTTCGAGCTGGTTCGACCGTCCTTTGTCGCTTGCAGGGCGCGCGATCGTAAAAAACGGCAGCGCATTCGAAACACGCGTCGTCACCTTCGACCGTGATCTCTGCCTGATCCCGAACGTATGCATTCACTTCAATCGCGAGATCAACAACGGTTATAAGTACAACAAGGCCGTCGATACCCTGCCGCTGCTGTCGAATACCGCCGAAAAGGGCACGGTCAAAAAGTTGGTGGCAGAACGGCTCAGCATCGAACCGGAAGCGATCGTTTCGCTCGATCTGTTCGTGATCAACGGCACGCGCGGCTCGATCTTCGGCGCGGACGACGCCTTCTTCTGCGCGCCGCGCATCGACGATTTGCAGTGTGCCTACACAACGCTTGCCGCGCTGCTTGAATCGGAAAGCCCGAAGGCGATCCCGGTCTATGCGCTGTTTGACAACGAGGAGGTCGGCAGCGAAACGAAGCAGGGCGCTGCAAGCATGTTCCTTTATGATGTGCTGACGCGCATTGCGGAGTACTTCCATCGTCCGCTTTCCGAGATGCTTCCTGCGTCCCTCATGCTTTCCTGCGACAACGGACATGCCCTGCATCCGAACCATCCGGAGCTTTC
>JAFOQN010000144.1 GCA_017393775.1 Clostridia bacterium
ACTTCGCTCAGATGCTTGCTTGTATGCAACGCTGCATACGGATTGCCGTTGTGTGGTTCCAATGCATCTTCACCATCTTCAAGGTATACTTGAACCCATCTGGAAATCGTACTGTGTTCGATACTGTACTTTTTCTCCAATACCTTTATGGATTCATGCTCCTCCAAATGTTCTTTGACGATCTTCAGCTTTTCTTCCTTGCTGAACCTTCGATGTGCTATGCCTTTCTTTCCCATCCTTTTCGCCTCCTTGTTTTTCTCAATTATACATGAAAAGTAGACACTTTTCTGTGTCTACTTTTAGTTTACTGATGCATTCCGATGTTCCGGAGGGGGTGCTTTCGGTTATCTTAATTCTGTACCTGTGAATGCACGACGGGGCTTGTGAGGTCCAGCGCAAGGAAGGTGTAGCCATGCTCTTCGCCCCAGGTGAGGATCGAATCGACCGCCTTGACGCTCTGATAATGGATGTCGTGCTGCAGCACCACCGCGTAATCCGAGTGCCGCTTGAGCCCGCTGACGACGCGGTTTTTCACGTCGCCGCTCGTGTATGACTTGCCGCTTGCGTCGCCCGCGGTGACATTCCAGTCGAAATAGCGGTAGCCCATGTCCTCCATGATCTTCGTGAGCCGCGTCATGATGCCCTTGTTGCGGCGGCTTGCGGTGTTTGCGCTGCCGCCCGGGAAGCGGAAGATCTGCGTATAGGAGCCGGTCGCTTCCTTGATAACTTCCTGCGTCTTCCAAAAATCGTCGAAGAACGCCTGCTCGTTCTTGTAGATCTGCTTGTACTCGTGCGTGTAGGTGTGGACGCCGATGGCATGCCCTTCCTCATACGCGCGCTTGATGATGTCCTCGTTGCCGCGTTCGCCGATGATGAAGAACGTCGCCTTGGCGTTGTGCTTCTTGAGAACGTCCAGAAGCTGTTTCGTGTACGAGCAGGGACCGTCGTCGAACGTCAGATAAACCGTCTTTTCCGGCGGCATGATGATGTCCGGCATGACCACCGGAACGACCTCCACATGCCGCACGACCGTTGCGCTTCTGCCGCCGTCGTCCGTGACCGAATAGGTGATGCTGTAGCTCCCGACCTGATACGGAACGACCTCGCCCGAAACCTCGATGCGTGAAGTGATGTTGTTGCCGAGATAATCGTCCGCGAAGTACCCCGGATCGGTAAAGGTAAAGTCCGCATCCACCTCGATCGACTCGCCGCCGACCAGCGTGATGACCGGATCGCGGACCACGACTTCCGTCGGCGCGGGCGTAGGCGGGACCGTCGGCGGTGCCGTCGGCAAAGGCATCTGCGTTTCCTTCGGTGTGGAAGCCGCAATCATTTCCACCGTCTCGTCTTCCAAAACGGCTTCCGTCGGGACCGGCGTTTCCGTGACGGTTTCCGGATGCGGGATTCCGCATGCGGAAGCAGTCAGCAAAGCCAGCAATGTGCAAAACAGAACGACGCACACGTTTCGCTTCATGCCGATCCACCTCCAATCAAATCTACGACTTGTTTATTATGCCACAAAATACAAAAATCTGCAATCGAATTTTGTCGAACGAAATTGTAAAAAAAAAGACCGCAGATCGCGGTCCGTGTCCGATTCCTTATTTTCTTTCGTTGATGTAACGGCAGGCGGCAAGCGCGGCGGTCGCGCCGTCGGCGACGGCAGTGGTGAGCTGCCGCACGAATTTCGAGCGGCAGTCGCCCGCGACATAGACGCCCGGGGTCATCGTTCCGCACTGCTCGTCGGTGTCGAAATAGCCGTAAGAATTGAGCTTTGCAAGGTCTTTAAACGGCTCATTTTCGGGGATCAGTCCGATCGCCACAAACAGACCGTCGCACGCGATCTCGCGCTTTTGCCCGGTCGTGCGGTTTTCGACCTCAACGCCTGCGAGCGCTTCGCCGTTTTTCAAAAGTCGATTGATCTTGAGATTCGTGAGAACGCGGACATTTTTACGCGATTCGAGCACCTCTCTCAGCCGCATCTCGCCGGTCAGCGCGGGCAGGTCCTGCAGAATGATGACCTCCCTGCACTTTTCGGCAAGCAGGATCGCCTCCTGCAGCGCGGAGTTGCCGCCGCCGGCGACGCAGACGGTTTTGTCCGTATAAAAATCGCCGTCGCAGACCGCGCAGAACGAGATGCCCTCGCCGACGAGCTCGTTTTCGCCTTCAAGCCCCAGCATGCGGTGCTTGACGCCGGTCGCGATGACCACGGTCAGCGCTTCGAAGCGGCTGCCCTCCTCGGTCTCGACGATTTTGAGGTTCCCTTCGGTTTTCACGGAGATTGCGCGTTCCAGCTCGATATCCGCGCCCTGATGCAGGATCTGTTCAAGAAAACGGTCGGCGAACTCGTTGCCGCTCATCTGGAGCGTGCCGGGGTAGTTTTCAACCTTCGGGGAATGCGTGATCTGCCCGCCGAAGCCGTTCTTTTCGAGCACCAAAACCGTTTTGCCGTTTCTGAGCGCATACAGCGCCGCCGTCATTCCGGCGGGACCGCCGCCGATCACGATCATATCGTACAT
>JAFOQN010000145.1 GCA_017393775.1 Clostridia bacterium
ACTTCGCTCAGATGCTTGCTTGTATGCAACGCTGCATACGGATTGCCGTTGTGTGGTTCCAATGCATCTTCACCATCTTCAAGGTATACTTGAACCCATCTGGAAATCGTACTGTGTTCGATACTGTACTTTTTCTCCAATGCCTTTATGGATTCATGCTCCTCCAAATGTTCTTTGACGATCTTCAGCTTTTCTTCCTTGCTGAACCTTCGATGTGCTATGCCTTTCTTTCCCATCCTTTTCGCCTCCTTGTTTTTCTCCATTATACATGAAAAGTAGACACTTTTCTGTGTCTACTTTTAGTTTACTGATGCACCTGCACCCCGGGGTGCATTTGTATCAAAATTAGAGTTATTTGCCATATCGCCGCGAATGTCAAAGCCTTCGCGGCGACATTTTTGTTTTTGGCATTTCATCCTGCCCGGATGAACTGTCACCGCGCACCCTCTCCGTTGCGGTTCCCACGGGTCACCCGGCGGGTGGCTGTTTTTGCAGCGTTATGATGAGGGACTCAAACGATGCGGCGACTCTGTCGACGCAAATACACCGCGGTGCGGTGCTTTCAGCGGACGGCTGCGCTTGCACCGGTATTGGCGAGTTTGCAGGCATTACCGAGTTCCCTTGCTCGTTTCGATTGATTATGTTACAATCAAAACAATCACGACACTTCGGAGGAGAAGATGAACGCGGCATGCAGGATTGGGGGAAACGATGATCGAAACGGAGAGACTGCTTTTGCGGCCTTCCGGGAATCGGATCGAGACGATCTGTACGCGTTTTTGTCACAGCTTGAGGACGACGAATTTGAAGGATACCCGGGATCACCTATGAAAACGGCGGGGAGCACCTTCGGGAACGCCTCGGTTCGGAGGAATTTTACGCCGTCGTGCTCCCGGATTCCGGAAGGGTGCTCGGCAATATCTATTGCGGGGTAAGAGACTTCAATGCAAGAGAAGCCGGCTATATCATCAACAGGGACTTTCAAAGAAACGGCTATGCTGTCGAAGCCCTTTTGGCGGTCGTAGCGGAAGCGTTTCGAAACGGCGCGCACAGAGTGTACGCGGAATGCGATCCGCGAAACGTGCGCTCCCGGAAACTGTTGGAGAAGACGGGGTTTCAACGCGAAGCGCATCTCAGGCAGAACATCTTCTTTCATAAAGATGAAAGCGGCAGACCGGTCTGGAAGGATACGTTTGTCTATGCAATTCTGGAGAGCGATTCTGGGGATCAAGGTTGATTTGCGAAGGAAGGGAGAACGTGCCGGATGGATATCAAACGAATCGACAGCTACAGGGACAAGCGGTTTTCGAAGACGGTATTAAACCAGCACGGCGCGTATCTCATTGAAGATGATCCGTATGAGGTCGAGATCACCGGTTTTGACGCCGCCGTGGTCCGCGGACAGAATCCGGCAGTGTTCAGTGAACTGATCGAATATTTCCGTTTTCACGCGCCGCATATCGTCAGCTTCTTTGATGCGGACGGCGCAAGACTGAAAGAATACCCTGCGCCGGAGATCATCACGGTACCGCTCGACCGGATCCAACCGTCGCAGTTTTACGCGGACGAGGATAAGCTCGCGGCGGTCGGCACGTTTGTCCGAAGCGCGGAGGATATCGTGATTCAGGTCGTTCCGTGGGAGGACCGGTTCATCTCGCTTGACGGACATACGCGGCTGTATCTTGCGGTGCAGCGCGGCTATCCGTCCGTGAAAGCAGTGCTCAGCGAAACGGACGACTGGATATGGACCTTTGTGCGCGAAGCCGAGCGAAGGGGGATCCAACAGCCGAAGGATCTGATCCCTTTGCCGCACGAACGGTACGAAGTGCTTTGGAACCGCTACTGCGACGAAGTCTTTGCAGGGAAACAGGGAGGATAAAGACATGCGATTGCTGTTTGAATTAGACAAGAAGGACCATGCGGACTGTACGAAAACGTTCGTGCGCAACTCCGCAAGGAGCATCATCATCCGAAACGGAAGGATCGCTATGGTCCACAGCCTGAAATACGATTACTATAAATTTCCGGGCGGCGGGATCGAAGCGGGCGAGGACCCGATCCGGACGGTGATCCGCGAAACGCGCGAAGAAGCGGGGCTGACCGTCATTCCGGGTTCCATTCGCGCATACGGATATGTGCACCGCGTGCAGAGAAGCACAAAGGACGAAGCGGAGCGCTTCATTCAGGACAATTTCTATTATTTATGTGAAGCGGAGGACGACACTGTCGAACAGGAGCTGGACGGCTACGAATCGGACGAGCGCTTTACGCCGGAATACATATCGCCCGAAATCGCGATTCGAAGAAACCGGGAGGACGATCACGGACCGAAGGACCGGATCATGCTCGAACGCGAAGCGCGGGTGCTGGAGCTTTTGATACAGGAAGGATTTCTGAAACAGGAGGATCGGCATGAAACAGATCTTTGAATCGGAACGCATTGCGTTTGTTGCGGTAACCGAAGAACTGACCGCGGCGTATCTCAATATGATCAACGACATCGAGCGCGTCGCGAGATTCATCGGCAAGCGGACCTTGCCCATCACAGAGGAGCAGGAGCGGCAATGGATCCGCAGAAAGCTTGCCGACGGGGACGCGATCTGGTCGATGGTTGAGAAAAAGACCGGAGCGTTCATCGGCAACATTGAGCTCATGGATATCCGCGACGGCGTAGGCGAGCTCGGGATCGCGATCACCGCCGACATGCAGGAAAAAGGCTTCGGCAAGGAAGCGATTCCGGCTGTGATCGCATACGTCGTGAAACAGTACGATCTTTACAGGATCATTTTGAAGGCATATCCGTTCAATGCAAGGGCGATCCATGTGTATGAAACATGCGGATTCAAAGAATATGACCGCACCGACGATAACGTCTTTATGGAAACGATCCCTGCGGACTTCGATCCGAAAACCGTCTGGTCGGAGCATGTGCAGGGGATCAATACCCTTTATCTCAGCCGAAAGCTCCGCTTTGACGCCCGGTTCTTCGAACAGTATGAAAGACTGTTCGGGATCGACCGGGACAAAACACTTCGGATTCTGGAGATCGGATGCGGACCGGGCGCGCTTGCGGAATCGCTGCATCGTTGGTATCCGAACGCAGAGATCACTGGGATCGACCGGGACAAAAACTTCATCGCGTTTGCAAAAGCGCATGTACCGGGCGTCGCTTTCCTGGAGGGAGATGCGGCGCGGCTGCCGTTTTTGGACGATACGTTTGATGTGACCGTCTCCTATACGGTTTCGGAGCATGTGGAGCCCAATGCGTTTTTCGGTGAGCAGCGGCGCGTTTTGAAGCCCGGCGGCATCTGCCTCTGTCTGTCGGCACGAAAGGGTATCCGGTGCACGGCGCCGTGCCTTGCGCCGACTGCGGAAGAAAAGGCTTTTTGGGACAGTATTCCGGAGGAGGAAGGCAGCTTCGAACAGCTGCGGGTGCGCAGATTCCCGATGACGGAAGCCGAGCTTCCCGCATGCATGGAGCGAAACGGCTTTACAGACGTTACGACCGGGTTTGCGGTCGTCGATCTCACACCCGACGCGCCGCAGTATCCGAAAGAAACGGCAGAGGCGATGATCGAAGCGGAGCGGCAGAACGATCTCGAAGCGATCCGCTCGGCGCATGCGGAGCATGATAAAGCGGCGGTTGCGGCGGTGAACCGTAAATACGACGAGCGGCTTCGCCTGTACCGCGCGGGAGAAAAGCAGTGGGACACATCCGTTTCGGTGACCATGGTCGTGCGCGGAACGAAGTGACGGCGCCGGTGCGCGTGCGGGTGACAAAGGAGATTCGATAAGGTGACGATCGAAGAAAAGGTGTTTGGACGAAAGCGCTTCCTGCCGGAAGCCATGGCGGCGTTCGGATTCCGGAAAACGGATGCCGGGTCCGTCTATGAAACCGAATTTATGGGAGGCGATTTCTCCGTGACATTGATCGTGACGGAGAACGGCAAGGTCGAGGGCACGGTGCTGGATAACATGAACGGTGAGGTTTATGCGCCGCTTCGCGCAGAAAGCTTCAACGGTGCGTATGTGAATGAGGTGCGTTCAGCGTATGAAGCGCTGCTGAACGCCGTTGCACAGGCATGCTGCCGCGAGGTGCCGTTCGCGTCCGACCAGGCTAACCGCATTGCGGATCGCATTTTTGCGGCATACGGCGTGCATCCGGACTTTCCGTGGGGACGGAGCCCGTATGACAGCGCGGGAACGTTTCGCCATGCGGACAGCGGCAAGTGGTTTGCGCTGATCATGAACATCCGGCGCGGCCTTCTTGCAAAGAATGCGGACGGAACGATGATCGACGTTATCAATCTCAAGATCAATCCGGATGCGGAAAGCCCACTGAAAAACGGCGTTTATCCGGCGTACCACATGAATCACAAGAGCTGGATCACGGTCACGCTCGACGACACGCTTTCTGACGATGCGGTCATGGGACTCGTTGAGACAAGTTTCCGCATGACGGGAAAGAAGGTGCGCGAATGAAGCTGATCGAACCGACAATGGAATACGATCGCGAGATACAGGCATTCCGAAACGAGTTTCTGCATCCCGGCATGTCGATGGACGGCGGAGGCTCGCTGATTCGCTATGAGAACACCGCGGACTGGCTCACACGCGTTGAAGCGTTCAAACGGCAGGAAACCGTACCGGAAGGCCGTGTGCCGACGATGCAGTTCATATACCTGAGAGAAGAGGATCGGAAGATCGTCGGCGTTATTCAGATCCGTCATCACCTGAACGAAGCGCATTTGAAATGGTTCGGGCACATCGGATACTCCGTCGCGCCGAGCGAACGCCGTAAAGGCTACGCGACGCAAATGCTCGGGCTGGTCCTGTCCGAATGCAGAAGGCTCGGGATCCCAAAAGTTCTTATCACGTGCATACGGGGCAACGAGGGCAGCAAAAGGACGATCCTCAAAAACGGCGGGGTCTACGAATCGACGGTCTATCAGCAGGAAATGGAGCGGTATCTGGAACGCTACTGGATCGATCTTTCGTAAACGCGCCGGATTGCCGCAGAAAGCGCGGAATATGAGACGCCGTCCTCCTGCTTCGCCGTTGAAAACGGGGCACGGTCATGGTATAATGGATCGAAATCTGAAAAAGAGGAAGGGGCATGGCGTATCAAAGGCTTCCCTTTGAGGAGTATTTTATCAATACAAGCGAGGATTACACGCATACCGGACGGGCAACCTATCCGGTGAAGTACGTTGCGGTGAAATACAACACGACAAAGTTTTTCAAGCTGTTCGGACTCTCGCATGAGGTCAATTACGAGATTCACTATGAGCCGGACCGCGACGTGATTCAGATCCACTTTCAGCGCACGTTCGGCGCGATAGACTGGGTTGCGAACGTGTTCGAGTTCGCCAGCCGCTATTATCGCGCGATCGAGTTTGAAGACGAGCCGCTGCAGCTGAGGGTGCATCACGGCTGGGGCAATATGTATCTTGCGGTCAAGCACGAGGTGCGTGAAAAGTGGTCCGCGCTGCATGACGCGCATCCGACCGCGGCGACGGAGATATTGGGCTGGTCGCTGGGCTCCGGCATCGCGTGCCTTTGCTGTCAGGATCTGAACTACAATTTCGGCGCGAAACCGTACCTCTATACCTTCGGCAGCGTGCGCCCGTTCAAGTGCACGCCGCTCAACAAGAAGCGCATGCACCGCTACCTTGCGACGCTTTATACAGACTGCGAAAATTTTGCGGACGTCAACGATCTGATCTCCTATATGCCGCCGTTTCGCGGGTTCACGATGATCCGCCGCGTCAATGTCGGCACCGATTTGAAGCGCTCGTTTTTCCGACTGATCCATCCACTGCTCTACCATGTGCATTACGACAAAAGCGAGCTGTACACCAAGATCGGCGAAGTGCATCCGATCGAAATGGACAGCGGACCGCAGAGTGTCTGAAGGGGAAGCTGCATGACAAAAACCCTGGATGTTTATATCGCGCGGATCCCGAAAGCGCCGGAGTATCTGCCTGTCCTGCCGAAGGAACGGCAGGCGCTTTTGGATGCGACGCAGAACGAACAGACGAAAGCACAGCGCTATACAGCGTGGGACACGCTCTTAAAAGGGCTGATGAACAGCCTCGGAATTACCGCGGAGGATGCAAAGCTGCAAAAAAGCAAAAGCGGCAAGTGGGTCTCTGACCGGTGCGGCGTTTCGATCTCGCACTGCAAAACGGCGGTTGCGGCGGCGGTATCCAAGGATGCGGTCGGCGTGGACATTGAGCCGTTTCGGAATGCAATGTACAGCGAAAAACTGTTGAATCGGATCGCAGCGGAGGAAGAGCGTAAACTGTTTCCCGCGCTTTCGATCGAACAGCGTACCGCGGTGCTTTGGACACGCAAGGAGGCGGCGTTCAAACGCGGGGATCGGAATTTTTCCACGCCGATCGAGGCGGACGCGGCGGCGAAGAACATCCGTTCGATCGTGATCCGGCTCGGTGAAAGCGATTATGCGGTATCCGCCGCGGCAGCGGAAGGGGTACCGATGCGCGTGTTCGAGGTAAGCAGGGAACAGATTACGGAACGGACGGACTATGAACTGCTTTCGGAGCAAATGCCGTATTTTGTTTATATCCTGCGCTGCAGCGGCAACCGGCTCTATACCGGCGTGACGAACGATCCCGAAAGGCGGTTTTCGGAGCACGTCAAAACGATACGCGGTGCGAAGTTTACGCGCGCGTTCCGACCGGAATCGATCGAAGCACTGTGGGAAACGGCTTTGCGTTCGCATGCACTTAAGCTTGAAGCACAAATCAAAAAGCTGAAACGCGCGCAAAAGGATCTTTTGATCGAACAAAACGCTTTCGAACTGTTCGGCCGCGCGGTTGATCCGGCTGTGTATCGAAGGGTGCGTTAACGTATAACGGGTGCAGGTTTTGTGCAAACTGAATGTATGAAGCATGCGTTCCGGACATTATTTGCATTTGATCAACCGTATCGACAGTTCGAACTGTTGGAGACGGAGCCCAAGGGGACCCCGCCTTTTTTCACGCGCCGAAAAGAACGGAGAGCAAAGATCGGGCATGCGCACGGAACGATCGAAAAACAGCTTACGGCAAACCGGAAATGGCTGATGGAACGGTTTCATACGGAAATCAACACGGATGTCATTCTGCGGTCGTTCAAGCTCGGCGGCACAGTCGATGCGCTTGCGGTCAGCATGAACGGCATGGCGGACGATGCAAAGATCGCGGATTTCATTCTGCGGCCGGCGTTCCGCGTTTCGGTCGACGGCGTTTCAAGCGGCGATCTGCCCGCGTATTTTTGCGAACATGCGCTTTCCATGCACGAGACCGAGATGACGGACGCGTGGGACGCGATTGTTTCAGCGGTCACGGAGGGACGGACGGCGATCCTGTTTGATGGCGCAAAGGAAGCGATCCTCTGTGATACGCGCGGATTCGTTTCACGACCGGTCGGCGAGCCGGAAAACGAGATGACGATCATGGGACCGAAGGAGGCGTTTACGGAGAACATCCGTACCAATGTGACGCTTCTCCGGCGCATCCTGAAACGTCCGGATTTCGTCTGCGAGTTTCGCGACGCGGGCGGCACGAACGGGACGAAGCTCGTGCTTGCATACCTTGACGGCACGGTGAATCCGAGGCTGTTAAGTGAGGTCAAGCGGCGGCTCGATACGGTTTCGACCGATATGCGGCTGACGGTGGGACGATTGGAACAGCTCATTGAGGACTATTCCTACCTGCCGCTGCCGCAAATGCTGAAAACGGAGCGGCCGGACCGCGCGGCGTCGGCGGTGCTGGACGGGCGGATCGCGATCCTTGTCGAGGGCTGTCCGCAGGCGGGCGTGCTGCCGATCACAATTGGAACGCTTCTCATGAGCGGTGAGGATCTGGACATGCGCCAGCCCGTCGGCACGATCGTGCTGGCGATCCGCATGGTCGGCGCGCTGCTTTCGACATATCTTCCGGCATACTTTCTCGCGCTCGCCCTGCACCACCCGGGACAGCTTTCGGGAGAGATCCTTGAAACGGTCGTGGCGTCCCGCGCAATGGTGTTTCTGCCGCTGTGGATGGAAATGATTTTTTTGTTGCTGGTGTTTCAGCTTGTGCGTGAAGCGGGGCTTCGGGTGCCGGGCTCGATCGGTCACGCGATCGGAATCATCGGTGGACTGCTCCTCGGACAGGCTGCGGTATCCGCAAACATCGTTTCGACGGTCGTGCTGATTATCGTAGCGCTGACCGGGCTCGGAAACTTCGCGATCCCGGATTACAGCGCGCAGGTCGCGGCATCGTATTACCGCGTGCTGCTGTGCATTGCCGCAGCGCTCGCCGGCTTACTCGGCATCACGGTTGCGGGGCTGTGTGTGACCGCAGTCATGTGCTCAGCAAAATCGTTCGGCGTGCCGTTCTTCGCTCCGTTTTCGCCGGTCACGCGGCATGCGGGGCATCTGCTGTTCCGTTCCCGCATCCGAAACCGTGCGGACGCCGCCGATCTTTCAAACCCGAAAAGGAGGCGCACATGAATCTTCGCATCGGCGCATTCGGACGGCAGGAAAGCGCCGCGATGGTTTTGATCGCCGCGTTTTTCGGCGGGTGTTTCGGCATGGACAGCTGCGTCCTGCACGAGCACGGAAACGCATCGTGGATCGTGCAGATCATCGCGACCGTGCAGGCGCTGCTGCTTTTTGAAGGTACGGTGTGGGTGCTCAGAGTGCGCGGGGGAAACGATCTGTCCGCGCTGATCGGAAAATCGCGGTTCAAAAAGACTTTGGCGGCCCCGCTGATCCTTGCGCTTGCCTTAGCCGCCATGCAGCCGCTCGAACAGTTCCTGTTCACCATGACGCAGTACGTGTTTACGGATTCGAAGCAGGTCACCGCGTGCCTGTATCTTTTGCCGAGCCTGTTTCTGTTGACGGCGCTCGGGGCAGAAACGCTGGTGCGGACCGCGCGGATCTTGCTGCCGATCATGCTCTTGTCGATCATCGCCGCGCTGCTTTCGGGGATCGGACAGTATCATCTGTACCGCATCCATCCGATCCCGCTTCGCGATCCGTTCGGAATATTTTCATTGGCAGGCGCGGCGCAGGTGCGGGCCGCGGCGCCGCTCATCGCGCTTCTTTGTATCGGAGAGGGCACACAGGACCGGATGGCAATGCGAAGCGCCGGACGCATCGGCGCGATCGCAGGCGGACTCCTTGCGACAGCGTCGCTGTTTGCACTTTCGATGACGTTTACTTATACGCAGCTACAGGATATGCCTTCGCCTTTTTATCGGATGCTCGTGGAGGTCCGTGCGGAAAATCCGACGCTGAGACTCGACCGCGCGGTGCTGTTTCTGTGGCTTGGCGGCGCGATCCTGACTGCGGCATTTTATCTGTACGCCGCAAGCGTGCTGTTCGCGAAAACCTTCGGCGTGCGGGATGTGCGTCCCGTCGCGCTGTGCCTTTCCGGGATCGCAATCACGCTGATCCTGGTGCTGTATTATAATTCGGAGACGACTGCGATGATCCTGAAGATGCTGTACCGCTACGCCTGGGTGCTCATCTCCGTGCCGTTCCCGCTGATCCTGCTGAAACCGAAAAGGAGGAAACCGTGCGCCGCATCCTATTGATCCTGCTGTGCTGTATGTTTTTCTGCGGATGCATGCAGTCCAAAAACATCGATGAATACGCCTATGTGCTGAACGTCGGCGTTGAGCGCGGCACGACAATGCCGTATCTTGTGACGGCACTCATCTCGGTCCCGGGCGGGACGGAGGACACAAAGGTCGAAAACAGGGTCGTCACAGCCGAAGCACGGTCGTTCTCCGAGGCATATGAAACGCTTAATGCCATGTATCCGAGCAGACTGAGTTTTGCACGTGCGTCGCTTCTGGCGATCGGCGAGGACCTTTGCGCGGACGGGGCACAGACGGGCTTTTTCGACTTTGCGCTCGGCAAACCGGACCTTTGGCCGAACCTGCGCACGGTCGTTGTGAAGCCGCCGGTTCGCGATGTATTTGAGGGCTTGATCTCGGAAGCGGATCCGTCGCTCCGCAAGATCAAGACGGCGGCGGGGGACCTCTCGGACGAATCCGGCTTGACCGCGGACACAGGCTACAGTACCTACACGGAAGCGATCGGGGACAAGCGATTCGACGCAATGCTCGCCTATGCGGGTGTAAACGAATACGGGCTTACCCCGGATCTTGTCGGCGGAGAGGCGTATCCGTACGTCGGCGGATCGCTGCTTGTCGAAAGCACGCTGAAGACCTCGATTGCGGGCAGCGCGGTGTTCGACGGGGACCGGATGGTCGGAATCCTGGACGGCAGGCACACGATGGAGGTACTGATGGTGACCGGCGCGTTCCGAAAGGGCGAGATGCATTACACACTGCCGGACGGCGGCACGCTTCGCGCGGCGCTGTACCGCATGCGCGCGCCGAAGATCCGGCTTAAAAACGGCGAAGCGACGGTCAGACTGTATCTCAAGGCGGATGTGATCGAACCGGAAACCGTCCTGATGGAGAGAAATGCGTTGAAAGCATATCTTGCAAATCGGCTGGAAACGGAGTTGTCCGCGGTTCTTGCGGCTTTGCAGAGCGTCAACAGCGACGCGATGGGCTTTGGCAGGTTTCGCGCAGCGCAGTTCCGAAGCGCGTCGGGCTGGGAAGCCTGCAACTGGAAGGCGGAGTACAAAACACTTCGGGTCACTTTTTCGGTGACGCTGATGCTTTCATACGGCGTGAAGGGAGTATGACAAAATGATCCTCTTTTTCGGCATGCAGCTCGTCCCGCTTGTGTACGGGACAATGTACCTGATCCACAGCTTCAAAAAGAAGCGAACGGGGCAGGGGATCGCGGCGCTTTCGCTGCTCCTGATCCTCCTTGCCTCGCTTGCCGTTCTTCTTTGGGAATTTCTTGCCGTGCCGTAAACAGGAAAAAGCCGCCTTTTCAGGCGGCTTTCACGTCGGAAAAGTTACTGGACGTTTTCGGGAATCAGCGCGGCGGCGTCCATGATATGGGCATGCAGAAGCGCAACCGCTTCGTCCGTGTTGCCCGCTTTGCAGGCGGAAAGAATTTTTTCGTGCTCAACGACGGAAACTTCGCGCTCCGCGGCGTCGCCGTAGAAGCCGGCACGAAGATACCGGTCGATGTTCGCATGGATGATTTCCATCAGCATATCCGCCACGGGGTTATTCGCCTTTGCGGTAAGGACCTCGTGGAAGCGGATGTTCAGATTCTCTGATGTGATCGTGTCGGTCGCCTTGCGCTGTTCGTCCAGAATCGCGTCGAGCTCGGCAAAGTCCTCTTCGGCCATGTGCGGAACCGCGTTTTTCAGCATTGCAACGGAGATCGCCGCGCGAACCTGCATCGTGTTGATGAGCATGTCGCGCGAAAGCTCGGTGACCGTTGCGCCGCGGTTTGCGTGAATGGTGACAAGGTGCTGTGCTTCCAGCTGACGCAGCGCTTCACGGACCGGGATGTGGCTGACATTCAGCGCGGCGGAAATCTCGTCCTGCTTCAGCTGCATGCCGCCGGGAAGAGCGCCGTTCACAATGCCTGCGCGCAGAACGCGATAGACCCATTCCTGCGTTCCGAACCCCTCGCGGTTTTCAACATTGGCTGCAAGTGCCTTGTAATCCATATTTCTCACTCTCCATAATATAGTTTTGGTATTAACATACCCCTTTACAATATAATATAAAATCGCGGATTCGTCAACCATGTTTTTCCGGAACGGTAAAATTCGGTAAAATTTACGGTGAAAAAGGGATCGCATGCTGCACAAAGATCCGCCGCTTGCCGCTCATGCGGCCGCACAGAGGCGTACCGTCAACGAGCAGTGCGGGATGAACGGGCACGACATAATAGGAATAGGTGCCGTTCAGCTGCTCCGTCGCATCGGTGAACCGAACGGGGTAAGCGGCGTTTTCGACGGTTGTCAACAGAATTGCAAAGCCCGATGCATCTTCACGGTAGAGTCGGTAGCGCATATAGCGCGAGGGCGGGGTGAACGAGATCTCGGCGGTATCGTCGATGAGCGTCACGGTAAGGTCGGTCGGCGGGTCGGGAATCTGCCAGTATTCCGTGACCGCCTTCGGCTCCGTACCGCGCACAAAGTATTCGGAAACGGTTTGATCCTCAGGCGTAAGGCTCCCTGCAAGAACGGGGACATGCTCGTTTTTCAGCGTCGCAGCGTCCAGCGCGACGGAGACGACGTTCTCCGGAATCTGAAATGAAGGCGCATTTCCGTCGGGATAGAGCTCGGAAAAGACCTCTGCAAGCATCATGGCAGGGTAGGTCCCGCCGCCGCAGTCCTTCGGGAGACAGCGTCCGCTTGCGGCGTCGTCGAAGCCCATCCAGACGACCGCGGCGTATTCCGGATTGAAACACGCGAGCCAGATATCGCGATTGCCGGTTTCGTCGCCGACGGTGCCGGTCTTGGCGGCAAGCGGCACGGGGATCGCGGAAAGAAGACTGGCAGTGCCCTTCTGCGCCACGCTTGTGAGAAGCGACGTCAGAATGAACGCATTGCCCTCGGTCATGACGCGCGTCTCCTCCGGATCGTGCCGGTACAGTTCCGTGCCCGCACGGTCCGTGATCCGCGTCACGACATACGGTGCGCGGTAGATTCCGCCGGAGGCGATCGCCGCGTATGCACCGCAAAGCCGATACGGGGACACACCGTAGGTGAAGCCGCCGAGCACGAGCGTCAGTGAATCGTCGCGTACGTCGAACGGAATGCCGAAGCGCGCAGCAAACGACTTGCAGCGCTCGACACCGAGCTTCTGAAACAGCAGAACCGCCGGAATGTTCAGAGACCGGGTGACCGCTTCACGCATCGTGATCCACCCCGCATAGCGTCCGTTGGCGTTCCTCGGCGTGTAGTCGCCGAATTGAACCGCGTCGTCGAGCAGCATGGAAGCGGCGGTGTAACCTGCTTCGAGCGCAGGCGCGTAAACGAGGATCGGCTTGATCGCGCTGCCCGGCTGACGCCGGATGCGCGTTGCGCGGTTGAACCCGAGCGCGGTCCCGTCGTCGCGGCCGCCCATGATCGCGGAGACGCCGCCGGTCTTTGCGTCGATCAGCACGAGCGCGCCTTCGGCGGACTCCTCGCCGTATATCGGAAAATACGCGTCGTTTTGAAATACGCTTTCCGCAATGCGCTGCGCGTTCGGGTCCATGGCGGTTTCGATCGTCAATCCGCTCGAAAGAAGCGTGTCAAGATCGCAGCTTAACAGCTTGCTCGCTTCAGTCATGGCAAGGTCGATATATGAGTTGTGCTTCTGCTTCTGCGTGTCGGAGATCAGCCTGAGCGGTTCCGCCTTCGCTTCTGCGCAGGCGCGCGCATCGATCATGCCGTATTCGAGCATGAGATCGAGGATGACGCCGCGGCGGCCGACGGACGCTTCGGGACGGAGATGCGGCGCATAGGTCGCGGGGGACTTCAAAACGCCCGCCAAAAGGGCGCTCTGGGCAAGGGAAAGCTCGCTTGCGTGCACGCCGAAATACCCTTGTGCGGCCGCTTCGATGCCGTAGTATCCGCCGCCGAAATAGACGCGGTTCAAATAGCATGCGAGAATCTCGTCTTTGCTCAGAAGCTGTTCGAGACGGTAGGAGAGGATTGCTTCGTCGACCTTACGGTTAAGTGTCTTTTCCGAAGAAAGGTGCGTGAGCTTGATGAGCTGCTGCGTGATGGTGCTGGCGCCTTCCACATACGAGCCTGCGCGAAGATCGTTCAGCGCGGCGCCTGCGATGCGGATGAGGTCAAAACCCGGATGCGAATAAAACCGTGCGTCTTCGGCGGCAAGGAAAGCATTTTTGACATGATCGGGCAGCGCGGCGAGTCCGATGGAAACGCGGTTTTCATGGAGATACAGCCGCGAAACGACGGCGCCGTCGCGATCGGTGACAAGAAGCGTTTCCTCGCTTGCATAGATCTTTTCGAGATCCAGCATATGCCAGGCGTCCTGCGAAAACAGCCATACAGCGCCGACAAACAGCGGCGCAAAGAACAGCAGCAGGACGGCGCGCAAAAAACGCCGACGGCGGCGTCGGCGGTACAGGCTTTTATAGGTTCGGATGGCTTTCTGCTCGCACATACCGAAAGTATGCCACGGAACGGATGCGGTTATGCGCGCGGCAGCAGAAAACGGCGAATGCGGTTCCGGTATGCTTTCAAAAAGAGCTGATAAAAAATATCGAGCAAAAACAGAAAGAACAGGACGCCGAGCGCGGCAAACAGGGTAACCGGAAGCGGCAAAAGCGAAAGAACCTTTACGCCGAAAAGATACAGCACCCCGATCACGAGCGCGGTCCAAAGCAATGTGACGCCGATGGAAAGGAATACCGCCCGCCGCGGATCCTTCATGTTTCGCATGGTGTGACGCACGGGCATGTATGGCGCCAGCACGCAGACAAACGCAAGCCACGCATAATGCGGAACGGGAAGCAGCAGCACGATCGCCGCAATCACAACGTCGCAGAGGATCGCGATGCCGTAAAGCCGTTCTTCAAAGAGCGGCAGCATGCATATGGCGATCGGCAGAAAGAAGAGCAGCGCCAACCAACCCGCGAGTTCCGCGGCGCAGAGCAGCAGAAGCGTGAGAAGCGCGCACATCGGTACAAGCCGTATGGGGGATGCAGGTCGTTCGTATGCCATCTCAAATCCGAAGGACCGTTAAGCCCTTCGCCTCCGCCATTTTGAGGGTCTGCGCGGAGCCGCTGCGGCTCTTGCGCACATATGCGACGCAGAACGCGGAATCGTTCACCATGCGCGCGTTTCGTTCGCGCATGCAGCCGGGATGGTACCGCTCGGCCAGATACAGGACCTCGTCCGCGCCGTTCAGAAGCGTTTGATAGCGCATCCGGTCGGATGGGGAAAATGCGCTCTCCTGTCCGCGGTGCGGAACATAAACCGAAAGCGTAATCGCAGGGTCGACCTTTTTTGCGGCAAGGATCCATTCGCCCGCCAGAAGGTCAAAGCCCTTCGCGCCGCCGACCAGGAAATGATTGCAGCCCTCTCTGCGCGCGTCGCCGACCGCGGCTTCGAGCGAGGAAAGCAGCGCGGCATATGCCGGGGAATCCTCACGGGGGAGTTCCCGGTGACCGGTAAAGCAGCAGGTCATACGATCTCTCCTTTCCGCATCGAACGCCCGTGAAGAAGCCGGTGCAGCGTATCGAGATCGCCTTTGTCGAACGCGCAGATCAGCGAAACGGCAAGTGCCTTTGCGTCTTCGATGAGCATCGGAACGCTCTCGTCTCGCACGCGTTCCGGTTCCCAGGGGGACACCCAGCTTTTACGCGAAAGGTTCATACAGCCTTCAGAGTCTTCATGGTCAGGCCCGATCAGAAAATCGGACAAAAGCCCTGGGTGTTTGATCATCCGCTCAATGTCCCGCAGAAAGCGGTAGCGGCGGTTTTCGGGATCGTAAAGCAGCGGAACGACGCGGCGAAACTTGCGGAATCCGCGCGTGTATGCGCCGCGGACGTTCTTGCCGCAAAGCGCCTTCGATACGTCGGAAAGAAGCGCATCGATCCGATCGGTATCCGGTTTGATGCGAAGCAGATCGCGGTATGGAAGTACATCTTTTGTTTCGGCATAGACGATCGAGTCGATCACTCCTTCGAAACGGGAGTGCGCGCTGCCGCTGTGCCCGGCTTCAATATAAGGATGCACTGTGCTGTCCAAAGCAATGTGCGTCAAAAACCCGTAAAGATACGGCCGCAGCGACGCGTCAGCGTTCGCTGCAAGCGCAAAAAAGAGCGCGCTGCAATCGAGCCCGTGCAGGACGTTGCCGTGCTTTTTCTGATGCGGCACGAACGGCGTCGGCGGCAGACGGTCGTAGAAGTAATAATCCGGACCGAGACAGCCGAGATAATACGTTTCTCCGAGCGTTTCGAGAGGTTTTCCGACCGCTTCCGCAACGCGCGCGCCGAATACAAGATGCGTACAAGTGTTTGGCATAGGAATATGATACCATATTTTCCGGTTTTTGTATCCGTTTTGCGGACTCTTTTTTTATCTTTTTGTAAACGAAATGCAAAATCTCTTCCGATTTGCAAAAACCGTGCTAAAATGACTGCATAGGAAATGATCGCGGAGGTGGAGCATACCGATGAAACGAATCAAAAACAGAAAAAAACATTTTCAGATCACGAATCCGCTTGGATTTTCGCTGTTCTGCGCAATGATCATATTGGCGATCGGACTGATCGTCGGTCTGGTATTTCTCATCAAAGGCGGCTATGTGCAGCAGATGCTGAACTGTGCAAAATCCGAGCTGAACGGTGAACGCGCCGTACCGACGCAGGAAGCGGAAGCAACGCCCGAACCGGACAAGACGGAGGAGCCGTCCTCGGCGCCAACGGAATCCGCTGCGGAAACTCCTGAGATCGGAACACCCGAGCCCGAAACGCCGACCCCGCCGCCGCTGGAACCCGAAACGCCTGCTCCAAATGCAACCTATGATCCGCTTAAGGACCCGGATGCGGCGCTGCACGGCGTCACGATCGGCATCGACCCGATGCGAGGCGGTTCAAAGAATAAAGCTGAGGGAGAATACGATCTTGCGTTTGCAAAGGCGCTCGGCGCGTATCTTGAATCCAAGGGCGCGACGGTCGTCATCACGCGCGAGAACAACAACGAGCTGAGCACCACCAAGCGCGCGAAGATCATCAAGGACGCCGAATGCGACATTGCGCTGCGGCTGTTCTGCAATCACATCTCGGCAAAAACGTCCGGCTGCTTCGTGGAAGGGACGAAAAGCAATCTGGATTTCGCACAGCTTTTGATCGACGAGTACTCGACTGCGACCGGTATTCCGAAGCAGAAGGGCAGCAATAAGAAGGACGGCGTCGAAAAGGTCAGCAACAGCGACGACCAGGTGTCGTCCAAGTGCGGATGCCCGTGCGTGCGGATCATCCTCGGCAACTGGGACAACAAGAGCGAACGCGCAAATCTGCAGGACGAGGCGTTCCAGCAGAAGATGTTTGAGGGAATCTATCAGGCGTTTCTCAAACAGCTGAATCCGACAGAATAAAGAAATCAAAAAAGGCGCGCGGGCAGTTTGTCGCGCGCCTTTTTCCAAAATCAGGAAGGGCTTTTTTCGAAAATAGCGGCAAACCGCCGCAACCGAAACCGTCTCTTTCCGGTATTATTTGTGAGGAGCGAAAAAACGTTGGAACAAAGCATGCAAATCGAGAGTAACGAGCCCGTTAACAACGACCTCGACGCCCTGTTTCAAACCTACGGCGACATGGTATACCGCCTGGCACTGGTCAGGACCAGAAGCATTGCCGACGCGGAAGACGTCGTGCAGGAGGTCTTTTTGCGGTGCTTAAAGAACAACCCCGTTTTCGAAAGCGCGGAGCATCAGAAAGCGTGGCTTCTTAAGGTCACCGTGAATTGTACGAAAACGCTTTTGGGAAGCGCATTCCGGCGGCACAGTGTGCCGGAGGACGCGATGGGCGAGCTTTCGAATGAGGAAGAAATGCCGGATTCTACCGTGTACGACGCGGTGCTGAAGCTCCCGGAAAAATACCGAACGGCGATCCATTTGTACTACTACGAGGATTATTCCGTCAAGGAGATCGCAGCCGTGATGCGCACGACCGAATCGACGGTCAAATCATGGCTGCACCGTGCAAGAGGAATGCTGAAGGAGACGCTTGGAGGAGAATATGAAGTTTAAGGATGCGTATCGAAAAACGAACGACACGATCCGTGCGCGGGAAGCTCTGCTCGAAGAGATCAAGACGGAGCGCGTGAACAGGATCCGCAGCGAGCAGGAAAAGAAGCGTAAATTCAAGCCGTGGTTCGCCGCGATCCCCGCGGTTGCCGTCGCTGCCGCAGCATGCATTGCCATCATGGTAGGCATTCGCACCGGAAGCAAAAACATGAACGTCGCAACCGATGAGAAATCGGCGGAGGCAGGCTTTTCAACCATGCTCGGCGCCCCGAGAGACGCGGCGCAGGATGAACCGAAGGCGAATGCGCCCGTTGCTGTTGCTTCCTACGATGAACTCGCGGAGATCATGCAGGCACGCCAGGCAAAGAGCGGCGGCTTCTATTACGGCACCGACGAAGCCGTTGCGGAAGCCGAAGCGCCGACCGCTGCCGAACCGATGGAAGCGCCCGCGCCCATGCCCTCCGTTACGATCACGATGGTAAACGATGCAAAGGGCGTTCTGACGACCGGCGAATCGGATCGGAACTATTCCGGCACGAATAATCAGGTCGAAGGCGTCGATGAAGCGGATATCGTGAAAACGGACGGCACATGGATCTATGCGCTGAACGAATCCAAACGCAAGGTCTACATCCTTTCGGCGGACGGCGAGAACACCGAGGTTGTCGGCACGATCAAGCTGAAAACCCCGAAGGAAAACGATACCTACTGGCGTCAATACAACGAAATGATGCTGTACGGCGATCGACTGTACCTCTTGGGCACGCATTCCGATTGGAGCGACAAGGTCAGCGACGAGGAACGCACCTTTACCTTTGCGGAGACCTATGACCTCGGCGATCGCACCGAACCGAAGCGGATCGCGTCGCACCGTCAGCAGGGCGAATACCGCACTGCACGGCTTGTGGACGGCATGCTGGTGATCGTTTCGGATTACCGCATCTGGTACTGGCGTCCGATCGACGATGTGCCGGTTACGACGTACTGCCCGAAGGTTGCCACAGACGACAACGTCGTCACGCTGCTGCCGAACGAGATTTATATCAACCCCGATTCCGAAGAGAACGGCTTCACCGTCTTGACGACGGTCGATGCCGCGGACGGAACCGAGTACGACTCGCACAAGGCGGTGCTCGGCGGCTGCAATTCGGTTTACTGCAGCGGCAGGGATCTTTTGATCGCGTCGAACGAGTATCGCAGCGAACGGAGCGACGAGCAGACTGCGGACGACGGCAGACATTTTGTCAAGATCGTTTCAGGAACGGACACGAACCTGTTCCGCTTCACGATCGACAACGGCGAGATCGAAGCCACGGCAAGCACGAAACTTCCGGGTACGCTTTTGAACCAGTTCAGCATGGACGCGTACAACGGTTACTATCGCGTTGTGGTGACGCAGAATGAGAATGAGGAGATCATCTGGACTGACGGCATCGATCAATATGAGTGGAACAGCAGCAGCGACTGCGCGCTCTATGTGCTCGACAGCTGGCTAAATCCGGTCGGCGAGATCAATAACCTTGCGAAGGACGAACGCGTGCAGTCTGTGCGGTTCATGGGCGACGTCGCGTACTTTGTGACCTTCCGTCAGGTCGACCCGTTGTTCTCGGCGGATCTTTCCGATCCGTATCATCCGACGATCCTGTCCACGCTGAAGATTCCGGGGTTCTCGGCATACCTGCATCCGTTCGGCGAAGGGAAGCTCCTGGGCATCGGCTTCGACGCGGACGAGGAACACGGCTGGACGGAAAACGTCAAGCTCAGCATGTTCGACATCTCCGATCCGTCAGACGTTAAGGAGGCGTTCAAGCTCTCCGTCGAGGATGCGAACTACACCTCGGTGCAGTACAACCATAAGATCCTGTTTGTTGACGTCGCATCCCAAACGGTGGCGTTCCCGGCGGACAACAGATATTATGTGTTCCGCGCAGAGGGCGATTCGTTCCGCGAGATCGGGAAGATCGATCTCGGCGGCGAGTACTGGTTCGGCGACGGACGCGGACTGTTCGTGGACGACGCATTCTATGTGATCGGCACGAATGCGGCCATCGTGCTCTCGTTTGAGACAATGGAGGAGCTTGCTTCGATCAAGCTGAAATAAGCGAACGCAAAACAAAGGAGGGTATTCAAAGGCGGTTTGTCAAGGGACCTTTCAACTTTCAAACATCCTTTGTTCGGCAAGTATAGCGCAGTTGTCTCCGGTCAACTGCGCTTTTGATTCTTTCGGTTCTAAATCGACATGGCTATTTCACAGATTTTATGCTACAATAAAACATATCATACAAATCGTCATTTGCGGAGAAGGAAAATGAAAGAGCAAAACGAAAATATCGCCGTCCTTGCGGCAAAAAGAGAGAAAACCATCGTTAAGACCAGTATCGTTGGCATCCTGACGAACGTTCTGCTCGTCGGATTCAAAGCGTTTGTCGGGCTGATGTCCAACTCGATCGCGATCATTCTGGATGCGATCAATAACCTTTCCGACGCGCTTTCGTCCGTTGTGACGATCATCGGCGCGAAGCTCGGCGCCAAGCAGCCGGATAAAAAGCATCCGCTGGGCTACGGCAGGATCGAGTATTTAAGCTCCATGATCGTCGCTGCGCTCGTGCTTTACGCAGGCATCACATCGTTGGTGGAATCGATCAAAAAGATCATCCATCCGGAAGCCGCCGAATACAACACGGCAACGCTCGTCATCATTTCCGTGGCGATCGTCGTCAAGCTGATCCTCGGTCTGTATGTGAAAAAACAGGGCAAAAAAGTCAACTCCGGCGCGCTCGTTGCCTCGGGTTCGGACGCAATGTTCGACGCGATCTTGTCCGCCTCGGTGCTTGCCTCGGCGATCGTCTATCTGATCTGGGGTGTCTCGCTGGAAGCCTACGTCGGCGTGATCATCGCGGGATTCATCATCAAAGCGGGCGTCGAAATGATGATCGAAACGCTGAACGATATTATCGGCAAGCGCGAGGATACGGAGACAACGAAGGAACTGAAGCAGGTTATATGCGAGGAAGAAACCGTCCTCGGCGCGTATGACGTGACGCTGTTCAATTACGGCCCGAACAAGAATTACGGCTCCGTACATGTCGAACTGCCGGACACACTGACTGTGGACGAGGTTGACCGTATCACGCGGCGCATTCAAACCAACGTCTTTCATAAAACCGGCGTCATCCTGACCGGCATCGGCGTATACTCCTTCAATACAACCGACGATGAAGCGGCAAAAATGCGAAACACGGTACAGGAGACCGTCCTGTCGCACGAGTGGGCATTGCAGATGCACGGCTTCTATGCCGATACGGAACAGAAAACCATTCGCTTCGATGTGGTTCTGAGCTTCGACGTCGACCGAAAGGAAGCACTGGAGATATTGTACAAAGACGTTTCGGCGCTGTATTCGGATTATGAGATTCTGATCGTACCGGACGTCGACGTTGCGGATTGATCCGAAAGAAAGCAATCTGATCCGGTTTGCAGAATGAATGTCGCATTCTTGCTGCATTGTCGCAGAGGTTAGCAAGCAGGACATTTGTGTTTCAATTGTCAAAAGCCGAGAAAAACGTCTCGGCTTTTTTGCTGCAAGAGATACCCTGACCCCGTTATCGCAGGTTTCAAACTGTCATTTTCGGTGGCAAGAAAAAGAGAGCGACAGCGGCAATCGCACGTCCCGATGAAAGCGGGTATCACCGATCACCCTGTGGATGGTGTATCAGTGCGCCGCTTCCAAACATATCAGTATCCGTATTGTTTGCGTTTCGCTGCCGTGAACAGGAACGAAAGCACAGCCGCCATCAGTTCCGCAACGACAATTGAAAACCAAAGCCCGGTCACGCCGAACAGCGGCGGCAGCAGAAGGATGCGGTGAAGAAACCCGAGCCGACGGTCGACACGACCATGATGAACGGCATGATGAGATTGACCGCCGCGAACGGCTCCTTGCCGGCAAAGTTGGATACAAAATACCCGTCGACCACGCCGTAGATCGAAGTAAAGATCATCATGGCGATGGACGGCAGGGTAAATCGCAGCAGCTTCCGGTAGGTGAAGTGATCGGACAGCTTTATAGTCATGCTTTGCTCTCAAAATACCGTTCCGCGAACGCGGCGACGGCGGCGGCAAGCGACTTCATGTCCCAGTCGCCGGTATTGACAGTGAGATGGTAGCTGGCACACTTGCCCCATTCGCTGCCGGTCAGAAACTCGCGGGTGCGGGCGCGCGCTTTGTCGATCTCCTTCATCTTGCGGACGAGTTCGCGGTCGGTGAGCTTTTCGTCCTCCCGCGCACGGGCACGGCAGCGGGCGATCTTCGCGTCGCGGTCGGCGCAGACGAAGATGCTGAACGGCTTGAGATCCTTTAAGATGGCGTCGGCGTTGCGCCCGATGATGACACAGTCCTTGCCGAGCGCGGCGATGCTCTCGATGACCTTTTTCTGCTGGATCAGCAGGTCGATCTTCGACGCGTTCATATACGCGACCGAGTGCATCGTGCCGCCGAAGGAAACGGGGAAGTCCTGCCAGCCGTGATTGTCCAGCGTGGTCTCGACGAAGTTCGGATCGAGTCCGCTCTTGTCGGCGATCGCGGAGATGATCTCGCTGTCATAGTAGTCAAACTGCAGAAGGTCGGCAACGCGCTTTCCGAGCTCGCGTCCGCCAGAACCGAATTCGCGGCTTACGGTAATGATTCTCATTGCATTCTCCTTTCCGAGACGTTCCGGTTTCAAAACACCGCACGGATCATATATAAAATATAGAACATTTTGTACAAAAAGTCAATCGCATCGGCAGATTTCGATACGGTTCGCGCAAAGACTCTTGCAAGAGGACGTCGTTTGCGGTACAATACAGGCAAGACTTTCAGAGGGGGACGCATCATTATGATCATTGTGGGCATCTGCGGCGCATCGGGAAGCGGCAAGAGCACGCTTGCGAAGAGGATCCAGGACAGCCTTTCGTGCAGCTGTGTCATCATCGGACAGGACTGCTACTATAAGAGCTTTCCGGAGCTGCCGTTCGAGGAGCGTGTACACATCAACTACGACGAACCGAACATCTTCGATTACGACGAGATCATCCGTGATCTCGATACGCTGGAAAGCGGCAAGCCGATCACAAAGAAGGGCTACGACTACGCCGCGCATTTAAGAGCAGATTCGGACGAGCTCATCTATCCGCCCGAGGTGCTGATCATGGAGGGCATCCACATGTTCTACGATCACCGGCTTTTGGAACGCATGGTGCTGAAGGTCTATATGCACGTCGACACCGACATCTGCCTGCTGCGCCGCATCAAGCGCGACATCAAGAGCCGCGGCAGAACGATCGACAACATCGCCGAGCAGTACGTCGAAACGGTCAAGCCGATGTATGAGAAGTACATCGTCAACTACATCACCGACGCCGACTTTGCGATCATGCGCGGCGGCAAGAACAAGATGGCGATCGACTGCATTTCCGCCTATCTTACGACAAAAGTTTTAGCCGAGCGTTTTGAAAAGGAATCCGGCGTGCGGCAGGAAACTCCGGCGAAACAGGAAAACGACGAGGAATAACACAGACATGGTAATGGGATAGAATTATCTGTCCCATTTTTCGTACAAATATCTATTTTCATGTTTTAGGAGGAACAAATGTCTTTATTATCAAAAATCAAAGGTCTATTTAAGCTGGATAGTACTGTCGATGCATTAAGGAAGCAAATTGATGAGTGTGACAAGCAACTGGATAATAAAAAACAGCTAATAGATGCTATAAAGAACGAAACTAATATAGAATGCGAAAAGACACGAAACGCTGCAAAAAAGCAAGCGGATGAAATGATTGCTGCTGCTACGCGGGAACGTTATTCGATCAGAACAGAGATTAGTTCCCTTGAAGCCAAACAAGAAGAAAAGAATAAACAGCTAACTGAATTAATGGAAACGATATCTGCTTTTGAAAAGAAGTATGATTCGGAATCCAAGAAATATTTGCGTTTACGCGCTTCGTATGCGGGGGTTCAATATGCGGTTAAAAACTGCGATACCGTATCACAAGTGGAGAATACAGTAGAAGAACTGGATGATCTTCTTTCTCCGACCGTGAGCCTTCACTTTCATAGTCAAGAGCTTAAGGATTTAAGGAAACGAGCAAATAGTGTTAATAAGCAGATAGATACTGTTCAAAAGGAATACGAATCGCGCTATACGACTGTAGCTATACAGGCAATGTATCGTTTCATGACGCTAGCTTTGCGCGCTGAATTGCAGAATATCCTTTATAACCTCAAATATGATAAACTTGATAAGAATCTTCAGGCAATGCGAGAAATGATAGCAAAATGCGAACGCATTGCGGTTGAAGGAAGCAAGACAATTGCACCTACCATAAAGCGGTTCTTGTTGCAGATGGAATCTATGTTTGAAGAGTTGATTAAAATTGAATATGAGTACTATGTGCAACAAGAACGAATTAAGGAAGAACAAAAAGCTATT
Organism: Clostridia bacterium; assembly: GCA_017393775.1. GTDB lineage: Bacteria > Bacillota > Clostridia > Christensenellales > CAG-138 > UBA3792. The sequence continues at coordinate 24,122 of JAFOQN010000145.1, forward strand.
CGTGAACAGATGCGAATGGAGGCTGCTGAGCGAAAAGAACTTGAGCGGCAACAACAGCAAATTGAGAAAGAAGCAAGCAAATATAGTGCAGAAATTGATGCCCTAAAAGCGCAGATAACAGACAATGAAAATGAACAGAACAAAGCCATTTTACAAAGAATAGCAGAACTTGAAGAACAAGTAAATCAATTGAATGAAAAGAAAGAAGAGATTGTTAACCTCGCTAACGGAAAAGCCGGACATGTATATGTAATTAGTAATTTGGGATCATTTGGTGAGAACATATTTAAGGTAGGAATGACGAGACGCCTTGATCCGCAAGAACGAATCGATGAACTGGGAAATGCTAGTGTACCCTTTGGATTTGACGTACATAGCATGATTTTTTCGGAAGATGCTGTCGGATTGGAAGCAGCGCTGCATGAGAGACTGAATGAAAAAAGAGTTAACAAAATCAATCTGCGAAAAGAATTTTTCAAGACGTCGCTCGATGAGCTGGAACAGCTTGTCTATCAGTATGATCCAACCGCTTCGTTTAATCGAACAATGCTTGCGGAACAATATCGTCAAACACTTGCTTTGGAGCAGAACCTGATTGAGTTTGATCCAACGGCAACAGAAGGCAGTTCAAACGATGAAGATGATGATGACTGACAATGTATATAACGGGGACGGTGCGATCCGTCTCCGTTTCTTTTTGCCGGGGAAAAGCCCCGGCTTTTTCCGTATTCGGGCAAAGAACCGAAAATCCGCGCGGATTCGGCAAAATAAGTGTTGACAAAGCGGATCCGATATGGCATTATAATGCGCAGAAAGTTTAGTGATCGTAAACAATAAGTTTAGAAAGGATAGACACGATGGAAACGGGCAGACCGGAGATCGGCAGAAAGCTTCGAAGGCTTCGCGTAAAGCTCGGACTGACGCAGGAGGAGCTTGCAGCGCGAACCGAACTCACGAAGGGCTTTATTTCGCAGCTGGAAAACGATATCACATCTCCTTCGATCGCGACGCTGATGGATATTCTGGAAGCGCTCGGGACTGATATTTCCGCGTTCTTCAATGACCGATCGGACGAACGCGTGGTTTTCACGCCGGACGACACGTTCGAGAAGGAGGATGACGCGGCGGGCAATCTCGTCCGCTGGCTCGTGCCGAACGCGCAGAAAAACGCGTTGGAGCCGATCCTCGTCACGATCCGTCCGGGCGGGCAGACGGAGGAACTCGATCCGCATGAGGGCGAAGAATTCGGGCTGGTGCTCTCGGGCGCGGTGACGCTCGTCGACGGCGACGCAAAGCACCGCGTTCGTAAGGGCGACAGCTTCTATCTGCATCCGCAGGGCGTTCACTATCTGTTCAATAACGGAAAAACACCGGCGAAGGTGCTTTGGATCAGCACGCCGCCGTCATTTTAAGGGGGGCACATGGAAAGCAGCAAGCATCTCATTGAACTGATCGACATCAGCAAGGATTACAACGGAGACGTGGCGCTCGAACACGTAAATCTGTACATCAACGACGGCGAGTTTTTGACGCTTTTGGGACCTTCCGGCTGCGGCAAGACGACGCTTCTCCGCTGCATTGCGGGGTTCATCATTCCGTCATCCGGCATGATCAAGATGAACGGCGTTGACATCGCAAAGGTTCCTCCGCACAAGCGCGAGATCAACACGGTCTTCCAGAAATACGCCCTGTTCCCGCACCTCAACGTGCATGACAACATCGCCTTCGGTCTGAAGATCAAAAAGACACCGAAAGCGGTCATCGAAGAGAAGGTCGAAAAGATGCTGAAGCTCGTGAACCTCGAAGGCTACGGCAAGCGCTGGATCGACCAGCTTTCCGGCGGTCAGCAGCAGCGCGTCGCGATCGCCAGAGCGCTTGTCAACGAGCCGAAGGTCCTGCTGCTCGACGAACCGCTCGGCGCGCTGGACCTGAAGCTTCGGCAGGAGATGCAGGTGGAACTGAAGCGCATGCAGCGTCAGCTCGGCATCACGTTCATCTACGTCACGCACGACCAGGAAGAAGCGCTGACCATGTCCGACACGATCGTCGTCATGAAGGACGGCGTCATCCAGCAGATCGGCAAGCCCACCGACATCTACAACGAGCCCAACAACCCCTTTGTGGCTGACTTCATCGGCGAGAGCAACATCGTCCCTGCCGTCATGCTGGAGGACTACAAG
>JAFOQN010000146.1 GCA_017393775.1 Clostridia bacterium
CGGCGCATGAAGAATACATAGGAGGAAGTCATGGAGTACAGACGGTTCAACGACACACTGCTCCTCAGGATCGACCGCGGCGAGGAGATCATTGAGAAGGTCCGCGAAGTTGCGGAGAAAGAGCACATCCGGCTTGCGAGCGTTGAGGCGCTCGGCGGTACGGACGATTTTACGGTCGGCGTGTATGACGTCGCGACGAAGCAATACGACACGCGGCGCTTTGCCGGTCCGTTCGAGATCGTTTCCCTTGTCGGCACGATCACCGAGAAGGACGGCGCGTTTTATCAGCATCTGCACATGAGTGCGGGGAATAAAAACTGCGAGGTCTTCGGCGGGCATCTGAACCGCGCAGTGGTATCGCTGACCTGCGAAATGGTGATCCGCGTGCTTTCCGGCGCAGTCGACCGCAGTCCCGATCCGGAGACCGGCGTCAACATCCTGAAGTTCTGAGCAAAGCAAAACCGACCCGTTTTCGGGGTCGGTTTTTTGCTGTTTAACGCATTCAGCCCTTATAATCCTCGTAATACACGATCTCGATGTCGGGACGCAGGTCACGGATCATGTTCCGAAGCGCTTTCTCGATTTCCCTGTCATCCTTGGAAACGATGACCTTCTTCAGAGAAGAACACTTTGCGAGCGCCACATAGGCGTCGGAATCGATATACTCCGTATACGCGATGATCAGTGTTTCCAGGCTTTCAAAGTGTTTCACCCATTCGAGATCCTTCACCGGACAGTAGCCGAGGTTCAGTTCCCTGAGATACGGCAGCGTGTTCAGCGCCTCGAATCCGTACAGCTGTCTGTTTCCGCCGATGTGCAGCAGCTCCAGCGATTCGATCTTTGCAAGCGGCGAAGCGTCCCGCAGATCGACGTTGCAGTACAGATACAGTTTGATCAGATTCAATTCCGTCAGCCACTTGAGATCCTCGTCGGAAAGCGCGTTCCAGCCGAGGTTCAGTTCCTCCAGGCTGTCAAGCTCAGAGATTGCGCGGATGTCGTCGATCTTGTTGTAGGTCAGGGACAGCTGTCGCAGATTCTTCAGCGAAGCAACCCAGTCGATATCCACAAGCGGAATGCCGTAATCCTGCGAATGCGTCGTTGTGGTGATCTGCAGACGCTTCAGACCCGTCAGCTCGCCGATCCGGCTGTAATCCGCCATACAGCAGTAATCCAGCTCCAGGTTCGTGAGATTCGGACAAAGCGCGATCAGCATGTCCATCTCCTCGGGCGAGATCCGGATGATCGCATTCTTTTTGCCCACCACCTTGACGGCGGTTTGCCCTGCCGTCACCTTTTCCCCGCCGAACAGGAACGAAGACGGCGTTTCCGTCGGCTTCGGCGTCGGCGCATCGGTCGGACTCGGCGTGTCGGTCGGCTTCGGCGCATCCGTCGGGTTCGGTGTGTCCGTCGGCTTCGGCTGCGCGGACTGTGTCGGCTGCACCGCCGGTTCGGTGTGCGGCGCTTTCGTCGGCTCCACGACGATGACGGAATCCGGCTCCGTGATGCCGAGCGCGTTGAGCAGCGCGCATCCGAGCAGAGACAACAGCATGCATGCCGAAAGCAGAAGAACGGTTGCGGTTTTCAGGATATGCTTCACGGTAATCCCCCTTGACGGTTTATTTCCTTGTATTATACAAAGCCCCGATCGGGTTGTCAATCAAGCGGCGTCCGTTGCATTCCGGCGGGATCGATGCTATACTGTATCCGAAAAAGCTTGCCGGAGGGAATTATGGAGCAACATCGCGCATACATCGCCCGCACCAGCGGGTTGAAGCTGAAAGACTATCTCGGTTACGGGCTCATCGACACCGCGGGGTGTCTGATCTTCAGTCTCGTGACGACGCTGCTGCAGAAGTATTACACCGATATTCTGCACCTGAGCCCGCTGTTCATCATGCTGATGTTCATCGGCGCGCGCATCTGGGACGCGATTAACGACCCGATCATGGGCCGCATCGCCGACACCGCAAAGCCCAAAAAATCCGGGCGCTACCGTCCGTGGGTGCTGTACGCGGCGATCCCGCTTGCAATCTCGGGCATTCTGATGTTTGTGAAGCTTCCGAACATGGGCGAGCCCGCTTCCATGCTGTTTACCTGCATTTACGCAACGGTGACGTACGTTGTGTTCGGCATGGCGTATACGATGCTGCAGATCCCGTACGGCTCGCTGGCTTCCGTCGTGACGACTGACGATAAGGAGCGCAACAAGCTCTCGGTGTTTCGTTCGATCGGCGCGGCGCTCGGGTCCATCCCGGTGCTTCTCATTGCAAGCTTTGCCTACGCAAAGCGGCTTGACGCGTCCGGCATGCCGATCCTCGGCGAAAACAACCGTCCGATCACCGATATGCAGTACAAGCCCGTGATCATCGGCGTTGTCATCATGTCGGTCGTGTCCGCAGCGCTTCTGATCCTTGCCTACACGATGAACCGCGAGCGTGTTAAGACGAAGCCGCAGCCGAAGGAAAAGGGCGCGACAAAGAAGGCGATCGCGCTGCTGTTTCGTAACCGCTCGTTTGTGGCGATCAGCCTCGTTTCGATGCTGCTTTTGTCGGGGCAGATGTTTACGCAGAGTTTCTATACCTATCTCTTTGACGACTACTTCCACGCAAACTGGATGAACCTTGCGACGCAGGCATGCACCTATTCGCCGATGCTGCTCTTCATGTTCTTCCTGCCGAAGGCGGCAAAAAAAATCGGCAAAAAGGAAGTTACTGCCGTCGGGCTGACGCTTGCCGCGGTCTCGAACCTTGCGCTATACTTTTTGCGCGGGATGGAGCCCGGTAAACTCATGTGGATCTTTCTTGCGCTGAACTTTGTCAGCGGCTGCGGGCTGACGACGCTCGTGATGCAGCTTTGGGCGATGGTCACCGACTCGACCGACGACATCGAGGTGAAAACCGGCAGCCGCGATACCGGCACCGCGTATTCAGTGTTCAATTTCTTCCGGAAATTGGGGCAGGTGCTTTCCGCGATCTGCGTCAACGGCGCGCTGCTCGGCATGCACTACCGCTATGAAAAGGGCGCTGTGCAGACGCCGGAGAACCTGAAGATCATGTACGACCTGGCCACGCTGATCCCCGCCGTGCTGTTTGGGATCATGGCGGTGCTGCTGTTCGTGGTGTATCCGCTTTCGAAACGCCGGGTAGCCGAGCTGCAGGAACAGAAGGAGCTGGACCTCAAGGAGTCCTACGAAAAGAAGATTATCGATATTTGATTCTAAAAATCTGCGCCCGACCGGATCATCGGTCGGGCGTTTTTCTTATGCTTCTTTTTCAAACCACACCGGCAGGTCGGTCATTTCGCACGGCACGGTCAGCGTCTTCCCGCCGGGGTGCGGTTCTCCTTCCCCGCGCAACCGCCACATTCCGAAAAGCGGCAAGGTCACGGTCACGTCCTTTGCCCCTTCGTCGAACACGGGACACACGAAAAGCTTCTCCCCGCAGAGGAAGCAGTCGCTTTCCGGTTCGTAAGCGGGATCGGATAAAAACACAGGACGGATCAGCGGAAGGTTTTCTCTTCTGAGGCGCTCGGATTCGGAAAACAGATACGGCTCAAAGCGTTCCCGAAGATCAAAGAGTCTTCTTACGTCCCCCATGCGCTCCGGATAGAGCCACGGCATGGTGGAAGGTTCGCCCGGCTTCCACGAATGCAGGGTAAAGCGCGGCAGAAACACGCCGTACTGAAGCCAGCGGAAAAAGAGTTCTTCTGTGGGCTTCGGCCCCGCAAAACCGCCGATATCCGGTCCGAAAAAGCTGAAGCCGGAGAGCGCCATCGTCATGATCTGCTTATGGTTCCACCGCAGTTCCGCAAACGACGTGAAATTGTCGCCGGTCCAGGTCGAGGCAACCCGCTGGGTACCCGCGATCGCACAGCGCGACACGTTGAATGAATCCTTAACGCCCGCTTCGAGACAGGCTTCGCGGCTTGCGCGCGCCATCAGATACGAGAACAGCGGGCGGATGCGCACGGCGGGAACCGGACACCCGAAGCCGTATGCTTTCACCGCTTCGTCCTGCACGTCGTATTCGTTGTTGTCGTTCCAGATATGCCGGTAGCCTTTTTCAACAAGCTGCGTTTTGACGCACGCCTTCCAAAAATCGTACGCGCCGGGGTTTGTGAAATCGAGATAGCTTGCAAAGCCGCCCCAGAACGGGAAACGAGCGGGACTTCCGTCCTCGTAATGCAGAAACCAACCGTTCTTTGCGATCGTCTCATAGAGCGGATGCGTGGTCAGAAACGCGGGCTTAACGTTCGGGATCAGCGCAACGCCCTTCGCTTCGAAGTGTGCCGCAAGCGCTTCCGGCGAAGGGATCTTTTCGGTATTCCAATGGAATACGCAGCGCGAATCGCCGATCTGCGTATAGCCGCTCGAAAGATAAAACCCGCCCGCTTTGATCCCGTTTTCTTCGCACTGCGAGAGGAAGCCGCGAAGCTTCTCATCCGTGTCCTTTGCGTCGGTATACTCCATCGTGCTGCCGCAGTAGTGAAACGCCCAACGGGGCACGGGCGCGATTCCGCCCGTCATGGCGTTGAAACGGCGAATGATCTCCAAAGGCGTGCCGAGGATCAGATAGAAGACGAGGTTTTCCTCGTCAAAACGGATTGAGTTGAACGGCTCGAAATAGTTGTCATGCTCGACGCCGAAATCAACCGCACCATTGCTGTAGGTATCATAGTAAAGTCCGTAGCTGCCCGCGGCATGCTCGCAAATGAAAAACGGGATCTGCTTATAGAGCGGATCGCTGTATGCTGCAGAAAAGCCCATCGAGTCGGTCGCCGCAAGCATAAATCTGCGGTTCGCCTTGTCGACGGGACCGCACTTGTCGCCGAGTCCGAAGATGCGCTGGCCCGCGAACCGGTCGGTAAAATGCACGCTGCCTCTGCCGAGCTCACCTTCGAAATTGTACGCAAGCCCGCTGCGGTCGCGGTACAGGACGCCGTGTTCGTTTTCCGCCGTGATGCGGAAATTCTTCTTTTCGATCGAAACACGCACACCGGAAAGCGTGAAGGAAATCGTATCATTCGTTTCCGTC
>JAFOQN010000147.1 GCA_017393775.1 Clostridia bacterium
ATTTTCCGGAACGCCAAAGCCTTACCAAAAGAAATGTACCGTACGTTCGTACTGTATTATGGCTACGAAATGTCGGTATCGGAGATCGCAAGTCAGCTGGACGTCAGCAAGGAAGCGGTCAAAAGCCGCCTGCTCCGCGCAAGAAACATCCTGAAACAGCGGATGGGAGAGACCTGCTCAAACGGAGGGATCACACATGAATGACAGAAAATACTATCATGCTGCGTTGGAATACGCGCTGTTGGATGGATCCGCATTGGAAGAACGGATCAACGAACGCATTGCCACCTTACCGAGACGCAAAGAAACCCACGTTCGCATGCCGAAACGCCTGATCATCGCGCTCGTTGCAGCCGCGATCCTGCTTTTCTCCTCGGTTGCCGTCGCAGCAACCGTCCTGCGGAACAAGGCGTTCAAGGAACAGACGAACGCCGTCTTGGACGAAACGATCCATACGGTCACACAGCCGCTTGATATCGGACGGCACGAAGGCTGGCAGCCGAATCATCTGATTCTGTTCGACAACGTCATGCAGACCAAAGAAGACGTTATGTGTGAGGTGCCGGACGGCGAGATGCAGCTTGCCGAATTCGGATATGTCGGAAGCGAGGGGATCACGGCGGAATTCTTCTATCGTACAAAGCGCGACACACCCTGCACGATTACGGAACTGACCGTGTCGATCAACGGCGGTCCCGCAAAGAATGCGTATCAAGTCAACAGCTTCATCTATGCGGACGATCACTATTGCGGCGAAGCGTACTTTAAGCAGGACGGCAATCCCATCTGGCCGGGTACGACGTTTGTGTTCGCCGGAAAAGTCAACGGAGTGCCGTTTACGCTGACCTATACGTTTACGGAGAAAACGTATCAAACCTTGCAGCAGGGGATCGTGGATGCGCTGAACGAGCATAAGGATATCGTGGAGCAAATCCCGGATCAGGGAACGCCGATCGGATATCAGGTAAAGAACGATATTCTGACGGAGATCGCGGTCAAGGACAACTGCCTCTATTTCACGATCGCACACAGTCCGGAGCCGCAGATCTATCCGAGAGGACTGGCTTACGACCGATACGACCGCGGGCTTTGGCCGGTGATCGACGGGCATACCGGTCAGTTCTGGTATCTCGGCAACATCGACGCCGAGAACCCGGACGGCGCCGTCTACTGCACGTATCTGCCGTATGTCGAAGATTCGCTGCCGCAGGAATCGCTGATCTCCGTTTTCGGCATTGTTTTCCGCTATGAATGGCGAACAGGAAAAGCGACCGTTCCGCAAAGCGACATCGAGTATGAAGCTTGGCGCAGGGAGAGCATGGAGCTTTCCGCCTGCTATAACGATGCGGACTGGATCTGGCAGTTCGATGAAAAGCTCGGCGACGTCCGCGTCACGGATCTTGTATTTCAGACGCATTCCCTGTGGAGCGAGATCGGGATCCTGTTCGAATCGGAGAAAGGATTCCCGGATAAGGTCGAACCGCCGAAGGTATATATCAACGGAACGGAGCTTAAGCACGTCGGCGAGATTGATCCGCTGACTTCGACGGATTCGTACCTTCGCTCGGACGGGAAGAAGCTTGCGTACTGCATGGTCGGATATTCGCCCGCTGAACTCGGAGACACGTTCACCCTGACCGTTGAATGGTCGGGAAGCAAAACGGAGATCACACTGAAAACATCGGATGTAATCCGTGAAAGAGCGAATGGGATCGAAGAATATAAAGCGGTGTTTTATTATTGAACATTACCGGCGAATCCTGTTATACGGAAAGGGCACGGCGATCGTGCCCTTTCCTGTAACCATACAGAAGAGGAAGGACAGTTCCATTGTGTTGGTATAACTTAAGTGGTGATTATAATAGTACGCGATCCGAAAATGCGAAACATCCGAAGTAACACGAAAGAAAAAGCAGCCTTCGGGCTGCTTTTTCTTATGACTCGAATCCGTGGATCCAGTTGGATTTTTTGTAGTAAATAAAGTAGATGACCGAGCTGATAAACCAGGTCAGCGGGTACGCCGCAAAGAGCAGAATGATCTCATGCCGGATCGACATGGCGACAGTGATATAGATGATACGGATCACACACCACACGAGCAGCATGATGAGCATCGGCACAATCGCCTTGCCTGCGCCGCGGCAGATGCCTGCAACAGCGTGCGAGAATGCAAGAAGGAAGAAGAACAGCGATTCCACGCGGCATTGCCTTGCGCCGATCGCAATGATCTCAGCTACAGCCTCCGGGTCCGCATCGTTGATAAAGGTCGAAATAAAGAATCCGCCGAAGAAGAACAGTACGATCCCGATGATCTCCGCCATGATGACCGAAGTCAGAATGCCGAAACGAGCGCCTTGCTTTGCACGATCGTACCGCTTCGCGCCAAGGTTCTGTCCAATATAGCTTGTCAGCGCCATCGACATACTCATGATCGGCAGAAACACGAAGCCTTCGATGCGGGAGTATGCGCCGCATGCCGCCATGGCAAGCTTGCCGAAGCTGTTGATGTTCGTTTGCACCAATACATTCGCAAAACCGATGACGGAGTTCTGCACGCCTGTCGGTAAACCGTATTTTGTGATCTGTTTCAGGCTTTCAAGATCAATGCGCAGCTTCTTCCATTCAAGACGGTAGACCGTTCCTTTGCGTGTCAGCTGAATGAGACAGAGAATCGAGCTGACTGTCTGCGATATGACTGTTGCGATCGCCGCCCATTCCACGCCGAGTCCGAACACACCGACAAAGAGAAAGTCCAAAGCAACGTTGAGTACAGAGGAAACGATCAGGTAATACAACGGACGACGGCTGTCGCCGACGGCATTCATGACGCCCTTCATGGAATTATACATGACGACCGGTACGCAGCCGAGAAAATAATACCGCAGATACGCCACGGAGTTCGGCATTACGTCTTCCGGCACACCCATCCAACGCAGAATATGCGGCGTCATCGTCACACCGAATACCGAAAGCACGACGCCGCAGATCAGCGAGAAAATGATATTGGTGTGCACCGCTTTCGACACACGGTCGAGATTGCCTGCGCCGAAATACCGTGAGATGACGACGCCCGCACCCATCGACGCGCCGACAAAGAAGCTGATGAGAAGATAAATCAAGCTGCCGGAGGAATTGACCGCCGCCAGCGCTTCCTTGCCGAGGTAGTTCCCGACGATAAAGGAATCCGCAGTGTTGTAAAGCTGTTGAAACAACTGACTCAAAAAGATCGGAAACGCAAAGGAGACAAGCACCTTTGAGGGCTTGCCTTCGGTCAGCAATCGTGCAGTTTGATTGCGATGCTGAAACAGCTTCATAATGCACCAACCTTTTTTGCAAACACAAAAGCGTCGCCGCGGGCTATTTGAAACCCGCGGCGACGTGGCGCGGAAAGTGGGATTTGAACCCACGCACGGCTTCAGACCGTCTACTCCCTTAGCAGGGGAGCCCCTTATAGCCACTTGGGTATTTCCGCGTGCTATATCGAGAAAATGGCGGAGATGGTAGGATTTGAACCCACGGATGCTTTCACATCAACGGTTTTCAAGACCGCCTCCTTAAGCCAC
>JAFOQN010000148.1 GCA_017393775.1 Clostridia bacterium
ATTTGTCCCGCTGGATCGAAATGAACGACACCTTCTGCACCATGGTCTGCGCGTGCCGCAAGGCGCAGCGCATCCGCGGCGAGGGCGTGGGCGACATCGAAGGTCATATGTGCATCGGCGTCGGCGACATTGCGGAGTTTCTGGTGGAAACCGGCAAGGACGCGCGCTACATCACGCGCGAAGAGGCGATGGAGATCATCGAGCGCGCCGAGCGCAAGGGCTATGTGCATCAGATCACGAACCTCGACGGTCCGAACCGCATCGTCGGCATCTGCAACTGTTCGCCGGGAAGCTGCTACGGTCTCAGAACCTCGCAGCTGTTCAACACGCCGAACATGTCGCGCTCCGCGTACCGCGCGCACGTCGACAAGTCGAAGTGCGTCGCGTGCGGCAAGTGCGTCGAGGTCTGCCCGGCGGGTGCCGCAAAGCTCGGTCAGAAGCTCTGCAAAGCGGACGGTACGCGCGTGAAATACCCGATGCACGAGCTGCCGGACGATCACGTCTGGGGCGAGGACAAGTGGGACCGCGACTATCGCGACCACAACAAGGAAAACTGCTACGACACCGGTACGGCGCCGTGCAAGACTGCCTGCCCCGCGCATATCGCGGTACAGGGCTATATCAAAATGGCGGCGGAAGGACGTTACGCGGAAGCCGTCAGACTCATCCGGCAGGACAATCCGTTCCCGGCGGTCTGCGGCGCGGTCTGCAACCGCCGCTGCGAGGATCGCTGCACGCGCGGCACGATCGACAAGCCGGTTGCGATCGACGAGATCAAGAAGTTCCTGGCAAAGTGGGAGCTCGAACATCCCGAAAACTTCACCGAGATCTGCGAAAACGGCGAGGGCAAGCAGTGGACGGACTTCCCGATCGCGGTCATCGGCGCAGGTCCCGCGGGTCTGTCCGCGGCGTATTATCTGCGCAAAGAGGGCTATCCGGTCACCGTGTTCGAAAAGGAACAGCGTCCGGGCGGTATGCTCTTGAACGGCATTCCGAGCTTCCGCTTGGAAAAGGACGTGCTCGAAAAGGAGATCGAGATCGTAAAGCGGATGGGCGCGGAGATCCGCTGCGGCGTCGAGGTCGGCAAGGATATTACGCTTGACGAGCTCCGCAAGCAGGGCTACAAGGCGTTCTATATCGCGATCGGTCTGCAGGGCGGCAGAACGGCGGGCGTACCCGGCGAAGAGGGCGAAGGCGTCGAATCCGGCGTCGCGTTCCTGAAGCGTGTGAACCAAAACGGAAATGAAACGCTTTCCGGCGACGTCGTGGTCGTCGGCGGCGGCAACGTCGCGGCGGACGTCGCAAGAACGGCGCTGCGCGCGACAAAGGGCAAGGTCACGATGCTGTGCCTTGAATCCCGCGAAGAAATGCCCGCGGCAAAGGATGAGATCGAAGAGGTGCTGGAAGAGGGCATCGCGATCGAAAACGGCTGGGGTCCGAAGGAAGTCCTGCGCGACGAGACCGGAAAGGTCACCGCAGTCGTGTTCAAGCGCTGCACGCGTGTGTTCGACGAAGAGCATCGCTTCAGTCCGGCTTACGACGAGAACGACACGATGACGGTCCCGTGCGAAAATGTGCTCATGGCGATCGGTCAGAGCGCGGAATGGGGCAAGCTTTTGGAAGGCAGCAAGGTCGAAGTGCGCAGAAACGGCACGGCAGTCGCCGATCCCGTAACGCTGCAGACCGCGGAGCCCGACATCTTTGTCGGCGGCGATATCTTCCACGGTGCAAAGTTCGCGATCGATGCGATCGCGGACGGTCGCGAGGGCATGGTCTCGATCAACCGCTTCGTGCATCCCGGTCAGTCGCTGACGATCGGAAGGGATCTCCGGAAGTTCATCGAGTTCAACCGCGAGGATATCACCCGTCCCGATTCGTTCGACAATTCCCCGCGTCAGCGTCCGGGGTTCCAACCGGGCGAGGCGAGAGCGACGTTCCATGATCTTCGCCTGCCGCTCACCGAAGAGCAGGTCAAGATCGAAGCAAACCGCTGCCTCGGCTGCGGCGCAACGACGGTCGATCTCAACCAGTGCGTCGGCTGCGGTCTCTGCACCACGCGCTGTGAGTTCGACGCAATCCACCTAAGTCGCGATCTGCCCGCGGCCAGCGAGATGCACACCGCGGAGGAGATGATGAAGCTCGTAGGTCCGTACGCACTGAAGCGCATGGGCAAGATCATCAAGCGCAAGATCACCGGAAAGTCGGACTACCCGACCGAACAGGAATAAACAAACGAACGCGGAAGGCAGGGCGAACGCTTTGCCTTCCGTATGCTGTGACAAATCTATTTTCAGGAGGAAACATACATGAAGCAACCGATCAAAACTACTGAGGCCATTTTCCCGATGCCTGTTCTGCTCATCTCCACATTCAACGATGACGGAAGCGTCGACGTGATGAACGCGGCTTGGGGAACGATGGTATCCCGCGATATCGTCGCGCTGAATCTGACCGAAACGCATCGGACCGTGCAGAACATCAAGGCACGCAAGGGCTTTGTGGTACACATTGCCGACGCGAAGCACGTCGTCGAAGCGGACTGGTTCGGCGTGGTCAGCGGCAACAAGGAGCCGGAGAAGTTCAAAAAATCCGGTATGACCTATGTGAAGTCCGACCTCGTCGACGCGCCGGTCATCAACGAACTGCCCATCGCGCTCGAATGCGAATTTGTCGAATATCAGAGCGATGCGACCGGTCTCGGCGTTATCGGCAAGGTTCTTCGCACCTCCGTGGAGGAAGCGCATCTTCGTGACGGGAAGATCGATATCGATTCTCTGGAAGCGATCGCGTTTGATCCCTATACGCACGGCTATTACAAGGTAGCGGGCAGAGTCGGCGACGCGTTCAAGGACGGAATGAAACTCAAATAAGCAGGGAATCGATTCGCAGGATGCGGCCCGAATGAAACCTGAAAAGAGGATAAGAGGAGGAAACATGAAATCCATCGATCCGGCCCGGGAGAAGAGAGAGCTTATGCGGCTCAACCGGGAAGCACAGCGTCCGAAAGGCGCGTACTATCTGCTGTTCCTGATGATCGTGCTGACGGTCATCTACATCGTCGATGAAATCACGTCCAACATGAACTCGTCCATGCAGCCGTATGCGCTGTTCGATCTCTTCAAGATCGCGTCGCGCGACGTCAATTCGGCGGCATATAAGGGCGCGATCAATACGGTCGAACCGTGGTCCACCGCCGCCAATCTGTTTCTGATCATCACGCCGTTCTATAAGGCGTTGTCCGACCGGTACGGAAGAAGACTTTTCCTGATGATCAACACCGTCGGCATGGGCCTGGGCATGCTGATCGTCATGACCGCGCACAGCGTCGTGCAGTACATCCTCGGCATGCTGTTCATGATGTTCTTTACGCCGAACGATATGCAGGTGCTGTATATCATGGAGACCGCGCCGAAAGAAAAACGCGCGACCTACAGCTTCATTGCAAAGGGCATCGCGCTGATCTCCGTTTCGCTGATCGGCGTGCTGTCCCGGCTGTTCCTAAGGGAGGACGTGCCCTCCAGCTGGCGCATGGTCTATCTCATTCCGGTCGTCGTCGCGATCGCCGTCGGCGCTGTTTCGTTCTTCCTTGTGCGGGAGACGCCGGTGTTTGTCGAACAGCGAACAGGCTTCCTTTCGCTGACGCCGGAGGAACGCCGGAAAAAGGCGGAGGAGGATAAGAAGAGCGGCACCGCCGAACAGGGCGGCGTGTTCCGCGCGATCCGGTTCATTTTCAAAAACCGTCAGCTGCGCTGGATCTTCATCGCGGGCTTCCTGTTCTTTGCGACGACCTTCTATACCTCGTATTACTCCACGGTGCTGGAAGGTGCGATGACCACGGAGCTCGTATCGCTTGTGCTCATCATCTATCCGCTCGTCAACGGCGTCGTCACGATCGTCAGCGGATTCTTCTCCGATAAGCTCGGACGCAAAAAAGCCTGTCTGATCCTCGGCGGACTGGCACTTCTGGGACTGCTTCTGTTCGTCCTTGCGTGCCGTCTCAACTGGGGACCGGTCGCCGCCGGGATCGCTTACGGCTGTTCCATCGGCGGGCTTTGGTCGATGTCCGACACGCTGATCCTCACGATGCCCGCGGAATCTTCGCCGTCCGGCATGCGCGC
>JAFOQN010000149.1 GCA_017393775.1 Clostridia bacterium
AACAGTGTGCGCGTTTTGCCGTTTTCGACCGCTTCCTCGCTGCCTGCGGTCCAGCGGAACGTCACGCCGGGGAAAGCTGCGACCGTGATCTCCTTTGTGCTGCCCCAGGAGAATCCTTCAAAATCATTGTAATAGTCAAACCATTGCATGACCGGCATCGCTGTTGCCGGTATGCTGCGATGAAAGGTCAGCACACCGAAGTGTAAAACAACAAAGCGGATCGTATCGGTTTGCGGGTCATAGGAAGCAAGGGCGGTATTCTGATATTCCGGCTTGAAATCCTTGATGCTGAGATGAAAAAGCATACTCTGATCGTTCCATGGATAGTATTCAAGCACTGCCGTATCGTCTTCGGGCTCGAATCGAATGACGCTGCCTTCGGTGTCATAGGTACCGTTTACGGTCATTTCCGTATGATTATCACCGTTCAGATGCAAGACGGCGGTTCCGTTCGCATCAAAAACCAGATCGCCGGACAGCGTTAGGGGCATGCCTTCCATAACGGGAAGTCCGTCCGTTTTCCATTCGCCTGCAATTTGCTCATTGGTCAGCTGTACGGTCGGATAGCTGATGCTGCCTTCGCGTACATAGAGCGTATACCAGCGGAGTCCTTCACCGGCGTCTTCGGGGGAGCGCAGCATGCTGCTTTCGGGGTCATAGGTAAACTCGACCGGAACGCGGTCTCTGCCGTTGCGCGTTATAGATACCTTATTTCCGGAAACCGTGTAGGTAAAGGGGTTCTCACGCGTCACGTCGTCTCTGATATACAACTCTGTTCCGGTTCCGTTTTCCCGAAAGATCAGAACATCCCTTCGAGCCCCGAGCATTTCTTCAATCGGCCAATCGGTTTCGTAGGTATCAACGATCTGTTTATAGAACTCCCATGTACCGATAATTTCGGCTGCGTCCGGTTGATTCTTCTTAGGCATCGTCAAAAAGCATATCGCAACCGCGATACAGGCGAGGATCGCGACAAGGATGATCCAGAACGCGGGCTTTTTGTAGTTCAGAACGGACTTGACGCGGGACTTCACGCCGGTCTCGCCGAAGGCAATGGGACAGGCGGCGATCGAACGGCGGGAAACGCTTGCGGTGACGAGCGCTTCGGAATAGGCGGCCTTGCCCGTATCGTCGAGCTCCTTCACGACCTTCTCATCGCACGCAAGCTCGATGTCGCGGCAAAGCAGGATGTAGGCAAGCCAAAGAAGCGGATTGAACCAGTAGACGGAAAGCAGCAAAAAGCCGAGCGGCTTCCAGATATGGTCGAAGCGCTTCAAGTGCGCGCGCTCATGCGCAAGCACATAGGCGCGGGTTTGTTCGTCCATGCCGGAGGGGAGGTAGATCTTCGGAACAATCAGCCCTAAAATGAATGGATCCTTGATCTCGTCGCATACATACGCGCCCTTTTCAAGCAGAACGGACGCGCGGACGCGGTGACAGAGCCGCAGAAAGCTGATCAGCGCATAGAAAAGCATGCCGACAACGCCCGCAAGCCACACCCAGCCCGCAACGGTTTTCAGCACGGCAACGGTGTCGAAATGCTCCGCCGCTTCCTCGGGCGTCGGGTTGACCGCGCTGTTCAGCGTCGGGAAACCGGACTGCAGCACGATCTGCTCGCCCTGTACGTTCTCATAGAAAAACGAGACACCGTTATATTCATTGACCGAAGTCAGAACAGGCGCAGTCACCGATTCGATTTTCACCGTCTCGGCGCTCGGGACAAGGCTCGTCACGCTCTCGATCGACACCGGCAGAATGAGCCGCAGCGCTACCAGTCCCCACAGCACGACGCGCGTCCATTTCGGCGCCTTTTTTAGCACAAAGCGCAGCAGCACGACGACGAGCACGATCCAACCCGCGGTGATGCTGATGTTCAGAAGATGCAAAAACAGCTTGCTCATGATTCACGCTCCTTTCGGTACGATGCGATCATGCGCATGATCTCGTCCGCCTCGGCGTCGGTTAAGCGCTTCCTTGCCGTGAACGCGGCAATGAACGCGGGAAGCGAGCCCGAAAAGCTCTCCTCCACAAACTGCTCGCTCTGCGCGGAATAGAACTGCTCACGCGTGATTTTTGCCCGCACAAGCCCGTCGGTGTTCGTAAACAAGCCCTTTTCGCAGAGCTTCCGCAGCACCGTATAGGTCGTGGGCTTTTTCCAGTTGAGCTCCTTTTCGCAGAGCTTCACAAGCTCGCCCGACGGGATCGGCGCGTGCGCCCAGACGATATTCGCAAACCGCGCCTGTACCTCTCCGAGTTCGGTCATATGCAAAACCTCCTTTGGTTTACTCTCGATAAACCTGCGTTTAGTTTATCATGGATAAACCAATCTGTCAAGAAGACGATATTGACCTCCCTCTGATGAGGGAGGTGTCACCGATAGGTGACGGAAGGAGAGATATCTAATACACGGGCGGATCGCCGGTTTGGCGGCGCGTTCTCCGGATGCGCCGCCATATATCGCAGCCTGCCTGCGTCGCTGCTTTTCGGTACGGTCAACCGTCGTGTCCCATCGGACAGAACTTTTTTCCTGAAATTCGTCTCAGACTGATACGTTGTCAGAAAAACTTTTAGGAAAGCACATTTCATTTGTGACGAATCCGTGACATTTCGCGTCGGCGCATTGACCGAAGGCGGGGGATCGCGTATAATTATACCGGAGAAAGGAAAGGAGATTCGTATGAACCTGTTGTTCTTTCTGACGCCGAAATGCGACGTGTGCGTGCTGCACAGCGATTTTACGCTTCGGCAGGCAGTGGAGAAACTCAATTCGTCGGGACGCAGCGCGATCCCCGTGATCGACGGAGAGGGACATTATTGCGGAACGGCGTCTGAGGGCGATCTTTTGCGGGCTGTGCTCAAGGAGGACACGCAGAAGGATTGGGAACATGTGCGG
>JAFOQN010000150.1 GCA_017393775.1 Clostridia bacterium
AGGTCACGATCCAGGAGTTCATCACCTTCGCAAAGAAACACGACGTCAAGGTTTCGCTGACCGACATGCCGAAGTACATCGAGCAGGCAAAACAGCTGGGATTTATCAAATAAGCAAGAAAGCAAAAAAGGACTGTTCCGCGGAACAGTCCTTATTCATTTGTCGGTTCCGGCGCCGGTTCCATCCATGCCGGGGCGAGGTAAATGATGTCGCTTGTCTTGCGTTTCGGATTGCTGCTGGAACTGACGATCTCCCCGTTCCAAAAGAGCTTTGCCGTGCCGCCGCCGTCAAGGTTATATGCCGTCCTGCATCCGAGATCCGCCATCAGCCGGCTGAGCTCGGTCAGCGTCATGCCCTCGGAGTGCCCGTCCTTACCGTCCACGATCTGCCGTCCGTCCACGATCACAAAGCAGTAATGTCCCGGCTCGTAATACCCGATCGCGGCGCGCGGGTTCCCGGCGCTTAACGCATGCCGGATGGTTTTTGCGTTGCCGTTTTCGTCCAGCAGCGCCGGACCGAAGCTCCACACCTGCCAGGGATCGGATTCCGCAACGCTTTTAAGGCTGTATTCACCCCAATGTTTCGTCTCCATGCGTCCGTCGCGGTACAGGATGCAGAGATCCGCCCGTTCCGTCAGCTTTCTCCGGTACAGTTCGCCGTTCCGATAGACAAGGCTTTCCTCAAAGCCGTAATAGTTGTCGCCGCCGATCGCAAGAAGCGCGCCGACGTTTGCCGCGATCTCCTCCACCGTCTTGCCGTAGCCGTGATGGAAGTCGCCCCTTGCCGCCGCCGCACGCAGAAGCGTCACGTCCTGCACATAGATATCCGCCACATAGTAGGTCTGCACCGGACCGTAGGTCTCATACACCGTGAACTTCTCGACCGAAAGGCTCATGGAATCGTCGGAATAGCTCCATTCGTCCAGGATCGGTTCATCGGTAAACTTTTCAAGATACCGTACGCCCAAAAGCCCCGTGGGCTCCGGTGAAGGCTCCGGTGTCGGATCCTGTGTCGGCGTCGGTGCTTCCGTCGGTTCCTCTGCGGGCGCCTGCGTTTCCGAAAACGCGACGGTCTCCTCCGAAACCGGCGCCGCGGTCACGGCAGACGTCGGAACGGACGGCGGTTCTTTGGGCGCATCCGGCACGGAACAGGTACAGAACAGAAGCAGAACGGCAAGCAGAATCCCCGCTTTACGCATCATCAGTCGTCCATGACCGCGGGCGTATAAACGATCGCCCGCACGACGCCGTCCGTGACGGTCACGGACAGCAGCGCCGTTCCGTCGACAAGGTTCCATTCGGCTTCAAAAAGCGCCGGAAACGCCGCCGCGGCGTCCGTTTCACGCATGCCGATAAAGAGCCCCTGCGGGGTTTTGACCCGGTCGTCCTTGACCGTGATCGCCGTGATGCGGTCGACGCCGTCGATCTCGTTCGTCATGATCTCAAACGAATCGAAGAGGTGGAACACGTCCGGCTTGTCGAACGCGCAGCTTTCACGCGTGAAGCTGCTCTTTTCGGAAAGCGCCGAAAGGACCGGCTCCGCTTCGTCGTAGATCCCGAAGCGCACGCCGTTCACCTCAAAGTACAGCGCGCCGTACTCGCCTCCGCGCACCGCATTCGGGTCGATGAACACCGCGTTCGGGTCATCCTTTGCGCCCGTGCCGCAGCCGATCGCGCAGAAAAGCAATGCTGCAAGAAGCAGGATCGCCGTTCGTTTCATATCAGTTTCCCTCCGATCTTCTCAGATTCTTTTCGGTCTCATAGCGTTCCGAGAGCGCCGCGTAGTCCGCGTCATACGCCGCTTCGCCGCGATGGTCCGGCAGTTGATAAGTCTTCTGCAGCACCGCGCCGTAAAAGCGGGAAAGCTTTTCCGCGCCGTATACGTTGAGATGCTGTCCCATGTCGCAGGTGTCGGTCTGCATGTCGATCCCGATCACGTCATTCTCTGCGATCATGTTGTCATAGCGCAATCCGCGCGCATTTGCAAACGCCGCAACCGTTTCGTCCCATTCGGGATACCACTTGGGATAGATCGACGGCGACTTCATAAGCACCAGCGCAATGCCCTTCTCCTCGCACAGATCCGCCATCCTTCCGAGCCATTCCATACTGCTTTCGGGAAGCTTCGGATCATAGGTCTCCGTCGGCATATCGGTCGCGGGACGAACCTCCGTGCGCAGAAGGTACCCTTTGAACGAGACGGGCTCGCCGGATGTGAACCAGTACGCGAAATCCTCGCCCGTGAGCTTGTCGATCCGGTCGTGATAGCGCAGCAGCGGGAAGAGATAGCTCATAAAGTCCTCGCCCTCTGTCATGCTCGCCCGGATCGCCCTGATCTTCGAAGCGTTCAGGCGCATGCCGTCGAGCGTCATGCGGTTATACGCCTCGGACTGCGGTTCGCCGTACTTGAGCGCCAGGACATTGAATACGACGACCTTCGGCGTTTCGGTTAAGAGAGCGTCCTCCAGAAGGTAATACGACTGCCAGGTAAGCTGCTGCGCGCTGCCGCGAATGAACGACGTGATGCCGTATTCGTTGTACAGCGTGACCGGGGAAATGTTCGAAAACACCTCGCAGTCACCGACAAACAGCACGTCGTGCGCCGTTTTCTCTTCGTAATACTCGCCGGTCAGATGTCCTTCAAGCGGCGACGTATGGTATTTCGGCGCGACGAGGCGCGAGACCGCGTACAGCGCTCCGAAAAACACGATGCAGGCAAGCAGGATGCCGATGAAGGTCAAAGTCTTTCGTTTCATACTCAGAACCGGTTATAGATGAACTGTGAGGCGTCGAAACCGAAGCCGTAGCGTCCGAAGAGCAGAATCGTGCCGATCAGCACGAGCAGCACGCAGACGGAAAACACTGCGCCGCGCTTCATAATCCGCTTCCGGATCGTGCCCTTTCGCTGGACCATCGAAAGCGCGAACATGACGAGCACGCCGAAAAGCGCGATCGCATAATCGGTGTACGAAAGTCCCAGAGACTGAATGCCGCCGCGGAAGACCGCGCCCCAGTTCCACGTTGTGAACATCGAGAAGAACGACGAAAACGCGTCCTTCACCGTTCCGTAGCAGTCGAGGATGCGAAGCGACGAGAGCAAAAGCACCGTTCGGATCACGGCAAAGCCGCGGTAGAACGCGCTTTCACCGAGCTTCGGGAACCGCTTATGAAAGCGCGCGTACAGGGGCTTGCACTCCTCGGAAAGCAGAATCACAACGCCGTTCAGAAGTCCCCAGACAAGGAAGGTCAGATTGCTGCCGTGCCACGCGCCGGTCAGCGCCCAGACGAGCAGCGTCGCAAGATAGACCGGGACGCGCCGCGAGACCCCTGCGCCGAAGCGCCGCGTGGCTTTGGAAAGATCGCGCATCGGTTTTGAAACCGAAAGCGGGTAATAGACATAGCGCTTGAACCATTCACCGAGCGTGATGTGCCAGCGCCGCCAGTATTCCGAAATGCTCTTGGAAAAGTACGGACGGTTGAAGTTTTCTTCGATCCGGATCCCGAGCATCTCGCCGACGCCGATCGTAATGTCGATGCCGCCGGTGAAATCCGCGTACAGGCACGCGGCGTACAGCAGCATTTCCATGAAAATGAAATCGCCGTAATAGACGTTCGGACGCGCGCAGAGCGCTTTGACCGCGACAAGCAGCCGGTCCGCGACGATCAGCTTTTTCCAGTAGCCCCACGCAATGCGAAGGGACGCGGACAGAAAGCGCTTTCCGTCGAACGCGTGCGGCGCCGTGAGCGCTTTCCCCACCGTTTCAAAACGTGTGATCGGTCCCTGCACCAGAAGCGGGAAAAACGAGGTGAAAAGCGCAAGCTTCAGGGGGTTTCGCTCCGCAGGAACCGTCTCGCGGTAGACGTCGAGAAGATACCCGACCGTTGAGAAGGTATAGAACGAAATGCCCATGGTGAGCGCAAGATCCTGTCCGAACGGTTTCCCGCCGAACAGCCCCGCGGAAAGCCTGCCCAGCATCGCGCCGTATTTCAGCGCAAAGAGGATGCCGAAGTTCAGCACGAGGCACGCGACGAGGATCAGCCGCCGCTTTTTTTCAAACTGCAGACGTGTTTTTTTGCGCTCCTCCTTCGTGTGTGTCGTCTTCATGGCGGCAAGCGTCTCGCGCTGGCGGGTAAACAGCGCGTCAAACGCGCGCGTCGCCGCGTACACCGAAGCGACCGTCACGGCCATAAAGACCGCGCCGAGCAAACCCGCAAAGCAGACAAAGACTGCGTTAAAAAGCAGCAGCACGATCCATTGGATCCGTTTCGGCACCAGGTAGTACACGGGCACGAGTACCGCCAGAAACAGAAGAAACGCCCACGACGGGAACAGCATCAGTCGTCCTGCTCCGCAATCTTTGTGATGAGCGCGTAGAGCGCCTTTGCGGAATTGAAGTGTTCCGGCACGATGTCCTTTGCCGGGATCACGACGTCAAACGCCTCCTCGATCCGCGTGATCAGCATGACGATGTCGAACGAGGCAAGGATGCCGCCGTCGACGAGACGCGTTTCGGTCTCAAAATCCGTTTCGGGATGCAGATCGCGTAAAATATCCAGCAGTTGTTCCATGATTCCTCCTATCGGTATAAAAGCAGGGTCGCAGCCTTTCGGTCGGTCTTGCCGTTTTCGGTCAGCGGCAGACTTTTGACCTGCGCCGTACGCTTCGGCAGCAGGTATTCGGGAAGCTTTGCCCGCAATGCCAAAAGCAACGCCGAGCGCTCGGCCGCGCCGGTATAGACGAGTCCCAAAAGGCTCTTCTCGCGGTCGAACACCGCGCACGCAGCGTTCACGCCGTCGACCGTTCTTGCCGCCGCTTCGAGCTCGCCGAGCTCGATCCGGTGCCCCATATGCTTGATCTGATCGTCCCGGCGTCCCAAAAACTCCAGCTCGCCGCGTTCGTTGATCCTTCCTAAATCACCGGTCCGATACAGCGTTTCCGGATAATCGGAATTTAAGGGATTCTGTACGAACGCCGCCTTCGTGCGCTCCGGATCGCGGTAATACCCGTGGCACACCGCCGTGCCGCGAATATAGATCTCGCCCTCGGAAGCACGCTTGCCGTTTTCATCTATGAGAAAGATCTCGGTGTTGTCGAACGCGTGTCCGATCGGAATGCGCGCGCCGTCGGGAAAGTCGCGGTCGACCTCATAGAAGCACGACATGCCGGTGCATTCGGTCGGTCCGTACAAATTCAGATATCGCGCGTTCACATGCTCCCGCCAAATCCTCAGCTGTTTCGGCGGCATGACCTCGCTGCCGAACGCGACGGTCCGTAAAAACGCGGGCACGACCGCGTCGAACGTATGCAGCGCGGAGATCAGCGTCAGCGCGGGCACGACCCAGCAGAGCGCCGTGATCCGGTGCGCGTTCAAAAATTCCACCAAAGGAACCGGCGTCATAAACAGCCGTTTCGGGACGAGCACAACGCCCGATCCGCATTTCAGCGCGGACAGGATCTCCTTCAGGCAGGCGTCCACATACAGCGGCGCCTGCATGCCGAACACATCGGTTTCGTCGGCGCGAAGCGTCTTTGTGATCTGGTCCGCATAATCCAGCACCGCGCGGTGCACGCCCACGACGCCCTTCGGCGCGCCGGTAGAGCCGCTGGTGAACACCAGATACGCGGGATCGGAATCGAGCAGGCTCTTCGCCGCGGTTTCGAGCGCGGCGGGATCGACCGGTTCTTTCAGAAGCGATTCGGCGTCGAGCGCATCACCCGTAAAGCCGCAGGCGGAAAGCAGTGTGTTTGCGCTGTCGTCCGTGATCGCAAAGCGCGGACGCACGCGGTCGAGGATCGAACGGATGCGCGCTTCGCCCATCTCGGCGTCGACCGGCACATAGAAGCAGTTTGCCTTCCATACGCCGAAGAACGCCGCGATCATCGCCCCGCTGCGCTTCATGAATACGAGCACCGGCTCGCGGGATGCGCCGCGTCTCACAAGCGCCGATCCCAAACGATCGGAACGCGCCGCAACGTCCGAAAACGTCAGCGTTTCTGTTTCATCCGTGAACATCGGACGGTCGGGACGGATTTGCGCCTGTTGATTGAGAAGCTCCAACGCCGTCTTCATTTCAGTTTCCTCCCTGATAGGGTTCGGTTGCCACCGGCGGGTACAGCGACGGATCGTAGTTCCAGTAGGTGCTGCTGTGCCGGCGCGTCTGCGCGTCTGTCCACATGAAGCAGCGGTACTTGCCTGTCCACGCGCGGCAGGCGTCATAGTGGTACCAGCCCGTGCCGATGTTGACGAGCAGCCAGTAGTGATGCGTGTTCGGGCTGCTGCGCTGTACGCTCCGGATCTCCGCGTCCGTCTGTTCGAGCAGCAGTCTTGCCGCCGCGTAGGAGGTGAAGCAGTCGCCCCTGCCGGACGTGAGTCCGCGCACCGCCTCGCTGCGCCAGTCCTGTTTGTTCGAGGTCGCAACGTAATGCACGTTCTGATACACATAGTCGTAGATCGTTTCGATCTGCTCGGCAAGCGTCATGTCGTCGGTGAGAATCTTTTGAATGATCTCGTCCGCGACCTCCTGCGCGCGGTCCTCCCTGACCCTGGACGTCACGACGTGGATCGTCGCTTTCTTGTACGCCGTGTTGCCGCGCTTGTCCTCCGCGTAATAGACCACGGTATAATTGCCGATGCGGGAGGTGTCGACCGCTGATGTGTCCGCCGTGACCGCGACGTCGCCGTCGCAGTCGTCCCATGCAAAGACCTCCGCAACGTATGACGCCGCTTCGTTCACATAGCAGTAAAGATCGCGCACGCCGAAAAGCTCGGGCGGCTCGACGTCGTGGATCAGCGTCAGCGTAAACGTCTGTTCGGCGCGGTTTCCGCTCGTGTCGGTCGAAACAAGCGTGACCTCCTGCGTTTCCCGGTTCCAGTCCGGCTCCTTGAGATAGTCAAGCGAGGCTTCCGTCACGTCCTCCGCGCTTGCCAGCCCCTCCGCCGCGATCGGCGTGTTGAGATACCACTGCGGCCGCATGACCGTAATCGTCGGCGGCGTCGTGTCCTTTACGTCGATCAGCGCGATATTGCGCACCCCGTCGACGGTGACTGCCAGCACATGCTGACCGACGTCGTCCGGGATGAACTGCATACTGAGGGACGCTTCCGTATAGGTCCCCTCCTCTAAAATCTCCGTGACCGAAAGCCCCATATTGCGTGCTTCAATCACCTTCGGCACCGCGTTCGTGAACAGCAGCGTCGAATACACCGCCGTAACGTTGCCGCCGCGGTCTTCAAGCGTCAGCTCCACCGTCTGCGGATCAAGACTCATGAGGTCCGGCGGCGCGGCAAACGTCACCGTGACCGCCGTCTCGTCGAACACGTCGGTCACGAACATGTCCGGTTTAACCGCCGTGCCCGGCGTGAGGATCTGCGTGACCCCCCTGCCCGTCGGCGGGATCGTGTCGCGCACAACAAGACGCGTTTCCGATTCCGTTCCGTCCGCCGTGATGCGCAGCGTATAGGTGTCCGGCGTCCGCATCATCTGTTCGGTGACCGGCGTAATCTGTACGTCGCTGTATGCCGCGAGCAGAAGCTCGTCCGCGGTCGGAACGGGCGATCCCGCTTCTAAAACCAGCTCGTCCAAAGCCGTACGCACATACACCGGAACGGTCACGCGCGAACGGTTTCCGCTTTCGTCCTCCAGAAGCACGACCGCTTCGTAATCCCCGATGGCGGAAAAGTCCGGCGATTGCTCGAAGGTAACCTTGACAAGACCTTCATCCTTCAGATTTTTGATCAACCGGTCCGGCGTCACCTTCTGTCCCATCGGAACGGTTTGTTCAGCGGCTTCCGCCGTCGGCGCCTTGGTATCCCGCACGCGCAGAACGACCGGGACCGTGCGCTCCTCGAACCGAATCCGAAGCGGGTAGTTTCCGGGCTTCCGGTACTGTAGCTCCGGCGCGGTCTCATACGCCGCTTCGCCCGTGTCCCGCCTTAAAAACGCCGCAGCGTCCGGCGTTTCATCGCCGAGCTCGATTGCAAGGCTTCTTTTCACGCCGCCGTAGACCACGCTCATCAGCACGAAGGAGACGGCTATCACAAGCGCAAGAACCGGCAGCACGATTGCAAGGATCAGATTCCGCAGCGGATGCTCCCGCTTCTGCGGCTGTGTGGTTTGCTTTCTCTTTCTCATGCCATCTCCCCGCGAAAGACCGTTTCGTATGCGTTCCGAAGTCTCTCGTAAAGCGCGCCGGCTTTTCCGCCGACCGCCGTGCCGTCTATCTGCGACGCGCGCCGCACGCCGAGCGTGCTGGAGCTTACGAGCACCTCGTCCGCCGCAAACAGGTCCGCCTTCGAAAACGCCTGTTCTTTGACCGGCACGCCCAGGTCCCTGCAAAGATCCAACAGGACTGCGCGTGTAACGCCGGCAAGGATCCTCTCGTCGGTCGGATGCGTGAAAAGCATACCGTCTTTGATGATATGAATGTTTGTATGCGAGCCTTCCGTCACAAACCCGTCGCGGACAAAGACCGCCTCGTCCGCGCCCGCTTCCTTCGCACGCGCGCTTGCAAGCACGTTCGGGATCAGATTCAGCGTCTTGATATGGCACATTGCATAGCGGATATCCTCCGCCGTGATGAGCTTCATTGTCTGCTCCGACCCCAAAAGAGTTTTCGGCGTCACGGTCACAAGAAGGTTCGGCTTTTGTTCGCCTTCCGGGAACGCATGCATACGCCGCGCCGTTGCGCGCGAAGCCTGCCAATAGAGCACGGCGCACGGCTCGTCTGCCGCGCCGAGGCACTGCCGCAAGACGTCCTTTAGCGCATCGCGATCCGTCTGAAACGGAATCGAGAGCCCTTCGAGGCTTCTGTAAAACCGGTCGATATGCGCATCCAGCTGAAATGCACGTTTGTTGTTTGCAAGGCACGCCTCATAGCAGCCGTCGCCGAAATACACGGCGCGGTCGTTCATCGGTACCGTCATACGGTCAAGATCGCCGAGCGTTCCGTTGTACCAGCCGATCGCAGACATTCCTGTTCCCCCATCATCCGATATAATCGTATTGTATATCATACCTCTTTTTTGCGCGGCATTCAAGAGATAAGATGTAAAAACATGTCGGAATACGAAAGACAGATTAACCGCCGTGTTTTGCGTTGCATCTCTGCCCGTTTCATGATATGATAAACGGGACGGATCGGGATTCCGATCAAACTACAGCCCCAAAGGGCGGAAAGAGGATGGATATGGAAATAAGCGCACGCAAGGACGTTCCCGTGCGGGAGACATGGGATCTCTCGCTGATCTTTACGGAAGAATCGCAGATGTGGGAAGCGCTCGACGCGCTGAAAAACGAAGTCAAGACCTTCGTTGAAACGTATGCGGGCAAGCTCACGACCGCAGAAAAGATCGTTGCCTGTCTGGACGATCAGGAGAAGATCCTTCCGGAGATCTCCCGCATCTGGCAGTATTCCGGACTTGCGGTGGAAGCGGACTATACCGACAACGCCCTTCGTGAACGCGACGAAAAGATCAGCGACGAGATGACGCGTCTCCGTAAGGAAATGGCATTTGTCGACAGCGAGATCCTGCTTGCACCGACGGAGGAGCTGG
Source organism: Clostridia bacterium (assembly GCA_017393775.1). Classification (GTDB taxonomy): domain Bacteria; phylum Bacillota; class Clostridia; order Christensenellales; family CAG-138; genus UBA3792. The sequence continues at coordinate 9,554 of JAFOQN010000150.1, forward strand.
AAGCCGCGGTGAAGCTCGCCAAAGGCTGCCGCGTGTATCTCGAGGATCTGATCGCGGAGAAAGCGCACATGCTTCTGCCGGAAACGGAAAAGGTGCTGACCGCGCTCGGCCGGTCGTTCGACGTACCGTACGACGTTTACAACACAATGAAGCTTGCGGATATCGCCTTCGATCCCTTTACGGTCAACGGAAAGGAATATGCGCTCGGCTATTCGCTGTTTGAAGACGACTATGAATCCGATCCGGATACCGCGGTGCGCCGTGCGGCGTTCCGCGCGTTTTCCGACAAGCTGAAGCAGTACCAGAACACCACCGCGACGGCGTACAACGCCTGCGTCTCGCAGGAAAAGGTCATGTCCGAGCTTCGCGGATACAAGGACGTGTTCGATTATCTTCTGTTCGATCAGAAGGTGACACGGGAGATGTACAACCGTCAGATCGACGTGATCACCGAGCGTCTCGCTCCGCATATGCGCCGCTACGCAAAGCTCTTGCAAAAGAAGCTCGGTCTCGAAAAAATGACGTTCGCCGACCTCAAGGTCCCGCTGGATCCGGCGTATGATCCGCGGGTCACGATCGAGGAATCGCACCGGTATGTGCGCGAAGGACTTTCGATCCTCGGCGAAGACTATGTGGAAATGATCGACCGCGCGTACCGGGAACGCTGGATCGACTTTGCGAAGAACATCGGCAAATCCACCGGCGGCTTCTGCTCGGGTATCTTCCGTCAGAACTCGTTCATTCTGCTCAACTGGAACGACCGCATGTCGGATGTATTCACCGTAGCGCATGAGCTGGGACACGCGGGACAGAGCATGTACAGCGACGCGGCGCAGTCGTATTATGACTGCGAACCGTCCATGTATCTCGTCGAAGCGCCGTCCACGATGAACGAGCTGCTGCTTGCAAACCATCTCCTGCATGCGAGCGACAACAAACGGTTCCGCCGCTGGGTCCTTTCGAGCATGGTCACGAACACCTACTACCACAACTTCGTGACGCATCTTCGGGAAGCCTGGTATCAGCGCGAGGTATACAAGATCATCGACGCCGGCGGCAGCGTGAACGCGGATATCCTCTCCGATCTGTTCCGCAAAAACCTGGAACTGTTCTGGGGCGACGCCGTGGAACTTCCGGACGGCGCGGAACTGACCTGGATGCGGCAGCCGCACTACTATATGGGGCTCTATCCCTACACCTACAGCGCGGGTCTCACCGTCGCTACGCAGGCGATGCTGCGCATCCGGGAAGAAGGCGCGCCTGCCGTTGCGGATTGGAAGAAATTCCTTGCCGCAGGCGGTTCGAAAGCGCCCGTGGACATGGCGAAGATCGCCGGCTTCGATATTTCCACCGACGGTCCCTTAAACGCCACCGTCGACTACATCGGCTCGCTGATCGACGAAATCATCAAGCTCACCGAAGAGATCGACGGCATCACGCTGTAACACAATATATGAGGATCCGGACGGGCAGCCTTGTTGGTTGTCCGTCCTTATTCATTTAAGCAAGACTTGCAAAAAGGTCCCGTGACCGTTATAATAGAAATGATATATAGTCCGTTGCGTACGGACGGAAAGGACGTATACGATGAAACGGAGATGGATGTCATCTGCGCAGATCATCCCGATCGGATTTTTGCTTCTGATTGCTGTCGGCACGGGACTTCTGTCTCTTCCGTTTGCCACGGCGAGCGGACAGTGCGCGCCCTTTCTTACCGCGCTGTTCACCTCGACGACCTCGGTCTGCGTGACCGGACTCGTCGTCGTCGACACATACGCCTACTGGTCGCTGTTCGGCAAAGCCGTGATTCTTCTGCTCATCCAGATCGGCGGACTTGGGATCGTTGCTGTATCCGCCTCCCTGCTGATGCTGCTGAGAAAGTCGATCACGATCCGCGGCCGCGCAATGCTGCGCGACTCATTTGATCTCGATTCGCTGCACGGCGTGCTTCCGTTTCTGCGCAAGGTGATCCTCGTCGTTCTGCTGATCGAAGGCTTCGGGGCTGTCCTGTATGCGTTCGCGTTCGTTCCGAGGTTCGGCTTCCTCCGCGGGATCTGGTATGCAGTATTTCACTCGGTCTCGGCGTTCTGCAACGCCGGTCTCGATCTGATCGGACCGGAAAGCTTTATTCCGTTCCGGAACAGCGCGTATATCCTGATCGTAACAATGATGCTGATTGTGTCCGGCGGTCTCGGCTATATCGTCTGGTTCGATTCGTTTTCAACCGCAAAGGAATCGATTCGTCGCCGCTTCGGCATCCGCTGGTTTTTCCGGCATCTCGGCGAACATACCAAGCTTGTCCTTTTCGTGACTGCGATCCTGATTGTGTCCGGCGCGAGTGTGACGCTGCTTCTGGAAAGGAACAACCCCGGTACGCTCGGCGCAATGCCGTGGGGTGAAAAAATCCTGAACGCGACGTTTCAGTCCGTGACCTACCGCACAGCAGGATTCGCTTCGATCCCGCAGGGTGCGCTCACCGACGGCTCAGTACTGTTCGGCTGTATCTGGATGTTCATCGGCGGTTCTCCGATGGGGACAGCCGGCGGCATCAAGACTGTCACGCTCGCCGTTCTTCTCTTGAGCGCGCTGACGTATGTGCACGGGCGAACGGATACCGTCGTGTTCCGCCGGCGCATTGACCCCGGACTGGTGAGAAAGGCTGCGGCAATTCTGTTTTTCAGTCTGTTCCTGTCTCTGCTTTCCGCAGTTCTGCTGATCGCCGTCGACGGCTTACCGCTTCCGGACGCAATATATGAGGTGTTCAGTGCGACCGGCACGGTCGGCCTTTCCCGCGGGCTGACGCCGCAGCTGTCCGTTTTCGGACGGATCCTGATCATTCTCTGCATGTACCTCGGAAGAATCGGCCCGATCTCGCTGGCGCTGTTCTTCCACACAGACCTGTCCGGCGGAAAGAATATCCGCTTCGCGCAGGGACGCTATTATGTCGGATAAAAGGAGGCTTTTATGAAGAAATCGATTGCAGTTCTGGGATTAGGCAGGTTCGGGCAGTTCCTGACCGCCGAGCTCAGCAAAAACGGCGCGGACGTGCTGATCGCCGACGCCGACGAGGAGACTGTCCACAGATTTGCCAATCAGGTAAGCTGCGCGGTCAAGGCGGACCTCAACGATCCCGAGGTCATCCGCGGGCTCGGACTGTCCGGCGTGGATACGGTTGTCGTCGCGATGGGCAGCAGTCTGGACGCCAGCATCATGTGCGTCATGGTTGCAAAGGAGCTCGGCGTGCCGTATGTGATCGCAAAGGCCGCCTCTCTGCGCATGGGCGAGATCCTGCGCCGCGTCGGCGCGGACGAGATCATCTATCCCGAAAAGGAAAGCGCCGAGCTGACCGCAAGGCGGCTCCTTGCCTCCGACTTTCTGGAGTTCTTCGATCTCGGATCGGAGCTGTGCGTGTTCAGCATGAAGCCGAAAAAGGACTGGATCGGGAAATCCCTGCGCGAGCTTCACCTGCGCGACCGCTTCCAGCTCAATATCATGGCGATCCGCGAAAACGGCGTGACCAGTGCAACGATGGACCCGGATCAGCCTTTGACCGCAAACGCCGAGCTGTTCGCCGTGGCAAAGCGCGACGTGCTCGATCACATCCTGCATTGAACCGAACCGTAAAACGGACCGCCGAAGCGGTCCGTTTTGTATTGCATTTTTATTTGGATCTGTGCCGATAGGTCAAAGTGGAACAACCGCAACCTGCCGCCCATCATGCCCAACGTGTTCAACGTGAACTCGGAGGAATGGACACGCGACAACTTCTCGCGCAACTTCGTCTCGTTCAAGACCTATTGGGAAACAGGTAGCCTGCAGCTGAAGTCGGCGGCATTCGTGGAGAACCAGCGGTATTTTTTGTTGACGCGCAACCCTGTCACCGACGACACCGTCACCTTTATTAATTCCGAGAACCACGCCTTGGTACTGCATCAGATTGCCAACCTGGACCAACAGCTCTACAAGAGCTGGAACCTGAAAGCCAAGCTGCAGTGGGACAACGAGCAGGTGAGGAGCAACAATTACGAAGGCGAGAAACGACGTAACGTGGTGTCGGCCTATGCTGCCCTCAACGGCGAACCCTTCAATTGTGCCAACCTCAACCTCACTGCCCGCTTCGACTGGACCGATGGCAAGGCCATGGGCTTGTTCCCGACGGCCACCTTCTCGTACCAATTGCCTTTCTACAAGGCCGTGAGCTTCACCCTGGGCTACAGCCACAACTACCGCAATCCCACCTTGAACGACCTCTATTGGTATCCTGGCGGCAACCCCGACCTCCTGCCCGAGAATGGCCGCACCGTCGACTTGGCTGTGAAATACGGCTTGCAGAAAGGGCCTTTCAAGCTTGACCTGCGCACAGGTGGCTACTTCTCCAACGTGAAAAACTGGATCCAATGGATGCCGACCTCATATCGTTTCTGGGTGCCTGAGAACGTGGCCAAGGTCTATGCACGCGGCATTGAGAACCACATCGACGCGGCCTTTGTTAAGGAAAACTGGAAGGTCACGCTGTCGGGCAACTACGTCTTCACCGTCACTACCGACGAGAGCGAGAAGGCCCACCAGCAAGGCACCAACGGCAAGCAACTCATCTACATCCCGCGCCATCACGCCAA
>JAFOQN010000151.1 GCA_017393775.1 Clostridia bacterium
CCCTGGACACCCTGATTAAGAGTCAGGTGCTCTAGCCAGCTGAGCTAAGGAGGCATATGGTGGAGCGGGAAACGGGGCTCGAACCCGCCACCTCAGCCTTGGCAAGGCTGCGCTCTACCAAATGAGCTATTCCCGCGAACAAATGACATTATAGCGTCTCATCTGTTATTTGTCAACAGGAATTTTTGCAAATCCAAAATATTTTTTATTGTCCGTCAACGGGCTGCAGCCCCCACCCCGCCATGCGGTCCATGACCGCATAGAGCGCAAGGTACTTTTCATCGATCATGCCGGTGTTCGCGCCGAACTCCATGACGCGGGTCGAATCCGTGTTGTTCTCCCACGCGGGCAGTCCCGCGCCGTTCGGATCGCCGGTCTTCACATAATTCAAAATATAGCCGGTCATCGCTTTCTGAAGCGCGTAATCCACGTCGTCGAACAGACCTGAACGCACCGGCAGATTTCCGTAGACATAGATCATTTCCCCGCTGTGCCATGGTCCCAGCCTGCCGTTGTGCCGGCTGAAATAATACTCCCAGACCGGGATGTTGTTCTCGACGGCGAGACGGTTCAGGCAGTAATGCGGATAATTGAAGAAGATCGCGCCGTAGATCTCCGCCCACATTTCCTTTGCTTCGGCGTCGGTCGTCGGGGCAAAGATTTTCAGCACGTCATCGGCGTATTCCTTGAAGTATGCGCGGACGCGCTTCTCGTAGTTCTTCATGCTCGCGTTGCCGAAGATCAAAAACGGTCCGCTCTCCTCGGAATTGTAGCCGTGCAGGATCGCCTGCTCGTTGTGCACGCCTTTCCGATACGATTCATACGGCGTTTCGGTCAGCGCGTAGCCGTCAACCGTCATGAAGTGCTGTGTATACGCTTCGTTCACGATCGTCTTTGCGTCAAGCGCACGGAGCTCGGCGGGCGTATTCACGCCGTACCGCGCTTTCAGCTCCCTTCCGGACGTGATCGCGTCGTCGAACAGGCGGAACGAGTGCGGCGGTTCGACCGAAGCGACGGTCGAGCTTTCGAGCAGCACGTTTTTGAATAAGCCTTTCGCAAGCGGCGAAGTGCAGATCGCGCTGACGCTTGCAGCGCCTGCGGATTCGCCCGCAAGGGTGATGTTATCGGGATCGCCGCCGAACGCAGCGACGTTGTCCCGCACCCATTCGAGCGCTTTGATTTGGTCCAAAAGCCCGTAATTGCCGGTCGTGCCGTGTTGCGATTCCGCCCTGAGCCCCTCGTCTGCAAGATAGCCGAACACGCCGAGCCGATAGCCGAGGTTCACCACAACGATCCCTTCGCGCGCAAGCCCGGTTCCTGCATAATCGCCGTACCACGGCTGTCCGGTCTGCAATGTACCGCCGTGGATATAAACGAGCACGGGCAGCCCTTCGACCCTGCCCGCGGGCTTCCACACATTGACGTAGAGCCCGTCCTCGCTGACCGCAGGGCGGTAGTTGTCCGAAAGCGAGATCCGATACTCGTGATAGCCGATGATCTGCTTCAGGCTGCTGTAGATCGGCTGCTCCACCGGCTGCATGCACATCGGCGCAAAATGATCCGCATCGAGCACGCCGTTCCACGCGTCCGGATCCTGCGGCTCACGCCAGCGTAAGTCCCCTACCGGCGGTTTCGCGTACGGAATGCCCGCATACAGCTCGACCCTGCCGCCGTCGATCAGCACGCCGCGCACGTCGCCTTTTTCGAGCTTCACAATATCGGTATAGGTCGGCGTTCTTCCCTCGTACGCCGGAACGCGCTTCATCGGCGGCCAGCTGAGAAGCAGGATCAGCACGAACGCGCCGATCCACCCGAGCCAGCCAAGCAGTTTCCAGTACCATTTGCCGCCGTGCAGCACCTTGATAAACAGAACGACGAAGCCCGCCGTCACCGCAAGCAGCAAGATAAACCCGAGCAGAGTATTCTTGTTCAGCTCCAGCACCGCAAGCATGAGCAGGAACAGCAGTGAACCGACAATTCCGAATCCGACCATGGTTAACTCCTCTTAATATATTGGATACATTGTACCGTATCACGCGGCGTCCGTCAATCGCGGATATAAAAAAACCCCGCGTAAAAGCGGGGTTTGGAGAGGCTGTGCCTTATTTGACTTTGCAGCTCAGAGCGTTGGACCATGCGCCGTAGTAGGTCATGCCGTTGAACTCATGGTACGAACGGACGACGACATAGTAGGTCGTGCCGGAGGTCAGGCTCTTGATAACGGTCTGTGCGGTCTTCGGATCGGTGATCTTGATCGCCTTCACATTCTTGGTGAAGTTCGCGTCGGTTGCGTACTTGATCTGATAGCCCGTGAAGTTCTTGGAAGCTTCCCACTTGACGGTCATCTGCTTGGTGCCCGCGGTCACGCTGACCAGCTTGCGGGAGGTGATGCGGACGGTGGTTTTCAACGGACCGACCATGCCGAGGTTGAAGTTGCCGGAATCCTCATTGACGTTGCCGCCGATCTCGACGCCTGCAACCGGATCCATGCGGCGCGTGAAGTATGCCTTGACGCCATACTGATAACGCGTGCCCGCAAACGTCTTGTGGGAATCGTCGTGACCGTCGAGATAGGTCGTTTCGGTCGTGTTGTCCCAGCGTGCGAACGCGGTCCAGCCGTCTGCATTTGCCGCCCATGCACGGCGGTAAATGACGTAGCCTGCCGCATCCTCAACGGGCGCCCAGGTGACGCGAATGCCGGCGTCTACATTTTCAACGGTCGTCTCGGTCGTTGCGGGCAGATAGATCTTGAAGAACAGCTGCGCTTCGCCGGTATACGCGCCCTTGAAATAGACGAACAGGTAGCCGGTGCCGGGCAACGTATTCTCTTTGTATTCATAGTCGTAGTTTTCCGGAGCGATGACGGTCTCGCCGTCCTCTTCGTATACGGTGAACGCCGGCTCATGCTTTCTTGCTTCATGATCCCAGATCACATAGGGCGTTGCGCCTTTGTACTCGACTTCGCCTTCGTTGAACTTAACGATGCCGTTGAACAGAACGCTTTCGGAAACGATGTACGGCTTGAAGTCTGCCGCGATGTCATGCTCGTCGACCTTCTTCGGATCGTCTGCAAACGTTTCGGCAACAGCGCCTTCCGCGAGTTCAAACGCGATCTCGGTGCCCGCTTCCAGGTCTTCCGCAACCTTGAAATACAGCGTCGCAACCGCGGTATCCTCCGCAACCTTCGTGCCTTCCGAGGTCAGAGCAATGCGCAGCTTGCCTTCTTCCGTGTCGTTGACAACAGAGGAGTTAAATGCAGCTTCATTTCTTTCCAGCTTTACAAAGGTGACCTGTGCGGGATCAAAGGTCAGACCGAAGGTCAGCGCAACGAGCGTATCTTCGACCGTCCCGTTCAAGGTAAGATCGACTGCCAGAAGGTTCTCGCCGTCGACTTTTTCCAGATTCTCGTTCACATCGCCGCCCTTGATCACCATCGTGAAATCCGCGTCTTCTGCCGCCGTTACAGACACAAGTGCGAATACCATCACAAGAGAAAGGAGCATTGCCAACAGTTTCTTCATAGGTACTATCCTCCTGCTAAATGATGCGGGTCGCTCTGCCGCTTCAGACCGGATCGCCGGACGAAAACGCGGTTCTGCGAAACCTCGTGGATGACGGTACAGTCTTGTTCACAGTATCGTCATACTTTCTGATATATCATAGCACACTCTTTTTGCTTTTGCAAGTCTTCCCGGCAAAAAATATACAAATGCGGCAAATCCTTTCCGGAACGCCGTGCGTGCTGCAGACAGGCGCAAAAATGCCTGGATTTTCGCCGTTCTTTTCAGGTCGTTTTGGTGAAGAGCACGTTCGACCACTGTCCGTAATAGTTCATTCCCTCAAAAACCTGATACGAACGGATCCGTACATAATAGACTTTTCTGGACGAAAGACCGTACAAAACGGTTTCGTATGTCTTCGGATCACTGATCTTCAGATCCTTCGCGTTCTGCTTGAAGTTGATATCGGTTGCGTACTGGATCTGATAGCCGGTAAAGTTCTTCGAGCCCGACCACTTGACCGTGATCCGTCCGGGTCCGGGCGTGACGCTGTTCAGCGTGCGGGTGGTGATGCGCACCGTCGTTTTAAGCGGACCGACGATCCCGAGGTTATAGTTGTCCATCGGATTCAAAGGATATGCCTTGACGCCGTACTGATAGCGCGTTCCCGCATAGACCTTGGTATCGGTCCAAGTCGTCTGCGTCGTGTTGTTCCAGCGTTCAAAGGACGTCCATCCGGCGCTCTGCCGGTTCCACGCACGGCGGTAAATGACGTATCCCTTGGCGCCGGGAACCGCCTTCCACATCACTCTCACGCCGTCCTGCACGTTTTCGACATAGGTCGTCTCCGTCGCGGGCAGATAGATCTTGAACGTTCTTGTCACCTGCCCCGCATAGCCGTTGCGGAACGCCGCGATCACATATGCCGTGCCCGCCTCAGTGTTGTTCTGATAGCTCAGGCGGTAATACCACGGGTCGACCGTCTCGCCCGTCTCTTTGTTTCGGACCGTCACGGACGGCATCTGCGGTTTGCCCGTACGAATGACGTACGGCGTGC
>JAFOQN010000152.1 GCA_017393775.1 Clostridia bacterium
CCTCCGGGTTATGAGCCCGACGAGCTACCGACTGCTCCACCCCGCGACGCTGGAACTACATTATAACAAGCATGACGGAGATTGTCAACCCCTCGAATGAAAAGATTTTTTATAAAGAAAGCGAAAAGAGACTTGACTCTCTCCCTGCGTCATTGTTTACTATAAAAGTATGGAGAAGAAATTGATGACAGTATATGAGGTCAGCCGCATGAGCGGCGTGACGATCCGCACGCTGCGGTATTACGACTGCATCGGTCTTTTGCGTCCCGCGGCACGTACGGAGGCGGGCTATCGGCTGTATGACGACGCTGCGCTTGCAAGGCTGCAGCGTATCCTGCTTCTTCGGGAACTGGAGATTCCATTGAACGATATTGCCAGGATACTCGACCGAACGGAAGCGGAACAGCGCGATGCGATCGGACGGCAGATCCGGGCATTGGAATTGAAAAGGGAGCGCATGGACAAGCTGATCGCGCTTGCGCGGAGACTTGAGAAGGGGGAGAAAATCATGGGTTTCTCGGCATTTGATCGAACAAAAGAGGAAGCCTATGCGGCCGAAGCGAAGGCGAAATGGGGCAAAACGGACGCGTATCGGGAGTACGAAACGAAAAACGCCGGACGCACGGATGCGGTGTCGGATCTTTTGAAAGGACGCATGGCGGAGATCTTCACAGGATTCGGCGCATTGAAAGGGAGCGATCCGGCGTCGGACGCGGCGCAGGCGAAGGTGAGGGAACTGCAGGACTTTATCAGCGCGAACTATTACCGCTGCACCGATGAGATCCTCATGGGGCTTGGACAGATGTATGTCGCGGACGAACGGTTCCGGGCAAACATCGACGCAGTCGGCGGGGAAGATACGGCGGCGTTTGCTGCGAAGGCAATCGCGGCGCATTGCGCAAAGGTGTAACCGGCGGACCGCAGGGACGGATGATCCGCCCGCCGCAAGAAACATTACAACGGAATATCCTTCCGCCTTGCTTCGCGATCCGTATCCACTCCGCTGCACTCCATTACATAGGAGCCGTCGCGCGTTACTCGCGCGTCGCCATTTCCTTCTTTACACAAGGAGGGCAGGGAAGAGGAAGCAATCTTGCGTTGGTACTCGCAGTGTGTTGTTGCTCCTAAAACTGGAAGCATGTCATCTTGAGCGGAGGACCTTGCGAGGCATTGCAAAGATTCTTCGTCGTGCTGCTCCTCAGAATGACAAGTTTTCGTCATAACACGATCGCAGGGGCGATCGACCTCGACCTCCGGGAGAAAAAAAGAGCCGCAAGACGCGGCTCCATGTCGTTTTGGGTCAAGCGCACATGCCGTGGGCGGACATGTAGTCGTAAAGCTGCTTGCCGTGCTCCTGCTCTTCCTTCTGAATGTGGTTTAACGCGTCGCGTGCACCGACATCGCTGAACTCAAAGATGCAGGTGTTGTACACGGAAGAAATGTGCTTTTCCGTGTCCAGCGCGTCGCGCACAAGGAACTCGTCGTTCTGGCTCATCTTGTGTCCGCATTCGCCGTGGCAGACGGACTGATTGCCGTTCTGCTGTTGCTGCTGCCCGCCGCCCATCATCGGGACTGTGCCCTGCATCAGCGACTCGATCGTCTGCAGGTGGCTGAGCTCCGTCTTGCGGATTGATTCAAAGAGCTGCTTAAGCTCCGAATCCTCGGCACGTTCGGCGTACGTTCCATACTTTTCGATGCAGATCTCCTCGGAATTTTTGAGATCCTTCAACAGCATCGTTTCTTTTTGTGTCAGTTTCATGTTCATCACCTCGGCTATAGCATGGACGAAAAAACGCCGCCTATGCGCAGGCGGCGGGATTCGCGGCTTTTCTCTGCAAATTCGCGTTATTTTGATAATTGCTTTTCCATAGGATCAAGGATACAAAGGCGAAGCACAAGCATGACGAGCAGTACAGAAAGCACGATTAAGCCGCTTAATGATGACATGACATGATTCAAGCGTTCCTCATCCGCTGCAATCTGGCTGATTGAATATGTCCGCATAATATCGAAACCATATGGAGAGAGAATCGTTTTGAAAAGCGGAATTGCCGTCAATGCAAGCACATAATACCACCGTTTCACCAAAACGCCAAGCACGATTGCAATCCAAATCCAAATAATTATCGTGATAAGGCGTATCAGAGTATTCCTAAATTGGGGAGGAAAGTCTTCTGTTTCCGGCCAAGTAAAAAACGCCTGACACCAAATCAGTATTGCAAGAAGTTGAAACAGCACAATAAATGCGATTGTCAGACCCAATCGAGTTCCTTTTTTCATCGTTTTATTCCTCCATCATAATATGATACCGTTTGTGGTTTCAAGGAGACAGCTCCCGATACATTCAGGGTAACAGAAAAATAATCTTCCTGACATCGGCGATCAATCATCAAATGTAAAGAACAAAGTGATCGGATTCTCTTGGTCAATTGTCAGTTTCAGGGTCGTGCACGCCGTTTGCTTCGGGAACCACTCGAACTGCATGGGCTTGCCCGTTTTCTGATCCCATACTATCAGCATATCGTCCTCATCGAGCGTCCATCCATGACCGTCCATTATTTCGCCTCCGATCGTGACGGTCGAAGTATGCTTGTACGTATCGCCCTCGGAGGTATCGCCGAGGTCTATCGTCATACCTACGTATTCAGCAGGAATAGGAATGCTGCTCCCGTTCTGTTCCGCACCGGTACAGACATAGGTACCGAGCAGGATTTCTTCGATCGTCTGCGGCCCTTCCGTACCCATGCGGCGGAGAATTGCGTAGACGGTACCGGCGTCGGTGCTGTACATCAGCGTCAGCGTGCGCGTATCGCGGTCGGACTGTCCCCAACGGAACGCGCCGGAGGTATCGTCGCCTGCGATATAGACATAATTGTCGTGCACCTCGTATGGATAGGCTACCGGATGCCCGAACGCAAGTTCGGAATCAGAGGAATAAGGCACTGTTTCGTTGTAGATCACCGTGCCGCCCTCGCGGAAGTTGTATTCCTTCCATGTGGAGCCCACGTCGAAGGCATAGAGCACGTTGCCGTCGTTGTCCGTCTCCGCTTCGACAAGCCATTCGCCGTAAAGCGCGGATTCGTGCAGCTCGCGGTTCAAGGGCGTCACGGAACCGTCGCTCCACCGGCAACAGAGAAGACCGTCCTGCATCATAAGTGTGCCATCACCTTTTGACTTATCGTCGCCATAGCGCCTTTTCTCGACATACAATACGCCATCCGGCGTCGTAAGCAGCTGATAATCGTATTTGCCGCGATTCCAAAGCGTGTAGCTTTGCTTATTCGCATAATCATATACGATGACATGCATATCGATCATGCCGGAACCGAAGCTGACCGTGGCGCAAAGATCCGGCTTGCCGTCGCCGGTGAGATCGGTAAAGTACACGCTCCACACAGGCATACCGGAAAACAGTGTGCGCGTTTTGCCGTTTTCGACCGCCTCCACGCTGCCTGCGGTCCAGCGGAACGTCACGCCGGGAAAAGCGGCGACCGTGATCTCCTTTGTGCTGTCCCAGGAGAATCCTTCAAAATCATTGTAATAGTCAAACCATTGCACGACCGGCATCGCTGTTGCCGGTATGCTGCGATGAAAGGTCAGCACACCGAAGTGTAAAACAACAAAGCGGATCGTATCGGTTTGCGGGTCATAGGAAGCAAGGGCTGTATTCTGATATTCCGGCTTGAAATCCTTGATGCTGAGATGAAAAAGCATACTCTGATCGAACCATGGATAGTATTCAAGCACTGCCGTATCATCTTCGGGCTCGAAACGAATGACGCTGCTTTCGGTGTCATAGGTACCGTTTACGGTCATTTCTGTATGATTATCACCGTTCAGATGCAAGACGGTGGTTCCGTTCGCATCAAAAACCAGATCGCCGGACAGCGTTAAGGGCATGCCTTCCATAACGGGAAGTCCGTCCGTTTTCCATTCGCCTGCAATTTGCTCATTGGTCAGCTGTACGGTCGGATAGCTGATGCTGCCTTCGCG
>JAFOQN010000017.1 GCA_017393775.1 Clostridia bacterium
CAAACGCTGTTTTTAAACGGAAACCGCACCGGAAAGTGTGAAACAGGTCACACCGGATCACCCCGCAAGCCGGTTTGTCCGGATGAGAAATCAAACTGGCATGCTGCAGGATCGTATCAGTTAACCGGATAAAACGGCAAAGAATGATTGCCGACTGCATGCCGGATGTGATAAAATAAATTATAAGCGAGTCTTTTTTGCGAGGGGGGAAGCAAATGTCAAGCTGTCTGATGCTGAAAAAATCCAATTGTAAGAATTGTTACAAGTGCATTCGTCACTGTCCGGTCAAATCCATCCGCTTTTCGGGCAATCAGGCGCACATCATCGGGGATGAATGTATCCTGTGCGGACACTGTTTTGTTGTCTGTCCGCAGAACGCCAAGCAGATTGCAAGCAGCGTCGAAAAGGTGCGCGTACTGATTCAGAGCGGCGACCCGGTTGTGGTGAGTCTGGCTCCGTCGTTTATCGCAAACTATGAAGGCGCAGGCATCGAATCCGTACGCTGCGCACTGAAAAAACTCGGCTTTTACGATGCGGAGGAAACCGCGATCGGCGCAACGATCGTCAAGCGCGAGTATGACCGTCTTTTGAGCGAAGAGGGACGCGATGTGGTCATTTCTTCGTGTTGTCATTCGATCAACCTGCTGATTCAGAAATACTTCCCGTCGCTGCTGCCTTATCTTGCCGACGTGCTCTCACCGATGCAGGCGCACTGCCGGGACATAAAGCGGAGGATTCCGAATGCCAAGACCGTCTTCATCGGACCGTGTGTCGCCAAGAAAGACGAGGCGGAGCTTTACGCGGGTATCGTCGATGCGGTGATGACCTTTGAGGAACTGACCGAATGGCTGGACGCGGAAGGCATCTCCATCGAACACGAAGAAGATTCGAACGACGAAAGCCGCGCGCGCTTCTTCCCGACCACCGGCGGTATTCTGAAGACAATGGTGCGCGCGCGCAGGGATTACAGCTATCTTGCCCTTGACGGCGTCGAGAACTGCATCGCGGCGCTGAAGGACATTGAAAACGGCAAGATTCACCGCTGCTTTATCGAAATGTCGGCGTGCGCAGGCAGCTGCATCGGCGGACCTGTCATGGAAAAATACCACAGCCGCAGCCCGATCAGCGATTACGTCGCTGTCAGCGACTACGCGGGCAGCAAAGACTTCAACGTGGAACAGCCCGATTCGATTTCGATCCGCAAGAGCTTTTCGCCGATCGACCGGCACGAGACAAAGCCGTCCGAGTCCGAGATCCGCGCCGTGCTGCGGGAAATGGGCAAGTACAGTCCGGCGCAGGAACTGAACTGCGGTTCGTGCGGATACAATTCCTGCCGTGAAAAAGCGATTGCCGTCTGTCAGGGCAAGGCGGAGATTTCGATGTGCCTGCCGTTTTTGAAGGACAAGGCGGAAAGCTTCTCCGATACGATCGTCAAGAACTCGCCGATCGCGCTTGTCGTCGTCAATGATCAGTTTGAGGTGCAGCAGATCAACAATGCCGCGCTGAAACTGATGAATCTGCGCTCGGCGGATGACGTGCTCGGCGATCAGGTCGTGCGCATCCTCGATCCGCTTCCGTTCATGACCGTGCAGAGCACGGGGCGCAGCGTGGTCAATCAGCACGCATACCTTGCCGAATACAGGCGTTATGTGGAGCAGATCATTGTGCAGGATCGCGAAAGCCGTATGATGGTCTGTTCGATGCGCGACATCACGAACGAGGAAACCGAGCGTGAAAAGAAAGAGAAGATTACGCAGCAAACGGTAGAGGTCGCAGACAAGGTCGTTGAAAAGCAGATGCGCATCGTGCAGGAGATCGCATCGCTGCTCGGCGAGACCGCCGCGGAAACAAAGATCGCGCTTGCAAAGCTGAAGGAGTCGATCACCGATGAATGATCTTTGCGCCGATATCGGCTATAAAAGCATCCTGCACGCGGGCGAACAGCTCTGCGGCGACCATGTGGACATCGCATCGGACGACAATTCCACAGTCATCGTGCTGGCCGACGGGCTCGGCAGCGGCGTCAAGGCAAGCATTCTCTCGACCCTGACTTCGAAAATCATTTCCACGATGATGGCGGAAGGACTCTCGGTCGAGGACTGTGTCCGTACGATCGCGGCGACCCTTCCGGTCGATTCAAAGCACGGCGTCGCATATTCGACATTCACGATCGTACATCTGATGAACAACACCTACGCCGACGTGATCCAGTACGACAACCCGCAGCTGATCCTTTTGCGCAACGGGCAGAACTACGACTACCCGACGCAGGAAATGATCGTCGGGGATAAAAAGATCCTGCGCTCGCGCATCCGTCTCGAGGAAGGAGATCTGTTCATTGCCATGTCCGACGGCTGCCCGCACGCAAGCGCCGAGGAAGCGTACAACATGGACTGGACGCGCGACGATATTATCCGGTTTATGGAGACAATCTCGCTTGCGGGATACAATGCAAAGACGCTGTCGACGATGCTCATCGATGAATGCTGGAGTCTCTACGCCGGCGAACCGCGCGACGATGCGACCGCCTGCGTGATTGCGATCCGTAAGCGGGAGCCGATGAACATCCTGTTCGGACCGCCGAGCGATCCGGACGACGCCGAACGCATGATGAACCTGTTCTTCTCAAAGGAAGGCAAACACATCATCTGCGGCGGCACGACGGCATCGATTGCTGCAAAACACCTCCGGGTACCGCTGCGCACAGGCTCCGGGGAGATGGTCGGGGGTATCCCGCCGACGTCCGAGCTCGAAGGCGTCGATCTCGTTACCGAGGGTGTAATCACGATGAGCCGGGTGGTTGAGTACGCGCACGACTTTATCGGCGAAAACGCGCAGTACGAGACGTGGAGTTATGGGCGTGACGGCGCTTCGATGATCTGCCGCCTGCTGTTCGAGGAAGCGACAGACATCAATTTCTACGTCGGACGGGCGGTCAATCCTGCACATCAGGACCCGAACCTGCCGATCAATTTCCACATCAAAATGCGTCTTGTCGACGAGTTGTCCGAGGCGCTTCGCACAATGGGCAAGCGCGTTAAAATCAGTTACTTTTGATTGGTGTGTCGGATTACAGCAAAAACGCTCCCAAATCGGGAGCGTTTTTCAGTGTTCCTGTCGGTTTTTCGTGCCTGCCGCTTACGGTACGGCGACCGTCAGCGGATCGCTGTATTCGCCGTAGATGTTTGTTTCGACTTGCATCAGCAAGAGCGTCGTCACGTACGCGCGGACGCGCACCTCGTAGGAAACGCCGCCGTCGAGACCTTTGATTGTATGCTCCGCCGCGCCTTCCGGCGGCATCTCCGATCCGCGCAACGGTACGATGATGAAGATGTTCAATCTGATCGATATCGGCGAACGC
>JAFOQN010000153.1 GCA_017393775.1 Clostridia bacterium
CGAGCTCGGATCTCACGTCCTGAACTTCATAGGTGCGCCGATGGTTCACTGGCCTGAGGTCCTCATGACCTACGATTCAACGGACAAGGTGCTCTTCTCGGCTGACGGCTTCGGCAAGTTCGGTGCGCTGGACGCGGACGAGGACTGGGCGTGCGAAGCGCGGCGCTATTATTTCGGCATCGTCGGCAAGTACGGCGCACAGGTACAGGCGGTTTTGAAGAAGGCGGCGAACCTCGACATTCAGACGATCTGCCCGCTGCACGGTCCGGTGCTGAAAGAAAACCTCGGTTATTATCTGAATCTCTATCAGACCTGGTCGAGCTACGGCGTCGAATCCGAAGGCGTGTTCATCGCCTATACCTCCGTTTACGGCAACACGAAGAGGGCGGTTGAACTCCTTGCGGACAAGCTGAAGGCAAAAGGCTGCCCGAAGGTCAGTGTTGCAGACCTTGCGCGTGAGGACATGGCGGAGGCGGTGGAGGACGCGTTCCGCTACGGCAAGCTTGTCATCGCGTCGACGACCTACAACGCCGATGTGTTCCCGTTCATGCGCACGTTCCTCGAGCACCTCGTCGAGCGCGGTTATAAGAAACGCACGATCGGTATCATCGAAAACGGCAGCTGGGCGCCGATGGCGGCAAAGGTCATGAAGGGTATCTTAGAACCCTGCAAGGATCTGAAGTACACCAACGCAAGCGTGAAGATCATGAGCGCGATGAACGACGAGAACAAGCAGCAGATCGAGGCGATGGCGGATGAGCTTTGCGAAGAATACGAAGCGCGCAACAGCGAGACCGCGAACAAGAACGACCTCACCGCGCTGTTCAACATCGGCTACGGTCTGTATGTCGTGACATCGAACGACGGCAAAAAGGACAACGGCTGCATCGTCAACACGGTTTCGCAGCTCACGAGCCAGCCGAACCGCGTCGCGGTCTGCATCAACAAGCAGAACTACACGCACCACGTCGTGAAGTCGTCCGGTATCATGAACGTGAACTGCCTCAGCATCGAAGCGCCGTTCTCCGTGTTCGAGAACTTCGGCTTCCGGAGCGGCAGAAACGTCGATAAGTTCGCGAACTGCTCGCCGATGCGTTCCGACAACGGGCTCGTCTTCCTGCCGCACTACATCAATTCGTTCATGTCTCTGAAGGTCGAGGACTATATCGATCTCGGCACGCACGGCATGTTCATTTGTTCCGTTACGGAAGCGCGCGTCATCAACCGCGTCGAGACGATGACCTACACCTACTATCAGAAGAACGTCAAGCCGAAGCCCGCGACCGAGGGCAAAAAGGGCTGGGTCTGCAAGATCTGCGGCTATGTCTATGAGGGCGACGAGCTGCCCGAGGACTTTATCTGCCCGCTGTGCAAGCACGGCGCTGCGGACTTTGAACCGATCAAGTAACATTCGGTCGGTTGAAACACTTTCAACCGACCGGTTTTCAGCTTCCGCCTAAAACGGTTCCCGTTTCCGGGCGGCGGAAGCTGCAAGGTGTCAAATGCACCGCGCATGTCGCTGCATTTGACGGATTGATGCAAACGCACGTTTTTCGATACGTTCAAGCGCGTCGACAACGCGCTTGTGTTACGCTGTTTCTGCTATGCCGAGCCGCCTGTGGGTATTCGCAGGCGGCTTTTATTGCACGATCGGGAACAACCCGTACGGCAGGGCGGCGTTCAGAAGATCGACCGCGCTCGGAACAAGTAAAATCAGCATCATCACGACGATCGCCGCAACGTGACCGAAAGCCTTTGCGCGGTCGGTGAAGATCGGCTCGAACGCATGGACCTTTTTGAATACCCATGCAGCGACGGTATAGAGCGCGCGGCCGAATATGCCGCCCAATGTGTTGCAGATCACGTCGTCCGCGTCCGCAACACGACCGATGAAGAACTGCAAAAATTCAATACCGAGCGAAAGCGCAAAGCAAATGAGAATGGTTTTCCACGCGCCTTTGCGCAACGGAGAAAAGACGCAGGGCAGAAGCCCTCCGAGCGGCATAAAAAGGCAGACATTCCACATGATCTGGCTCGACCAAAGTCCGCCGTCGTACTGCAGCGCATAGAGAAACGAATCGCCCGGCAGCAGGTGCAGACGCTCGGAGCGTGCGAGCGGGATGTTCGTGGGCGCCCAGAAGAAGGTTACATAGATCAGGGCAAAGAAATAGCCGATCAAAAGGTAGTCGGCAAGGTGCCGGATGAACGGATACGGCTTTCGCTTCACATGCAGAAGGATCGCGAACGGCAGATACAGGAGCGCCGCCGCAATCGCCGTAAACGGCAGAAAGGAAAGCGCGGTAAAAAGATACGTCATAAAAACCTCATAAATGTTTGATACCCATATTCTACCGAACAAATTCGTCCAAAATGTCAAATCATTGAGAATAAGTTGTAAGCAAGTTGTAAATCACGGCGCGATTCTGCCGGGATGATCGGGATTTCGGTAGACATTTTTGTCGATCCCTGTTATAATGCAGTACATGAAACGCGAAATTTGCAGATTGATACCTTTAGCCGCGCTGATTTTGCTGATGAGCATCCTGCTTTTCGGCTGTGACGCGCTTTTTTCCGTTGCGACAGCGCCGACGCCGGTTCCGACGGAGACCCCGACGGCAGCACCGACCGCCGTTCCGACAGCCGAACCCACACCGACCTTTGAACAGGTAGCCGTGATGACACCCGGACCGACCGAAACGCCGACGCCGGAGCCGACGCTTGAACCAACGTCCGGATCGGCGCCCGCGACGCCGCAGCAGAACGGACCGGCGCCGACGCCGTTTTCGATCGTCTGGATGAGCGATACACAGAATCTCACGCGGCACTATCCCGAGGTGTTCAACGGCATGCGCGACTGGATTCTGAATGAGCAGGAAGCACAGAACATCGTCTTTTTCATCCATACCGGCGACGTGGTGGACGGCTGTTCGCAGTTCATGTGGGACAACGCTTCGATTTCGCTCATTCCGCTTCTGTACCGGGTCCCGGGCATGATCGTGAGCGGCAATCACGACGTTTCCGCCGAGAATAAACAAAGGCTGTTCTATGAACGTCCGTATGCCAGAATGACGCAGAAGGAAGGGCAGATCTACCAGGACGGGGAATGCGCGTATCAAATCTTTACGGCAGGCGGAGACGAGTTTCTGGTATTCGGCATCGGCTACAGAGTCAACAACGCAAACATGTGGCGCTGGGTTTCCTCCGCCATCGAGGCGCATCCGGACGCGGTGCTTCTGTTTGTGATGCATGACGGACTGCAGCCCGAAAACAAGTACAGCGGGCAGGCAAAGGAACTTTTCAAGCGGGTCGCGGAAAAAACGCCGAACGCAAGGCTGCTGCTGTGCGGTCACAACGACGGCATATTAAGGCATGAGGACTGGATCGACGACGACGGAGACGGTGAGACCGACCGATGCTTCTACACGCTGATGTTCAACGTGCAGGACGATCTTGAAGAGGGCATGGGCTTTATGCGGATCCTGACGTTCTATCCGGAGGACCGGCATATCGCGGTCAGGATGTATTCGCCGTGGTACGATCAATGGAACTATCCGAAAGCGCTGCCGGAGGAAAACGATTTTATCCTCGAAAACGCTTACTGAGCGATCAGGGAAATCATCACTTAAGCACACGCGAAAATTGACTTTTCCCGTCTGAAACGATATAATAATTATTACTCTATTTGATTGATAAGGATCCGAACGCGATGATGAATCAGAAACGGTCAAAACGTCTCCTGCTGTTTGTTATGGCACTTGCTATGCTGCTTCCTGCAATTTCGTTTGCGGAGGACGCCCCTTCGCGCGCAGAAGGCGCGCTTCCGTGTGAATACACCGCGCCGGAGGAGGTCATGCCGTACATTTCGCATTTTTACGACGGCGACCCCTTCACCACGGTCACGATCAAGGTCAGCGAGAGCGTTACGATGACGCTGCCGTCCGGTGCGCAGACGCTGTTTTTTTCGTTTTATAAAGCGGATGAGCGGTATGCGATCACATTCTTCGACGCAGAGGGCAAAAGACTCAATGCAGCGCGGAACATCACCTCGATCGGATATCTCGGTATTCCCGTTGAGCCGAATGCCGTTACGGTGACGATCGTTCCCGAATCCCGTACACTCACGCTCGGCGAATGGTACGCCGTGAAGGATGACTGCGAGTTTCCGTTCCCGGATACGGGCGAGCAAGCCGATGTGCTGGTTTATCTGAACGCACCGGGAGATGAGCTTACAAAGCTCGGCGGCGTGCTGCCCCTGCTGTGCGGCGAGCACGGACTTTCCGCGCAGGTGATCTATACGACTGCGGCGGACGGATACAAGTCGACGCAGTGCATCGACGTGCTTCGGCAGATGGGCATCAAAAGAGCGCCGATTTTCGGAAAAGCCGAACCGAGATTCATTGCATACGACAATGCGGCGTTTGCCGTGCTCAGAACGGACCGGGAACAGCTGACGAAAACGCTGGTCAATCAGATCCGCAGCTATCGCCCGCAGATCGTGATCACGCTTGACCCGGAATCCGATACGGATCACTATATGGAAGGCTTTATCGCCCGGCAAGTCATCAATGCGGTGACCCTTGCGGAGGACGAGAACAAATTCCGGAATGATACGGAACCGTTTACGGTCAGCAAGCTGTACACGCTGTCCGCATACGGGGAGACGGTCATCTCCGGCGAGCAGCCGCTGTACGCTTATGACGAAATCAGCGCCGCTGCGCTTGCCGAAACGCTGTATAAAACCTATCTTGAAGAGCGGGTGTACCGGAGAAAAATGCCGGATGCGGTGCGGTTCAAGCTTGAAAAGAGCGCGGTCGGAGAGGACAGCGGGGCGGATCTTCTGGAAAATCTTGCAACGGATTCGTTCGAAAACTATCGTGATCTGACGCCGACGCCCGTCCCGACGCCGGAACCGACCCCGGAACCAACGTCTGTACCTACGGATGCGCCGACTGCGGACCCGACGAAGGAACCTGCAGACGTGCCGGAAACGACCCCGAACGGGGAAACGCAGGAAACGATAACGGAACCGGAAAAGAGCACCGTCGAAACGTCGAAGACTTCGCTTTGGTGGCTGCCTGCAGCGATCGGGCTTGCCGTTGCGGTCGCAGTGTTCTTCCTGGTGCCGAAACGCTCGAAGGCAAGGATCCTGTTCTGCCTGATTCCGCTGATCCTGGGCTTGCTGATCTCCGGATTCATGCTGATGGACCGGAAAAAGAACGCGGACGCGCAAAAGACAGCGGCGGCACAGCCGACAGCAGCGCCGTCCGCAGAACCGACGGAGCACCCGAGCATCGAGCTGACGGCGATGCCGGTGCCGCAAGCACCGACCGAAGAACCGACCGCAGCGCCGACGCCGGAGCCGACGGAGGAACCGACGCCGGAGCCGACGAATGAACCGACGCCGCGTCCGGACGACGAATTCTATCTTGACGGCGACGGCGAGGTGTATGAACTCGACTTTGAGAACGGACACTGGTGGTATAAGAACAATGTGCTTTCCATCGATGTGAAAGAAGTCCACACGACCTTCGACGAGAACGGTCAGGCGCGTCCGTTTATCTACTATGTCGCCGATATCCGCATGCGGGATTATTCCAGCTATCGCTCAGGCGTGCGCGACTTTGTCCAGCCGTGGATATATGCACGGCGCGAGAAAGCGGTCCTCGCGATCACCGGCGACAACCTTGACAGGGATGAAAAAGAAGAGAAGGGCTGCCTGCTCCGGAAAGGAATCCTTTACAGCAACTACAATCAGTCCGGTACGCTTGTCATTGAAAAGGATATGTCGCTCAGCGTGATTCAGCGCGGAGAATGTTCAGAGCGCGTGCTGATGGATCACGGAATACGGGATACCTACGGATTCGGTCCGATCCTGGTGATAAACGGAGAGGTTGCGGAAAAGCATTACAAAGGCCGCGTCAGTCATGCCAACCCGCGCTGCGGACTCGGCATGATTGAGCCGGGACATTGGATTGCGATCGCGACCGAGGGACGGCAGACAGACTTCTCATACAGCATCACGCTGGACCACTTTGCGCAGATGTTCGTGGATTACGGCTGCACCGTAGCGTACAATATGGACGGCGGTTCGTCTGTCGGCATCGTGTTCATGGGCGAAGCGTTGAACCGGCATTACATGAAGGGAACATCCGACACGCAGCGTCCCTGGTTCGACGCCGTGATGTTCGGCTACAGCGAGAATGTTCCTTCGCCGGATATTCCGACCGTGCACGACGGGTTCCGGCATAATTTCTGATTGCATGATCGTACAGACGGGAAAGGAGACGAACAAGCTGCGGCATGGATAAGACGCACGGACTGACCGGTAACGCATTGAAGCTTATCGCGATCGCGGCGATGACCCTGGACCATGTGCTGTGGATCCTGTTCCCGGGATACCAGCATATGTGGTGGCTTTTAGCGCTGCATGCGATCGGACGCATTACGGCGCCGATCATGTGGTTCTTTATTGCGGAAGGCTATGTGCATACGCACGATTTCAAAAAGTATGCGCTGCGGCTGCTGTTGTTTGCCTTCGTCTCGCATTTTGCCTACTGCTTTGCATTCGGCATATCTTTCCTGCCGTTTGTAAAGAGCGTATTCAATCAGACGAGCGTCATTTGGTCGCTGTTCTGGGGACTGATGGCGATCCGCCTCTTTGATTCGGATCTCAAAACGTGGCTGAAGTTTCTGCTGCTTGTGCCGATTCTTGCGATCAGCTTTCCGTCGGACTGGAGCTGTATCGCGGTTATGGCGATCCTGTATCACTGGTCAAAGCGCGAATCCTTTGCGCAGCGGATGATCTGGATGATGGTCTGGACCGCGGTCTACGCGATCGTTTATTTCTTCTTCATCGATCGAATCTACGGCATTCTGCA
>JAFOQN010000018.1 GCA_017393775.1 Clostridia bacterium
AGATCGAAGCTTAAAAGCTTACAGAGAAGCGTCAGCATGCCGAACACGAAGGTCCCGGCGCCGAACAGCAGCGCGGCGGTACTGCGTTTGCAGGTTTTTCGCTCCGGCGCGGGCTGCTCGGGGATCTCAAAGGACATGCCGCAGCTCGGACAGGTGCGCAGCGACGCGTCCGGCAGCGGTTTGCCGCATTCAGGACAGAACATGGTCGGCCTCCTTCCGCGCCTTGTTGCGCTTTCGGACGAACATCAGTATGTACCACAGGATGACGAGCACCTGGAAGATCGCGGCGACCATAAAGAGCATGGCGACTTTTTTGATGCCTGCAATCGCGACGAACGAGATGTAGATCGCGCCGCAAAGCGTCCATACGAGCCCGGTCACCGAAAGCGACTGCCATAAAAGGCTGCTCCACAAATGGCTGAACACGACAAGCAGGATCATGCTGACCGGAATTGCGTAGATGAACGCAAGCCAGCCCACATGAACCTTCGCAAGATAGCAGACGAAAAAGCCGATCGCGGCGATGAAGAACACGAGCCCGATCGAGATCAGCGTGATGATGATGCGGCGGCTTCTCTGTTCCGCCTGCGAACGGACCAAGGGTCCTTCGCGCAAAAACGCGTCGAGCGGAACGTCGTAGAGATCGGCAAGCTTGCACAGCACCAGAAGATCCGGCATGCCGTCTCCCCGCTCCCACTTCGAGATGGATTTATCCGAATAATTCAGTTTTTCGGCAAGTTCCGCCTGTGTCAGCCCCGCGCGTTTCCGGTATGCGATCATCTTCTCCGCAAGCACGGTGCGGATTCTGTTTTCTTCCATATAAACCTCAAAACGCCCTATTTATCGGGATTCTACCCACAGTAGAGCCGCCATTCTCCATCTCTACCGGACTGTCCCCGGACGATAGACGTCCGTTCCGTCTGAATAGGGTGTCATTTCAATCAGATGCGTCTATTATAATGGCAGAATGATTTGATTGCAAGAGCGAAATGCGTCATACGGAGGTCTCAAATGCAAAAAAATCGTGTCATTTCCATCTTCGGCGACTCGATCCTGAAGGGCGTGCGAATGCTTGCGGGCACGACGCGCTACGGTACGACGGACGATATCGGGCTCGAATCCATCGCGAAAAGTCATGACTGGATCCTCGACAACCGCTCGCGCTTCGGCTGTACGATCCAAAAGGGCGAGCTGCTTCTGAACCGTCAGCTTGAAAAGGGCGAAACGCCCGCAGCGGTGCTTTTGGAGTACGGCGGAAACGACGCGGACTTTCGCTGGGCGGAGGTCGCCGCGCGTCCGGACGACGAACATGAGCCGAACACGCCGCTGCCGGTCTTTGTCGAGACGCTCCGGCGCATGATCAAAACGCTGCGCAGCCGCGGCGTCAAGCCGGTTCTCACAACGCTGCCGCCGATCTCCTCCGAGCGCTATCTCGACTGGATCACGCGCGACGGGCTTTCGAAGGAAAACATCCTGCACTGGCTCGGCGACGCAAACGCAATCTACCGCTACCAGGAAAAATACTCGCTTGCGATCGAGCGGCTCTCGGCGGAAACGGGCTGCTATCTTGTCGATCTCAGAAGCGCGTTTTTGGAAAAGCGCGCCCTGCTCCCCTACCTCTGCGCCGACGGCATCCACCCGAACGACGCGGGGCAGCGCCTCATTCACGAGGTTCTGAGCCGCGCGGCGGACCGCATTCCCGCACGCGTATAGGTTCTCCCGTATCAAAGCGATCCCGTGCCGTCAGGCTGTCGTTTCAACAGTCAGATTTCTTGCCGGCAATCGCGCGGCGTATCAAAAAGAAAACATCGGAACAACCTATGTAAAGGCTTTACAGCCTTTGTTTTCGTATGGTAAAATGACCCATATGCATTCACGGAAAGGAGAATACAACATGGTAAGAATTTTTGATATCACCGGTCAGACGGCGATCGTCACGGGCTGTTCCACCGGTCTCGGCGTCCAGATGGCGCACGCGCTGGCAAATCAGGGCTGCAACATCGTCGCCATCGCAAGACGGTTCGACAAGCTCGAACAGGTTTGCAGAGATATCTCCGAACAGCACGGCGTCAAGACCCTGCCGATCAAGTGCGACATCACGGACACGGAGCAGGTGGAAGAGACGGTCAAAAAGGCGATCGATACCTTCGGCGGTGTTCAGATCCTGGTCAACAACGCGGGCACAGGCGCCGTCGCGCACGCGGAGAACATTACGGACGAGCAGTTCAAGCAGGAGTTCGACATCGACCTGTTCGGCACGTTCAAGTTCGCGCGCGCCGTCGCGAATCAGGCGATGATCCCCGCGCATTACGGCCGCATCATCAACATTTCTTCAATGTACGGTCTCGTCGGCAACAAGATCGCGGGCTCCGCCCCCTACCACGCGGCAAAGGGCGGCGTCGTAAACCTGACCCGCGCGCTCGCGGCGGAGTGGGCGATCTACGGCATCACCGTCAACACCATCTGCCCGGGCTACTTCTACACGCCGCTCACCGAGGAAACGCTGAACTCGCCGTTCTTCCAGCAGCACGCGAAGCAGACGATCCCGATGGAGCGCTACGGTCACGCAGGCGAACTGGACACCAGCATCGTGTTCCTCTGCTCGCCGAACTCCACCTACGTCACGGGCATCGCGCTCCCCGTCGACGGCGGCTATACCTGCATCTGACAATTCATAAAGCAAGCAAGAGGCTGTTCAAAACCGAATCCGGTTTTTGAACAGCCTCTTTGCAATCTGTATATCGCGGCAAACGGACCGTCAGTCCGCGTAGTTGTTGAAATAGTTCTGCACCAGCACGATCGGCGTGCCCTTGTCGCCGCTGCCGCTTGTGAGGTCGCACAGCGAGCCGATGAGGTCGGTCAGCCGTCTCGGCGTCGTGCCCTGCGAATCCATCTGCCCCTTGAGGTCCTTTTCCTTTTCGCGGATGCGGGCGCGGATCGCCGCGGTCAGCGCCTCGCCGGAGAGACCTTTGAACTCGTTGTCCGCAAGATACTTGAGCTTCAGCTCGTTCGGAAGCCCGATGAGTCCGTCGGTGTAGCCCGGGGAGACCACCGGATCGGCAAGCTCCCAGATCTTGCCCACCGGATCCTTGAATGCGCCGTCGCCGTAGACCATCGCCTCGACGTGAACGCCGGTGCGGGCGAGGATCTCGCTTTGGATTGCGAACGCGACCTCGCGCGCGTTTTTCGGGAACAGCTTGATGACGTTTTCCGTCGCCTTGTTGGAGCCCAAAAGCCCGTATTCCGGCTGATAACCGCTGCCGTTGCGCGATGCATTCATGATGTCGCACAGCGTCAAAACGCGCGCCGCGCCTGCTTTTTGAAGCCGTCTTGCGGTGCGTTCGCGCTCGTGGATGTTGCTGACGAGCACGCTGTCCGTATACCGGAGGATCGCGGTCGGATCGTTTGCGAGGATG
>JAFOQN010000154.1 GCA_017393775.1 Clostridia bacterium
CTTCTATCACGTCGAGCAGGGGGATGAAACCTACGGCATCCTGTTGAGAAACAACCTTGTGAAGACGCTTTGCGCCCTGTTCGGCGTCGAGGATCTTGAAACGGCGAACCTGCGGGAAAAAGCCGGTTCGTACCTGAAATCAATCGGGCTCACCGCAGAGCAGCTTGATATGCTCAGCGCAAAGCTCGGCGTCTGAAACCGCGCGTTCCGCGGAACAAATATCATAAAAAGCAAAGGAGAGCATCTTGTGTTTTCACTCAAAGGACCCGGATTCAAAATTGCTGCGGCGATCATTGCGCTTGCCGCGCTTGTATTCGGCGTATACTCGACCTTCTTCCGATCCGCCGGATATGTAGACGGAACCGCAACCATCGTATCCATCGAGGAAGATCCAAACTATATTCCCGATCCGGAAACCTCAAACGACGTGCAGTATATCACGACCGTCAAGTACACAGTCGACGGCAAGGAATACACGACGGAGCTGAATTCCCACGCCCCCTCCTACAAGGTCGGCGGCGAGGTCAAGATCAAGTACGACCCGAACGATCCGAGTAAGATCACATCGGGCTTCGGCATCGGCATTTATCTTATGATCGCCGGCGCCGTGATCCTGCTTCTGATCCTCTTCCTCACGATCAAGCAAAAGATTTCCGTCAAAAATCTCAAGGAAACCAACGGCGAGATCACCTATGCTCCCTCCGAAAAAGGTGAGGAACGCGAGCTGTACTTCCTGACGGATATCGGCACGGTCAAGGTTGGGCACCGTCTCGAGGACAGGGATCGCAAGGTGCTTTACGAGGCCGTGATGACGAAGTTCTCACCGATGAGCGCATTTGCGTTTGATTTCATTGATCACGAAAACGGCAAAACGACGCCGCACCTTGTCGGGCATACCGAGGAAACGGAATGGAATTCGCTTTTGATCGACAACCACCACACGTTCTCCTTCGACGGCAAGGACGTCTGGAAGCTCTTGAGAAGCGTCGGCGTCAAGATCGAATCCCGCTTCGGCGGCGGCGAGGGCGTGAATCCCACCTATACCATCCTAAGAGACGGCGAGGAAATCGCGTTTGCCGAGACCACAAGTCAATACGTCCATGAGGACGACGCCGAGCAGCACAGCGTTGCCGGCAAGATCCCGGTGCAGGGCTTCTATCGCGTCCATACGCGCGAAAAGAACCTCGATCTTTTGTTTACGGTGCTGGTCGCCATGGCGCGCAGCGGCGCGACCGATGAGCGCGGAGGCAGCCGCAGGATGCTGTTCAACACGATCAAGGGAGAATAATCAACAGAAAACAACGTCCGCCCGGGGAAGCTCCTCCGGGCGGATTTTTATGTTTATGACCTTATGTTTCAGGGCTGCCTCACAGCGCCTTTCAGAAACGCGGCGATCCGATCGAGGAAATCCGGCGCTTCGTCGTAAACGGCGTGTCCGTACCCCTCATAGATATAGGATTCACAACGCAGCGCATGGGCAAGATCGTAGGATGCCTGTACACCCAAGGCCCAATCCTCCTCTGCGCCGAGCACCAGCACCGGGCAGGCGATCTTTTGGATCTCGTCTGAGACGTCAAAGGATAAAACCGCGTTTACGGAGATCAGAAAGTTACTAAAATCCCGCTCGGCCGCGCCTTCGCCCGAAGCGATGATCGCATCCTTGTACTGCGCATAAAATGACGGCGTATAGACGGTTTCGCCGAACGATTCCATCAGCGCAGGCGTGTTCCGCGCCTCGGCAAACGAAATCCAGTTTGCAAACGCTTCCCGATTGCTATGCGTCATGTTCATTGCCGTGGAGCAGAGAATGAGAGACGTCACCCGTTCCGGCGCGTCGATCGCAATTCTTTGCGCAACCATGCCGCCCATGGAAACGCCCATCAGATGCACACGGGTAAGCCCCAGCGTATCGAATACGGCAAGCGTATCCCTCGCCATGTCCGCAACCGTGTAACCGTCCGGTTCCTCCTTGATATGATCGAACAGGTACACGTCGTAATCCTTTGCCAAAAGTGCATACGCGAAGACGATCCCTTCGGCGGAGCCCGTGACGCTTTTCAGCGCCAGCCCGGGCAGAATGACGAGCTTTTCGCCGTTTTCATTGCCAAAGTGCAGATAATCCATTTCCGTTCCCCCAATCGTTACCGTTTTCACAAGCGTCTCCTTCGGCGGCTCCGGCTTTGCGCAGCCGCACACGCTCAGCAGCACCGCCAAAGCTGCGGGGATGATTCGATTTCTCATGATACTTGTTCCCTTCTCTTTTTTTGACTGCGTTTCGCGTCAAACCGTTTCCGGCTCCGGAAAGCGCGGAATGTCCGAAGCGATCGGTCCCTTGATCTCGTATGGGATCCCGTTGTCCGAAAGCTCCTTCAAAAAGCTTCGGATCACGCAGTCCTCTCGGAACATCTGATGGATCGAAAGGAAGATCTTTCCGTTGATCGCGGCGATCTCGGCAAGCAGCGGATTTGCGGCGGGAACATGGGTCCAGAACTCCGAAATATAGGGGCTGAGCGCCGAAAGCTTCCATTGTCCTACATAACTGACGATGTAGGTACTGGTGATCCGTCCGCTGCCGATCATCTGTCCGAACGCCTGTTTCTTCGCTTCCAAAGAGGGAAGCCCGGATAGGATCATGCGGTTTCGGCTTGCCAGGCCGATCAGCATCCCGCGGACGCGATCCGCGTCGCTCTGGATAAAGGTCGTCCCGCGGTGCGCCGTGCATTGCCGGTCGAACGGCATCGCTTTTACCCGATCCGTATAGGAAAACTCTATGGAGCCGACGCAGTTGTGATGGGATTTCTCGCCGTGCAGCATCGGCCGCGCATTGACGACATAGCGGTTGACGATTGTTTTTTCATGCTCCGGGAACACAGCATCGACGGCTCTTGCGAGAAGGATCGACACCATCGTGCCGGGGCTCGCGTCGTTTGCCGAGCTGAACCGGACAAACGCGGCTTCCGGGATTTCCACGTCAAAAATCCGATCCCCTAACGGCGTCAGCTTGCCGTCGTCAAGCAGCGAAAACACCGGTTTTCGCTCCGGCATGCGCATTTTGGAAAGATCAATCTCGGGCAGGCGGTCATACGGATCAATCGTTTCCTCAGGGAGAATCGGATCGTCCAGCGTGCGGATACCCGTATGATCCGTGACCCCGTAGCGCTCGGCGCAGTAATAATACAGCAGCGTTGCGAGCACCATGTACATGCCCGTTCCGTCCGCAATGCCGTGGTAGATGTCGAGATACAGACGATCGTCTTTATAGCAGACCGCCCATACATGGTAATTGGTCTCATTGCTGTTCAGGCACACGCGCCCGTCGGTGCAGATCACCGCGATCGGCGCAGGGTTCTCCTCATAATAAAAGCGGTCTTCGTTTTTGCGAAGGTGCACGCAAAGATAAGGGTAACGCTTTTGCGTCTTCTCCACGGCGCGGCAAAGGATCGCGGCGTCGATGGGATCAATGAGCTTCAGCTTCAGCCGGACGGTATAGTCCATGCCGACGGCGAAGCTCCCCATCACGTGCATGACGTCGCCGGTGGTTACGGGAACCTGCATGATTCTGCCTCCTTCTGCCATATGGCGGAATTATACAATGGTCAGAATGTCCGAAAAGCCGGTGACCTCGAAGATCTCCAGGATCGTTTCGTTGACATGCATCACCTTCATTTCGCCCTGTTTGTTCATGGTCTTCTGAGCCGCAAGCAGCACGCGAAGTCCCGCGGATGAAATGTAATCGAGCTGTTCCATGTCGATGAAAAGCGTTTCCACGCCATCCAAAGAAGTGTTCAGCGTCTTTTCAAGCTCCGGCGCTGTGTTTGTGTCCAGCCGCCCGGTAAGCGCGACGCTGAGCTCCGCCGCGTTCTGTTTGCTCTCGATGTTCAACATAACGGTTCCTCCTGAAAATTTCGTTGACAGTTTTATCACTGATTGTCTTTTTGAGACCGCACGCGGTTGGTGTGTGCGCGTCTTTTCCAACGTTACCTGTATGCGAGATATCCCACCCGCTTTTCAAATTCCGGGTGCGTTTTTCGGATCTCGTCGAGGTTGACCAATCGAAACCCCTTATAATCGAATTTCGGGGCTGTCGCGCAGGACACAAAGCTGTATCCGTCCGCGTTCCTGTTCTCCGCTGCAAAGACAGCGCCTTTCGGTATGACAGCCATGGGAGATTCGCCGTTTTCCGCATCGTTCCCGAGAAGCAGCTTCTGCATTCCCTGTTCGGAAAGGACCGTGATCGTCATCCCGCAGCCCTCGTGAAAATACCAGATCTCGTCGCAGTCGATCTGATGGAAATGCGAGATTTCTCCGGCGTCCAGCAGAAAATAAATGCTGCCGGCAATCGGTCGTCCGTTTTGCACAAACGGCGCCGTATACAGTTCCGAAAACCATCCTCCCTCCGGATGCTTCTGCAGCCCATACTGTTTTTTCAGCAGTTCCGATCGTGTCGTCAAGGCTTGTTTCTCCTACTGTCCTTCCCGGATCCGCACGCGAACGGCGTTGGTGTCCGCCTGCGTCGGATCGAAGGTATACGTCAGCTCCTCCACGCTGCGCGAGAGGATGCGATACGAAAGCTCGTTTTCGCCCTCCCGGGGATCGAAGCGTTCACCGCTGTACGCAACGGTGACCGTCGCCGTCTGCTCTGCTTCGGCATACTCTACCGTCACCCGGATCGGCGCGGTATCAAGCACCGGCAGAAGCATCTGCTGTACCAGTTCCTCGATCGCAAGGCGAATGCGGTACTTCGTGCGCGAGGGAATGTCGTTCTGCATGCAGTAGCGGTCGATCTCGGCGCCCGCGCCGATAAAGTCGAAGTCGCGGCTGTCGACGGTAAGCTCCAGCACCTTGAGTTTTTTGATAAAGCGTCGCGTCAACTCCTTCTCGGGATGATCGAAGATCTGCTCCGGCGTGCCGTCCTCGTAGATACCGCCCTGATCCATGTAGAACACGCGGTTACTGATCGCTCTTGCAAAGTTCATCTCATGCGTGACGATCAGCATGGTCTTGCCGGTCTTTGCAAGGTCGCGGATGACCGCCTGCACCTCGCCGACCATCGTCGGGTCCAAAGCGCTCGTCGGCTCGTCAAGCAGGATCACGTCCGGGTCCATCGCGAGCGTTCTTGCGATCGCCACGCGCTGCTTCTGCC
>JAFOQN010000155.1 GCA_017393775.1 Clostridia bacterium
ATGCTCTCCTGCGCCTGCTTCTTGGTGCCGACGAACAGGATCGTCTTGTCCTGTGCCGCGAGGTCACGAATGAAGTAATACGCTTCTTCGATTTTCTTGACGGTCATCTGCAGGTCGATGATGTAGATACCGTTGCGCTCGGTGAAGATGTACTGCTTCATCTTCGGGTTCCAGCGACGGGTCTGATGTCCGAAATGGACGCCTGCTTCCAAAAGTTGTTTCATTGAGATCACGGACATGATAAATAAACCTCCTCGTTTTTAGTTTGTCCTCCTCCCGTTTCCCAAGCTTAACCCCAAAGGGGACGAGCAGCCGATCCGCGGGAGTGCGTGATACCTTGCCTATTATACACAGATGCGTTTCCGATTGCAACCCCCAAATTGCAGATTTTGCAAGGTTTTTGGGCGATTTTCGGTCAAATCTCCTTCGTCTTCGGGTTCAGCAGCAGCATTACGGCGGTGAGCGTGAAGCCTACCGTGCAGAACAGCAGAAGCGCTGTGCTGCCGAGCCCCTGCAGGATCGCTCCCGCCAGCACAGACGCGATCGGAATCAGCCCCTGCGAGGAAATGCTGATAACGCTGTTGACCTTGCTGAGCATGCTCTTGTCCACGATGCGCATCAGCACCGTGGTAGTCGGCACGTTGATATTCACAATGGCAAACCCGGTGAGAAGACTGCCGGCCGCCATCAGCAGCAGGAATGCGTTCAGCGAAACGCCGCGCCGCACGAGGATCCAGTACCCGCCGCTCAGCCCGAGCAGAATGACCGCTTCGACAAGCAGCAGCCACGCCACCCTGCGTCCCACTTTCTCCGCCTGCGGTTTTGCACTGAGGATCAGCGCGCCGATCATGGAGCTTGCGCCGATCAGCACGGACAAAACCGAGGACCACAGTTCCGGCGTCAGAAGTGTGTCAAACAGATAGTGCTTCGCTCCGGCAAGATCCGTCTTGATAAAGAACGGAATGAAATTTGATGTGATCGGCGCGAAAAAGAAATTGATGAACAGGATCGCGATCATCAGCATAAGCAGCGCCCTTTGCGCCTTGATATAGCGCAGTCCGTCGATAAAATCCGAAAGCGCGCTCCTGACCGTCAGCTTTCCCTCCGGACGCGCATGCGCATAGCGGATGAACATCTCGGACACGCCGGAGAGCACATAGCACACGCCGACGATCAGAAACAGCAGATGGATCGGCACGGTCGCATACAGCACGCCCGCCAGCACCACGCCGACGATGGACTGCAGCGAATTCATCACGGAGAAATAGGAATTTGCCTGCTGAAGCTTCTGATCCTCCACGATATGCGGCAGAAGCGCGCTGCTTGCCGGCGCAAAAATTCCGCCGATTGCATTGCCGAAAATGCCCGCAAGGAACAGGATGCAAAGATGCGCATCCGGCGTCCTGAAAAGCAGCATGGTTACAGTCGCAAGCAGGATGATGCCGCCCTTCAGATAATCGCAGACGAACATGATCTTTCCCTTGTGGAAGCGATCGCCCATGATCCCGCCGATCGGCATGAAGATCAGATTGACCGCGCCGCACAGCGCAAGATACAGCCCCTGCAGAAAAGCGTTGTTCTCCGTGATCTCCAGGATATAGAAACTCACCGCAAAGCTGTACAGCAGTGCACCGACGTTCGAAACGAGCGCGCCGAAAAAGACCAGCCGGAAATTTCTGTTTTGGAATACGTTCTGCATCGTTCCCTCCTCCGAACCACGATTTCATTCGGTGAAACCAGTATCGCGGATCGCCGTCTGTTTTACAAGAAACCGTCGGTTGAATCCGCGTTTCCCGCTATCGCGTATCGGTTGCGCGGGCGTTTTTCGCTCTCACCTCGCGGTTGAGCCGACGAAAAAAGGGATCGTCGACCGATCCCCCTGGGTTCCGTTCGTACTCAGTCCTCGTCTCCTTCGGCCATCTCGTCGAGGATCTCAAGGAATTCGTTGAAGACTTCGTCGAGCAGGATGTCGTTTTCGATCGGCAGGTAGCGTTCGCCGTCCGAATCCTTGACGACTTCGAGAATCACGACCTCGTCCTCGTTGACATTTTCCACCTCGTCGATCGGGATCAGCGCGGCATAGCGTTTCTTTTCATAATCAAACGTGGCGACGAGATCGAACTCGACCTCGTTACCCTGTTCGTCGATCAATGTGACCAGTGTGTTTTGTTCTTCCATATTTTCTCCTATGTTTTGTTTTATCACGCAGGCGTCAATTCGTTCCACCTCATCCGTCAACTTCGTTGACACCTTCTCCTCAAGGAGAAGGCTCAAACAGCGGCTTCCCCTTGAGGGGAAGCTGCCCTGCAGGGGCTGATGAGGTGTCGCGTCTCCTTGACACGCTTGTTCCGCCGTTTCGGTATTCTCCCCTGCGCATAAACTCCTATCCGTTCGGGTGAGAATCCATATACCCCTGCAAAATCAGCACGGCAGCCAGCTTATCGATGACCTTCTTCTGCTTTCCGCGGGAAATGTCCGCGTCGACGAGCACGCGCCGCGCCGCCATCGTGGTGAGGCGTTCGTCAAAAAAGAGCAGCTCGCCGTCCCACTGCTTTTGGATCGCTTCGGCAAAGCGCTGCACCTTTTCCCCCTGTTCGCCGACCGTGCCGTTCATGTTCATCGGCAGCCCCAAAAGGAGCCGGCACGGCGCGTATCGGTTCAGAAGCTCGACAATATATGCGACGTCTTTTTTTGTGCTTTCCGTCCGCCAGTACGTCTCGACGCCCTGCGCAGTGATCCAAAGCGGATCGGACACCGCGACGCCGATGCGTCTGTCGCCGACGTCCAGCGCGACCATGCGCTGCTTCAATGCTTTTCGACGTAGAAGCGCACAAGCTCCTCGATGAGCTCGTCCCGCTCCATCCTGAGGATCAGGTAGCGCGCGTTGTTGTGGCTCGTGATGTACGTCGGGTCGCCCGAAAGCAGGTA
Organism: Clostridia bacterium; assembly: GCA_017393775.1. Taxonomy (GTDB): domain Bacteria; phylum Bacillota; class Clostridia; order Christensenellales; family CAG-138; genus UBA3792. The sequence continues at coordinate 2,929 of JAFOQN010000155.1, forward strand.
GCCGACGATCTGATTGACCGGATCATAGCCCTTTTCGCGCATCGCGGAATAGGCGGTCATCAGCACATCCTCTGCCGTCTTGACGTCTCTCGGTACGGTAAATTGAATGGTATCGCCTTTGTTTTCCATAGCATATTCCTCCGTTTATGATTATACCGTACCGGTTTCGAATTTGTAAACCCATTTCCTGTAAAATCACAGTTTTTTCAAAAAGCGCATATCATGCAGAAAAACAAACGAGGAGGAACTTATGAAACGAACGATCCCGATCGTGCTGGCGCTGCTGCTTCTGCTGCTGCCGCTCGCGTGCCGGTCCGCAGAGAAACAGACGGTGACAATGGAGCTGCACGAGGTTACACGCTCCGTATTCTACGCGCCGCAGTATATCGCAATATCGCTTGGCTTCTTTGAAGAGGAGGGGCTGCATGTGGAGATCACAACCTCCGGCGGCAGTGAAAAGGCGATGACCGCGCTTCTTTCCGGCGACGCAGACCTGTGCCTTGCCGGACCCGAAACCGGCGTCTATGTCATGAATGAAGGCAAGGAGGACCATCCGGTGATCGTGGGACAGCTCACCAAACGCGACGGATCCTTTTTGATCTCACGCTCGCCCGCCGAGCACTTTTCCTGGAACGATCTCATCGGCAAGACGATCATCGGCGGACGCGCCGGCGGCATGCCGATCATGACATTGAGATGGGTCATGGCGCAAAACGGTCTGATCGACGGCGAGAACTGCACGATCATCGACTCGATCCAGTTCAACCTGATGGCAGGCGCTTTTGAGGGCGGCGAAGGCGATTATGTGACGCTGTTCGAGCCGACCGCGACCGAGTTCCAGAAGGCAGGCAAGGGCTATATCGTGGCAAACATCGGCTTGGAATCCGGCGAAGTGCCCTATACCTGCTACTTCGCTTCGCAGAAGATGATCGCGGAGCATCCCGAACGCATCGAAGCATTCCTTCGCGCGATCTATAAGGCACAGCAGTGGATCGAGACCGCAAGCGATGAGGACGCGGCAAAGGCGATGCAGCCGTACTTCCCGGACGCGTCCCTCGAAAGTCTCAAAGCGGTTGTAAAGAGCTACCGCGAAACAGACTCGTGGAAAAAGAACCCGATCATGCAGGAAGCGGACTATGAGCGGCTCCTGACCGTCATCGACTTCAACGGCGAACTGACGGGTCGTCCAAACTTCAACGAGCTGGTCGATAACAGCTTTGCGAAGAAGGTCGCCGGTCAATAAACGTATAAAAACGGGAGGTCTCGATCGACCTCCCCCTGCCGTATGTCCCAATGTGGTGTTTCATTCTCAGGAACACAGTGACGAAGAATCTTTGAGATCCTTCGCTTTCGCTCAGGATGACACAAACCGGGAACCGGCTCCTGCGGCATACTGCATATCTCCGCCGTTCGGCACGCTCCCCGGAGGAACAGCTGTCACATCATTCCGTCAAATCCGGCGACATGCACGGCGACAATCCCTCCGTCAGCCTGACGGCTGCCACCTCCCTTTACACAAGGGAGGCTTTTCAATGCGAAACGCGAAGCGTTACTTTGCCTCGTCCATTTTGCCCGTATACAGCGCATGCTCGATCCAGATGCGCATGCCGCGTATGGCGCGATCCAAAGCGGCAAGCTTATTATGAAGGATCACGTCAAACTGCTTCCGTTCAAAGCTGTTTACGCGGCCGTCCACGGAGATGTCGATCAGCCGGTTCTGCTCCTCCTCCATCGCGTGCAGCGTGGAAAGAAGCTCCACGGTGAGCTGCGGCAGTTCCTTCAGCTCCGCCTTCTGAACGTACTTCATACCGATCGGACACTCGTGCGTGCAGTAATAATTGGAAAGCTCCGGGTTTTCGTAGCCCTGCTCCATCTGCAGCACCTCGTCCGGATGCGGCGTGCTCCTGCCGCTCTCGATCTTTTCGATGCGGTCCGCAGATACAAACTGCAAGATCTCCTCCGCTCCCTCGCGGCTTAAACCCTTGTTTTCGCGGCTCTGCTGATAAATGTTTTTATTCTCCTTCGTCGAACGTCTTCCCATCGTGATCCCTCCGTTCCGTTTTGTACATACAGTATACACCGTACGCGCGCGTTTGAAAAGATCGGAAGGGACGGAATGCGGCGGTTTATTTCGCATTTTCTTCGGAATATGCCCCGCTTAACCCGGGCAATCTGCCGTTGTGAACCGTTTCTTTTTGTGATATCATTCTATCGGAATCATTCGGAAGGGGGATTTTTATGAGCAACCGCTTTGAACGCGCATTCCAACGCCAACTGGATTCGGCGGATTCCTGGTCCCGGGCGCAGACGAAAGCAATTCGCACAATCCCAACAGCAAAGAAGCTCCCGATGATCGGGGTTCCGGTCGTATGTATGATCGTGACGGTTGTTCTCTTCTTTCTCGGCACTCGGACCGAAAGGTTATCATCGTATCTGAAAACCGATTTCCCGGATTCGATCCTTTCGGAACCGTATGATTGGCCGGACGGCGCCGACCTCGACGGGATCGTGGAAATCGACGGCTATGCCGTTGCGTATTCCGAAAAGGGCTATTTTGCCGTTTTTCGTGACGGCGTCCTTCACCATATGCTGTATACAAACGGTCGCACCTGCGGAATTGCCGAGGACCGCATCTTTATCGGATACGGCGGAAAAGCCTATCTGTATGATGCAGAGGGTATGCGGGTGCAAACAGCGGACCTTTCTGTTCTTCGCAATGCGGAGAAATATACCGGCAGAGAAGCCGTTGTTTCTCCGTATACATATCGGATCGATCGGACGATCTTCCGCAATACAGTTGTTGTCGAATCTGATGGAGAAGAAACAACCCTGCTGACCCAAAGGCGATCCATACGAATGATCTTTTACGCCGCTGCCGTTGTCTTCTTTGTGCTCACGGTTGTCTTCGGACTGATTGGGATCATCAAATTCAGCAATGCGTCTGTGACCGAATTGAAACGGGAGCAGGCAGGAGAATAAACTCTCCTGAAGCATTTCACGCAAAAGCCCTCCGCACCCGGAGGGCTTTTCATATGCCGCCGGACGGCGCGCCTTGCAAAAAGCCCCCTCTATTTCGCACCGGCGCTGCAAATAGCGCCTGCCATTTGCAGATGACGTCCCTTTCGAAAATGCTGCGGTTCGGGTATGATGAACCTGTAAACAAGAGGCGGACAACACCGCCGGAACAGAGGGACAAAAGAAAGGAGCGAGAAACATGAATTTCATTGCAGAGCACATGGGGTTGATCGTCGGCGTGATCATCGCGGCGGTCGCCGTGATCGTCATCATCGTCAGCGGATACGTCAAAGCGCCCCCGGACAAGGCGTACATCATCTCCGGCATCAAGAAGAGCCCGAAGATCCTGATCGGACGGGCAGGCATCAAGCTTCCGTTCTTAGAGAGAAAGGATACGCTGGTCCTAAAGCAGATTTCCATCGACATCAAGACGAACGGCTATGTGCCGACGCTGGACTTCATCGGCGTGGACATCGACGCGGTCGCAAAGGTGCGGCTGAAGACGGATCCGGAAGGCATCAAGATCGCGATGAAGAACTTCCTGAACATGTCCGAAGAATCGATCACAAAGGCGCTCACAGATTCGCTGCAGGGCAACATGCGTGAAATCATCGGCACCGTCAAATTGAAGGAGCTGAACACGGACCGCAAGAAGTTCGGCGACGAGGTACAGCAGAAGGCGCAGACCGACATGAACGCGCTGGGCGTCGAGATCATCTCCTGCAACATCCAGAAGATCGAGGATGAAAAGGGTCTGATCGTTGCCCTCGGTCAGGACAACATGTCGCAGATCCAGAAGGACGCTTCGATCGCGAAAGCACAGGCGGAACGCGACGTTGCGATCGCCGAAGCGGAAGCGCGCCGCATGGCGAACGAAGCGCAGGTTGCAGCGCAGACCGAGATCGCTTCGCGTCAAAACGAGCTCAGGATCCGCGAGGCGGAGCTGAAACGTGCGTCCGACCAGAAGCAGGCGGAAGCCGACGCGGCGTACGAAATCCAGCAGCAGGAGCAGCGCAAAACTATCGAGGTCGCCACGGCGAACGCGAACATTGCGCGCCAGGAACGCGAAATTGAACTCAAAAAGAAGGACGTCGAAGTCACCGAACAGACGCTCGAAGCGGAGATCAAGAAGAAGGCGGAAGCCGAGAAGTTCGCACGTCAGCAAAAGGCGGAAGCGGAGCTCTTCGAACGGCAGCGTAAGGCGGAGGCCGAAAAGTTTGAACGTGAAAAGGCGGCGGAGATCCGCAGGATCCATGCGGAAGCCGAGAAGTTCGAACGTGAGAAGGAAGCCGAAGCGCAGCGTGTGCAGGCGGAGGCCGCAAAGTACGCGAAGATGCAGGAAGCCGAAGGCATCAAGGCGGTCGGCGAAGCGGAAGCGGCGGCGATCGAAGCCCGCGGCATCGCGGAAGCCGAAGCGCTTGAAAAGAAAGCCGAAGCCATGAAGAAATATGGTCAGGCGGCGATGATGGAAATGATCGTGAAGGCGCTCCCCGAAATGGCGGCGTCGATCGCAAAGCCGCTCGAATCCATCGACAAGGTGACGATCATCGACGGCGGACGCGGCGGAAGCGGCGTGGACCAGATGGGCAGCTTCGTCCCGAGCGTGCTCGCCCGCACGATCGAAACGATGAAGGAAGTGACAGGGCTCGACCTTGTAGACATCATGAAGGCGGAGACCTACGACGCAAAGGTGAACCGCAATGTCACCGTACAGGGCGACCCGCAGGGCGCGGTTCAGACGGTCCTGAACACGGAACCCGACAAAGCATAACCGGCAATACAAAAGCAGCCCCGAGCGATCGGGGCTGCTTTGCTGTACATTATTCCGCCTTTTTCACCGCGGGAGCCGGCTTGGTGCGGGTCTTGCGACCGGAGGGCAGCTTCGGCTGCGGTTCGCCGTCACGGATAAGCCGCGGCGGGGAGAGCTTGTTGATCGTCTCCGCCGTGATCTCGCAGGTTTTCACGCCTTCCTGGGACGGGATGTCGTACATGATGTTCAGCATGACGTCCTCCATGATGGCGCGAAGGCCTCTTGCACCGGTCTTACGTTCGATCGCCTTTTTGGCGACCTCGCGAAGCGCGTCCTCGGTGATGACAAGGTCCACACCGTCCATCTCGAACAGGCGGCGATACTGCCGCGCAAGCGCGTTCTTCGGCTCGGTCAGGATTTCCACGAGCGCGTCCTCGGTGAGGTTTTCAAGCGTCACGATGATCGGAACGCGTCCGACGAACTCTGGGATCAGACCGAATTTCAGAAGATCCTCGGGCAGAATGTCCTTTAAGACCGTTCCAACGTCCATCTGCTTTGTGGAGCGGACCTCTGCGCCGAAGCCCATGAGCTTCGAACCCGTGCGCTTCTGGATGATCTTGTCGATGCCCGTGAATGCGCCGCCCACGATGAACAGGATGTTCGTCGTATCGATCTGCAGACATTCCTGCTGCGGATGTTTTCTGCCGCCCTGCGGAGGAACGTTCGCAACGGTGCCTTCCAGAATCTTCAGAAGCGCCTGCTGCACGCCCTCGCCGGAGACGTCGCGCGTGATGGAAACGTTCTCGCCCTTCCTTGCGATCTTATCGATCTCGTCAATGTAGACGATGCCCATCTGCGCCTTTGCGATGTCGTAATCCGCCGCCTGAATGAGCTTTAAGAGGATGTTTTCCACGTCGTCGCCGACGTAGCCCGCTTCGGTGAGCGCGGTCGCGTCCGACATGGCAAACGGCACGTCGAGGATCTTAGCAAGCTAATCTGCTCATCAGGCTGACGCTTATGGAAATAGTCGCTGAAGATGATGCTCTTGACTAACGTTACAATCTTCTTCACACACTCTACCGAGGGCATCGGCGATGAGCCTTCAGGCATCATGCTGTCTTC
>JAFOQN010000156.1 GCA_017393775.1 Clostridia bacterium
GCAAAGCCGGAAAGGAGGAACCCGACATGGCAAAGAAAACGAACGGAAAGCTGAAGATCCTGTATGTGAAGGATATTCTGGAGCACGATCTTATGAACGGTCAGGCGATCTCGATGCGCGAGATCCTTCTGAAGCTCAGCGAACGCGGGATCTCCGCCGAGCGCAAAAGCGTATCGGACGACCTGCGGCTTCTCAAACAGTACGGACTGCCGGTCCATTGCATCCGCCGCGGCAAAACGACGGTGTATACGCTGAAAAAAACGCCGTGACATGTGGACAAAGCAGGTAAAAAGCGGTATACTGGTTTCGAATAAAACAAAGGAGAACGAACATGCAGGCAAGAAAAGACATGGACCCGAAATTCCAGTGGGACTTTACACACATGTATGCAAGCGATGAAGCCTGGGAGACGGAGCTCAACGCGCTCGTTGCGGATCTTCCGAAGATCGCTGCGATCGAGGGCACCCTCGGCGCATCGCGCGAAAGCTTCAAGGCAGGCATCGACACGGTCAACGAGATCGCCCGGCGGCTTGAAAAGGTCTACATCTACGCAAACCTTCACCGCTGCGCCGACGGCTCCGAGCCGAAGCATCAGGAGATGGACGGCAAAGCGATGAGTGCATATGTGCAGTTTTCGACGATGGTCGCATTCATGGAACCGGAGATCCTTTCGATCCCGGAGGAAACGCTGAACGCGTTCCTGGCGCCGGACGAAATGAAGCCGTACCGCCACTACATCGAGGACCTCACCCGCACCCGCGCACACTGTCTCGACGCACAGCGTGAGCGCATGCTGGCGATGATGGGCGACGCCGAACAGACGCCGATGGACGCGTATGAAATGCTGACGAACGTCGATATGGAGCTTCCGAAGGTTCACGACGCAGAGGGCAACGAGGTCCAATTGACCGCGGGCAATTTCGGTGTGTTCCGCGAAAGCCCGGTTCGCGCCGTCCGCGAAGAGGCGTTCAACGCCATGTTCGGCACCTACAAAAAATACATCAACACGTTCGCGGCGCTCTACGGCGGCAGCGTCAAGCAGGACCAGTTCCAGGCGAACGTCAGGAGCTACGGAAGCGCGTGCGAAGCGGCGCTGTTCCGCAACAACATCCCCGTCTCCGTCTACGACAGCCTGATTGAAGCAGTGCACGAGAGCCTGCCGACCATGCGCGAATACCTCGAGCTTCGCAAGGAGGTCCTGGGTCTTGAGAAGATCGACATGTACGATCTCTACTGCCCGATGGTCAAAGACGTCGACTTCAAGGTGCCGTTCGAGGAAGCGAAAAAGATGGTCAAGGCTGCGACGCTGCCCCTCGGCGAAGACTACCAGAAGCTTTTAGACAAGGCATATACCGAAAACTGGATGGACGTTTACGAGAACAAGGGCAAGCGCAGCGGCGCGTTCTCCTGCGGTGTGTTCGGCGTGCACCCCTACGTCCTTCTGAACTACACCGACGCGCTGGACGATGCATACACCACCGCGCACGAGCTCGGTCACGCGATGCATTCCTATAAGTCCGACAACACGCAGGACTACATGAACCACGACTACTGTATCTTTGTTGCGGAGGTCGCTTCGACCGTCAACGAAGTGCTGCTGACCAAGTATCTCCTGAAGACCGAAACCGACAAGGCGCGCCGCGCGTATGTGCTGAATCACTTCCTCGAAGGCTTCCGCACGACGCTGTTCCGTCAGACGCTGTTCGCCGAGTTTGAGCGCAAAGCGCACGAAGCGTACCAGAACGGCGAGCCGCTGACCGCCGAAAAGCTGACCGCAATCTACCGTTCGCTCGTCGAGCTCTATTACGAAGGCGCCGAAGTGCCCGAAAACATCGCCTATGAGTGGGCGTACATTCCGCACTTCTACACCGCGTTCTACGTCTATCAGTACGCGACCGGCTTCTCAAGCGCCGTCGCAATTGCGTCACACATCGTCGAGACCGGCGACGCGGAAGGGTACCTGAAGTTTCTCACCACCGGCGGCAGCGATTATCCGCTGAACGAGCTCAAGCTTGCCGGCGTCGACCTCACAAGCCCGCAGCCGGTCAAGGACGCGCTGAAGGTCTTCGGCGATTCCGTCCGCGAGCTCAAAACGCTTTTGAAAGAACTCTGAGAATGACCGAAATAAAGGAGCCGTTAAAAAGCGGCTCCTTTTCGTGTAGGTTTTCAAAAGAACAACCGTGTCAAGGGTGTCAAGAGAACCGTCCCCTTGACACCTTCCATTCTCCATCCGGAAAATGCTCCATTTAGTTTAGATATACCAAATTACATAAACAAGTGCAATAGAAATAGTTAGGATAGCTCCTGTAATTGATATAATTAGCATTATCTTTTTCGTGGTCGTCATCTGCTCAGTTGTTTGTGTTCTAAGTTTTGCACGATATTCTTTCCTGTTCCGAACATGGTTAAGGTTGTATAGAGTAAATCGTCTTGATAATACGGCTGGCATAATAGCAATAAATGCCATCAGCGCAGATGATCGAATAACAGCTAACAGCCATTGCTGGTTGAGCCAAATCTTTAATAGTATAGAGACAGCAAGCAGCATATATGAAAGCATAAATATCCAAAATAATGTATACTGCTTTATGTCCAGATCATTTCGTATATCCCAAAAAACAACCGTTTTTAGATTTCGAAATCTCCTTTTAAAATGGAACACTTTATTCCTGCCTTTTTTCCCATGTACGAACTCGAAATCATCGCTAAATCGTACATTAAACGGTATATAAGAAATCAAGAGAAAAACTCCAAATATAATGATTACTCCTACAGATGCCAATATCTTCTTGAACATATACTAATTCCTATCAAGTCCGACGAATGTTTTAATACTATTTCCCAGCAGCGCTGCCCCTCCAGAGGTTAATGTGACAGGGGGACGGTTTTCCTGTCACATTTTGGCACCCGCAGATTGTTGTTGCGTGTGTCAGCGCAACGGTTCTTCTGACGCGTTCCATTCTATAAGACACCGCAGATCCATCAAAAATCCATTGACCGGAATATAATATATATACAGTTTATCAGTATCGGTTTCTCCTGTCAAGCGAAAAACCGTCCCCTGTGTTCTGTGTACAGGGTGTGTCAAGAGAACCGTCCCCTTGACACACGTCCCCTTGACACGCGTCCCCTTGACGCACTTGACACACGGAAACGGTCTGCCCCCTTTGACGACAGACTGGAGCACTGCTTTTCGGCAGTCCATTTTCCATGCTTGCGGATTTTCTCCGAAGTGCTATAATGAAGGGTATGAAACAGCATTCTATTTGGAAACCGATCCTTTTGATCGTGCTCGCAGGCGCGATGTTTGCCTGCAATACATCGGTACAGACGGCAAAGCCCGCAGAAACCGTGGCGCCGGCCGAAACGCCCGCGCCCGCAACCGAAGTGCCGGAGATCGACGTCGAAGTCATGGCAACACCCGCATCGGAAACGCCGCTTCCGACGCTGCCGCCGACGCCCACGCCGACGCCCGAACCGACCCCGACGCCCGAACCGACGCCGACCCCGACGCCCGAGCCGGAACCGATCACCTTTACGGAATCGGAGAACATGCCGATGCCTGGCCCCGCCGGTCCGATCATGAAGGGACATCCTTTTCGGATCGACGGCACGGTGCGTTCGCTCGCGCCGCTTTCCCGCGTGTATGCCGTTGTCAAAAATGGCAGCGGCAAAGTCGTTCTGGAAGCCGAGCAGACCTTTCCGGAAAGCGACAACGTCACCGAATACCGGCTTTTGGACATCACCTTTTCAAAGGAGATCGAGTGTATCTCCGAAAAGCTGCGCTTTGAGCGGCTCTCCGCCGGAAGCTTCACGCTGGAGCTTTCCGCCGAAGATACGGCAGGGCACAGCGCCGCGCTCGTCTCTGCAAGCTTTACGGTCACATCCGACAAAAAGGTGCAGCTGCTGCCCAACAATCTGCGCGACAACTATACGACCGCGCTCGCGTTTTTCGGCTCGCCGGAAAAATTCATGTTCCGCTATCAGTTCAAGTCCGACGGCAAGAAGATCGCGATCGACAGCAACTGGCTGAAAAAATACGACGCCAAGGCAACCGTGATCAACGGCAAGAAATGGAGCGTTCACATCGACGCTGTGCCGTACTTTGAGCAGGCGGGTCGCTACATGGAAAGCACCTATATCCGTATTCACGGCGGTAAGCTGGACACCGGCGCGGTACGCCTTGCGGACCTCGTCGAGATGAACGGCACTTCCGTGCGGCGGTTCGTCAACTCCGGGGATTTCGTGAGTCACCATTCCTTCGGGACCGCGGTCGACATCAACGCCTATACGCCGAGCCACCGCAA
>JAFOQN010000157.1 GCA_017393775.1 Clostridia bacterium
GCCGTAGAGCTGACCGGAGCCGGAAAGGTGCACGGGCTTTTTGAAGAAATCCTGCGAATAATCCACCTTGCCGTCCTCGGTGCGGGGCAGATTTTCAAGGTCGAGCGTCGTGACCTGGAACATCTCGCCGCGTCCCTCGCAGTCCGCGTTGGTCAAAATCGGCGTGTGGACGTAGACGAACCCGCGGTCCTGGAAAAACTCGTGGATCGCCGCCGCCGTGACCGAGCGGACGCGGAACGTCGCAAGGAACGTGTTCGTGCGCGGACGGAGCGTCTGCATGGTGCGAAGATACTCGAGGGTGTGACGCTTCTTCTGCATCGGGTAATCGGGCGGGCACTCGCCCTCGATCGCGATCGCGTTTGCGTGGATCTCAAAGGGCTGCGGCGCGTCGGGCGTCAAAACGAGCTCGCCGTCGACAACGATCGCGCAGCCGGTGGTAAGACCCTTGCCGAGCTTGCGTTCGTCGTTTGTGTACACAATCTGCACGGGACGGAACGAGGTGCCGTCGTTCAGCTCGATAAAGCCGAACGCCTTGCCTTCGCGCACGGTGCGCACCCAGCCGCAGACGGTGATCGCGCCGACGTAGCTTTCCGGCGCTTTTTGAATGTCCTTGAGCTTCAAATATTGCATAAACCTGCCTCCTATAGGGAATAGACTGCCCTAATTTTGCGTTTCGTACAGAGAATTATAACATATTTTTCACGTTTTGCAATGGTAATTCACGCACGGTTCGTTTATAATAAAGAAAAAGGAGGGATCGAAATGCCTGATTTTGTATATCTGATCCTGCTGTTCGCCGTCATGATCCTGTCGCTGATCGCGCAGGGCCGCGTGCAGAGCGTGTTCAATCAGTATGCGCAGGTCCCCGCAAGAAGCGGCGTGACCGGCGCGCAGCTGGCGCAGGAGCTTCTCTATCGGAACGGGCTTTCCCTTCCGGTGCAGCCGGTTTCGGGAAGTCTGACCGACCACTACGATCCGAAAAATCAGACCGTCGGGCTTTCCGAGGCAGTGTACGGATCGAGCTCGGTGTCCGCGCTTGCCGTCGCTGCGCATGAGATCGGACATGTGCTGCAGCACAACGAGGACTATGCGCCGATGCGCCTTCGCAGTGTGATCCTGCCCGCGGCAAACATCGGCTGTCGCATCGGACCGTTTCTGGTCTTCGGCGGGCTGCTGCTTTCCGTCATCGCGCAGGGCACCGGCAACGCGGGCTATTATATCGCGCTTGTCGGCGTCGGGCTCTATGTCATGATGCTGCTCTTCCAGCTCATCACGCTGCCGGTCGAGTTCAACGCGTCCAAGCGAGGACTTTCCATGCTGACCGAAGGCGGTTATATTGATGAAGAAGAGTTGCCGGGCGCCAAGAAGATGCTTCGCGCCGCAGCGATGACCTATGTGCTCGCCGCGCTCGGTTCGTTCGTGACCGTTTTGCGTCTTCTCTCCATTGCCCGCGGCGCACGCCGCCGGTAAGCGGGTCTGTACAAAATGAGGTCCTCCCATGAAGGAGGACCTTTTCATTTTTCACTTGCACATATCATTCCGCAGCCGGCGCTTCCGGCGTCGGTCTCGGGTCCATAATGAGTTCAATGCGATCCATCGTTTCGGTGATTTCACCGAGCCGTTCCGTGAGCGTCAGTCCGAACGTGCCGGTGTCGAGGTTCGCATCGCGCACGGCGCGGAACAGGATATAGTTGCCGTCCTCTTCGAGAAGCGACAGGAAGCCTTCCTTCTGCGCAAAGCCGGACAGCGCCGACGTGTGCGTCGTGAAGCGGAACCAGCCGACCTTAGAGAACGCGTCCTCGTTCGCGCCGAAATGATAGGTATACAGGAGATCCGGTTCGTCGTCGAGGTCCAGATCGGTTAACAGCACGTCGACGACGCCCTTGCCGTCCTCGCCTTCGCCGAGACGATAGTATTTTCCGTTTTCCGCAACATACGAGCAGCCGAGATCGATGCTGCGGATTACCATAAAGCCCTTTGCGCCCTCCGGCGTGAGGTCGATCCAGCGCGTCGCGTCGGAAAGCAGCTCCGCATACTCGTCCAGATGACCCTGCGAGATATCGAGCGCATCCAAAGGCGGCGCGAAGGGCGGGTTCTTATCCGCGGAATAGACGCGGTCCGGCAGCGGCGTGGGCGCCGGCGTCGGCGTGGCTTCCGAAACGTATCCGCTTCGGCTGCAGCCGCGGCGCACGCGAAGCGTGAGATAGACCGCAGCGCCCAAAAGCAGTACGGAGATCACGATGCAGCTGACTGCAAACGCGCCCTTTGAAAGCAGTTTTTTCCAGTTGGGATCCTTTTTTTGTTCCATCAAAGCGCCTCCAATGCGTGTATTGCCCCGTTGAGACCCTCCGAAAGCCGGTGAAGGTGGACGCCGTCGACCAGACGGTGGTTGACCTGCACGGTGTAGGAAAGCGTTTTTTTGCCCTGTGCGTCCGTTTCAAAGCGCCCCCACATGATGCGGGGCGTACTGTCTGTGTTGTCGAGAGGGAACTCCTGCGCAATGTGCGTGTAGTCGATCCACGGCAGCGACGAGATGTACACGTCGTGCCCGGCTTCGTCCGCTTCGGCGGTCGGGATCGGCGAAGGGTTCTTCGCTTCCGCCGCCTTCATCCGCGCCGCAAATGCGACCGGGTCCTCGCCGTCGATCCACGGTAATCCGCAGATGCCGAACAGCTCTTCATTCCACTGGTAGGTATAGGATGGATCGCGATGCTCCAAAAGATACACGTCGTCGCCGCGCAGCTCGTACCGGAACGCTTCGACGCCGTTCACCGCTCGCATCGTGACCCAGATCATCGTCGCGTAAAACGAAATGCCGCGCCGGTTTGCAAAGCGCACCGCTTCTGTAACGTCCAGCTTCCATGTGAGGCTGTAAAACGGCACTTCGAGCCGCGCGAAAAGCGCGTCGTGTGCGTTGCGGTTCCAGGTTTTCCGGTCGATCTTTTGTTTCATCAGAATACTCTCCTTGCGAATACGAACGCTTCCGTCCAGTAATTGCCGGTGATTTTGTTCGTGATGACCTTGCCTTCGCCCGAGGACGGATAGAGGATGCGGTCGTTTCCGAGATAGATGCAGACACAGTTCACGTTTTCGTTGCCCGGCGTCATGAAAAAGCACAGATCGCCCGGTTCCAGATCGTCCATATCGTCCACGCGCTGCCAGTCCTCGTTTTCGGAATAGCCCTTGCTCGTCTTGTGGCGCACCTTTACGCCGACCGCATTCAGGCAGTAGTACACGAACCCGCCCGGATCAAAGCCGGTCTCGGGATCCGTGCCGCCGCGATGGTATTCCGTATCCAAAAACGATTCCGCAAGCGTACAGAACTGTTCCGCCTTCGAGCGGTTCGGTTCCGGCGTCGCCGTAGGCTCCGGCGTTGCGGTCGGGACCTCAGTCGGCGTCGGCACTTCGGTCGGAACCTCGGTGGGTTCCGGCGTCGGAGGTTCGCTGATGATGATCGGCTCCGGCGTCACGGTCACGGCGTTCGTCGCTTCGGATACGACGCTCTCCGGTTCCGCAGTCGGCGCAAGCGTTTCGATCTGTCCGATGATCTGTATTTTTTCGGTATCCGTTCCGGAATCGATGATGGTCGCCTGCGCTGTGCAGCCGAGCAGCAAAATGGTTCCGAGCAATCCCGCAAGGAATCTTTGCGATCGCTTCATTCGGATACACCTCCTTGTATATCATGTGGCTTGATTATAAAGGAACAATGTCACCGAACCGTAAACGGAATGTGAACAATTCATGATTTTTGCCCCGAACGGAAAACTTTTTTCATCTGCCGCACCGGTCCGTTTCCCGGATCGACCGACGTGAAGAACCGCCGTGCGATCCCTTTCGGTATTTCACACAGCGGTCCTTCACGGATTATGAGGTTGGGGCATTCCTGCAAGGAGACGGGGCTTCTCCTGCAAGGGTATGAAATCGGGCGGATGACCCGTTTTCTCAA
>JAFOQN010000019.1 GCA_017393775.1 Clostridia bacterium
GCGGTGCCTCTGCCGTGCTCGCCCATGAAGCCGACCGCGTGCGAATCGTCGACCATGACCAAAGCGTCATACTGTTCCGCGAGATCGCAGATGCCTTTGAGGTTTGCGATGTAGCCGTCCATGGAGAAGACGCCGTCGGTCGCGATCAGCTTGATGCGGCAGTCCTTTGCCTCCTCAAGCTTCGCCTTGAGGTCTTCCATGTCGTTGTTGTGGTATCTGAGACGCTTTGCCTTGCACAGACGCACGCCGTCGATGATGGACGCGTGGTTCAGCTCGTCGGAGATGACCGCGTCTTCCGGTCCCAGAAGCGTTTCAAAGAGACCGCCGTTTGCGTCGAAGCAGGAGGAATACAGGATCGCGTCCTCCATGCCCACGAACTTCGCAATGCGCGCTTCGAGCTCCTTGTGGATGCCCTGCGTGCCGCAGATGAAGCGGACGGAGGAAAGACCGAAGCCCCACTCGTCATAGCTTGCCTTTGCGGCTGCGATCAGATCGGGATTGTTGGAAAGCCCGAGATAGTTATTTGCGCACATGTTGACGACGCCCTTTGCCTTCGTGGTGTCGATGCGGCTTCTCTGCGGCGTGGTGATGATGCGCTCTTCCTTGTACGTGCCCGATTCGCGGATCGCGTCGAGCTGTTCGCGGTAGATCGAATATGCGTTCTTCATTGTTTTTTCCTCCGTTATTTCTTTGTCCAGTCAAAGATAACCTTGCCGGAATTGCCGGAATGCATGGCCTCGAAGCCTTTTTCAAACTCGGTGTAGTGGAAACGGTGCGTGATGACCGGATGCAGATCGAGACCGCCCTGCACCATATAGGACATCTGATGCCAGTTATCCATCTTGCGCCCGTAAATGCCCTGCAGGGTCAGTCCCTTGCCGATGATGAGGTTCATATCGAGGGAGATCGGACCGTTGCCGAGACCCAAAAGCGAGACCTTGCCGCCGTTGCGCATGACAGAAAGCAGCTGCTTGAAGGCAGCACCCGAGCCGGACATTTCAAGACCGACGTCGAAACCCTCGACGAGCCCCTGTTGCTTCATGACTTCCTGCAGATCTTCCTTGGCGACATTGACCGCGGCATCCGCGCCCATCTTGCGGGCGAGATCAAGACGGTACTCGTTCATATCGGTAATGACTACGCGGCGCGCGCCGGCATACTTGCAGATGCCGCAGGCGATCACGCCGATCGGACCTGCGCCGGTGATCAGCACGTCCTCGCCGACAAGGTTGAACATCAGCGCGGTGTGCGTAGCGTTGCCGAACGCGTCGAAGAAGGCGACGACGTCCTCGTCCAGCTGCGGGTCAATAATGATGACATTCTTTTCCGGAATGCAGACGTATTCCGCAAACGCGCCGTCGCGATCCACGCCGACGCTCTTCGTGTTCTTGCACCATTGGATATTTCCCGTGTGGCAGTTGCGGCAATGGCCGCAGGTGATGTGTCCCTCACCGGATACGCGCATGCCGACAGTAAGACCGGTAACACCCGCGCCGAGCGCCGCGATCTCGCCGACGTATTCGTGACCGATGACCATCGGCGGTTTCACATGCTCCGCAGACCACGGCGTCCAGTCATAGATATGCACGTCCGTGCCGCAGATCGCCGTCTTGTGAACCTTGATCAGCACTTCTCCGGGACCGGGTTCCGGAACGGGAACCCGGCGCAGTTCGAGACCGACGCCCGCAACGGGTTTGACGATCGCATCCATCATTTTCGGTATCATTCGTTTATTCCTCCTTGGAATATTTCGCAATCATTTTACCACGCGGGCACGGGTTTTTCCATCCTTTTTTGCCCGCAAGCGGCAAAAATGTCCCGAACCGTGCTGCTGTGTGGTTCGGGACCTGTTTCATTACATCCGACCGATCTCGATCGACCATCCGTAGGGATCCTTTGCGCGGCCCCACTGGATGTCGGTGAGCGTCTTATAGGCGTAGGCGCTGATCGGTCCGATCTCGCCGTTGTTGATGATCATGACCTTGTCGCCCCATTCGAGCTTGCCGACAGGCGAGATGACCGCCGCGGTGCCGGTGCCGAAGACCTCGTTGAGCTTGCCCGCGTCGTACGCGTCGGCGACTTCCTGGATCGCGATCTTGCGCTCGGTGACCTTATAGCCCTTGGACTTTAAGATCTGAATCATCGACTTACGCGTGATGCCGGAAAGGATGCTGCCGTCGAGTTCCGGGGTGACGACTTCGCCGTCGATGACGAAGAAGATGTTCATTGCGCCGACTTCGCCGACGTACTTCTTTTCGACGCCGTCAAGCCACAAGACCTGCGAATAGCCCTTCTTGTGCGCGATTTCCTGCGCGAGCATCGAGGATGCATAATTGCCGCCGGTCTTTGCAAAGCCGGTGCCGCCGCGGACTGCGCGGACGTATTCTTCCTCGACATAGATCGGAACGGGCTTCAGACCGCTCTCATAGTATGCGCCGGACGGGCTTAAGAGCACCATGTAGAGGTAGCTGTCCGCTTCCTTGACGCCGAGACGGGACTCGTTGCCGATGACCATCGGACGGATATACAGCGACGCGCC
>JAFOQN010000158.1 GCA_017393775.1 Clostridia bacterium
CCGCGTTTGCATGTTCGGCGCTTGTGGTGACAAGGATCATGACCTTTGCGGAATTCAGCGCCGCAAAGATGTACGGCTCGTATTCCGTGCCCGCTTTATCCTCGAGCGTAATGCGCGAGAAGAAGACGCGCCGTCCCTGCTCGGTGAGCTGATAGTAGATCTCCTGTGCCATCAAGCTGTCGCGGGTGCGCGTGCCGTCGTTTTCGGATTCCTTATAGCAAATGAATACGTCGAACGGCTCCTCGTTCTGCGAGGTCGCGAGGATTCCGCGCTGTACCTCGGCGATCTTCGCGGCGTCCTTCTGGTACTGGCGGCGCGTGACGCCGTCGCTGTGTTCCAACGCCGCGAGATAATCGACGTCCTCCAAAAAACTGTCGAAGCTTGCGCGGTGGCAGGTCGGGAGATACTCGAACGTGTTCGGGTCTTCGACGTATTCGATGCCGAACCGGCACAGCGCGCAGCACCAATGCGCCTCGGCGTCGTTCTCGTCCTCCTGCACGATGCGCTCGTACACGGCAAGCGCCTTGTCGAACTCTCCCATTCGCCGGAAGTGGTTGCCGCGGTTGAACATGTTCGCCCGCTGCTCGTCGTCCACCTTCGGGAAAGTCATCATACTGCCGCAAGAATCACACACACCGATTGTTTTATCTGCGGAAAGCTCAATGTCCCCGCCGCACATTTTGCATTTCAGAATTGCCATGCTGCCCCCTGTATCCTGACTTCTGATTCGAATCTCTTTTACCATTCCGGCATCTTGATGTTTCGCCAACCGGAAACGTTGCACTCACCAGAGGTATTTGAACCGGTCGCGACCAGTGTCCCGTCCGCTTTCATTCCAATCGTGTGATTGTCGCCTGCCGTAATGGCGATAATATCTTTCCAACCGGAAACATTGCATTGACCGTATGCGTTTTCACCGACCGCAACGACAGTCCCGTCCGATTTCAGCCCGACGGTATGCGAATTGCCTGCCGCAACAGAAACAATATCTCTCCATCCAGAAACATTGCCCTGTCCCTTATTTATCCCGCCGGTGCCCATAACGACAAGCACCGTGCCGTTGCTTTTTAGTCCGACTGTATTAGAGCCGTTCGCATCAATCGCCACAATGTTTTTCCATGTTGCAAGCACATTCCGCACGTTGTTGTCGTGCCCGGCGTACATGACCGTTCCATCCAGCTTTAGTCCTACGGTATGGAAGATACCCGCTGTAATTGCAACAATCCCTCTCCATTTGGATACCTCACATTGACCGAAATTGTTCTTTCCGGTTGCGACGACGCTTCCGTTCGAACGAAGACCTACGGAAAAGAATCCTTTTGATGCGACCGCAATGATGTCTTTCCATTCGGACACATTGCATTGCCCTTCTTCACTGTAACCGACCGCAACGACCGTTCCGTCTTCCCGGATACCGAGCGTATGTGCCTGACACGCATGAACTGATTTGATATTCGTCCAGTTAGATACGTTGCATTGTCCACGTATGTTTGCTCCGACCGCGGCAACTGTTCCGTCGTTTCTTACTGCTACCGTATTATCAGAAGCTGATATTACTTCTTTTTTCGCAAGTTCAGGTACAACATATTTCCGAATACTCGCATCTCCGTAGAGCTCCACAGCTTGCTCATATGGAATAAGTGCTTTTTTCCTTTCAATCTCAGTTCGCTTTTCGGTGATTTGTTTTTCAAGCTGCTCTGCGGAATCAATCCCCTGGGTACGATCGTTTATTGTTTTCAGCGCAGCGAGCTGCCGGTTCTTCTCCGCGTCCGCTGACCGGATCTCTTCATCCGCCGCACGCTTTTCTTTTCCTTTGAACATTCCAAGCGATCTCTTTTTATTCTCCAGAGCCGTGATACGTTCATTGAGTTCACGAATTGTGCTTTCGAGGGACGCTTTTTCGGCAAGAGTCGCTTCAAACGTCGGCTTCAGCCCTTCCAAAGCCGCCAGCTCACTTCTTAATTCATCCAGCGACTTACCTCCATCTCTCGCCCGGATGCTTCTCGCGATAATCTTTGCCTTGAGCACATCGCATTCGATCGTTTTTTGTTTTGCATCCTTCCACGACGAAATGGACAACAGCTTCTCTTTCGCTTTGTCGAGATCGTCGATCGTATGACCTGAACGATCCATTGCCTCCATGGCTTCCCCATAGATCATGTCTTTTCTCAGCGTACTGCATTCTTCTATTTTTTGCTTTGAATCATTGAATAGTAATACGGATCGAAAGATTTTCTCTGCTTCCTCCAGGTCCTCGGCGGTTCGGTTTGTTCCGCGCATCAGTTCGATCGCATGATTGTACCGTTCTTCCCGATCCCGATGCTTAGCATCCTCGTTCGCCTTCAGATGCGCTTCACATTCCGCGATCTTATCGCTCACATTACATAAGCTTTCGATGGCGGAAAACATCTGTTTCGCCATCAGAATCTTTTGGCTTTCTCCGCTGTCAAGCAGTTCAGATGCTTTATCAAAAACAATACCACTCAGTTCCTTCCTCAATGCATCATCGCCGAAGCGGCAGACCTTATGAAAATAAACACTGCTTCCAAGGTTCAGCGAAACGTTCTTGAGGTGGGAGCGATTGCTGACCTTTTTCTCGACCAACAGTTTGCCGAGATACGCTTCGGAATTCTCCGGGTCCATATTCAGTACCTGATCCAAAACAGCATCGGCCTTTTCCCAGTTCCGTTCCTCCACCAGCAGAAATGCGCGCTTCATCAGCGCGTTCTTATTTGCCGAGGTGTCCACCTGCACGGTGCCGCCTTCAACCTGCACCTTGCCGGTGACTTCAACCGTGCCTTCGACCTTGACGGTGCCGGTAATCTCCTGAATCTTCGCCTTTGCCCATTCAGTCGAATATTCCGTTCCGCAGCTTTCGCACTCAAAGATCCCGCCGGGCTTGCCGACGAGTTTGCCGCCGCAGATTTCACATTGCAGTTTCGTTGCCATGCTGCCCCCTCAATGATCCCTTATTACTTTTCTTCGATTTCCAGATGATCCAAAGTGAAC
>JAFOQN010000159.1 GCA_017393775.1 Clostridia bacterium
AAGCGTCGGGCATGACCTCGCTTTTCAGAAGGATCGTGTCGCCTTCCTTCGCTTCCTTTGCGTATTCTGTCTGTATGCCGACGAGATGCCTTTCGTGCAGCTCCTTCGGCATGCGGTCCTCGGCAAGGTCGAAGTAGCGCGTGTTGTTCATGTGTCCGTTGAGATCGACAAAGCTATATGGCACGTTAAACGTGCTTTCCTGCGCATTGGCGGGCATCTTCGGCGCGGCGGGCAGAGGGATCTCCTTTCCGGTGTGCACGCCCCGGATCTTGACGCCGAAGAGCTCCGGAAACACGACACGGCGCGTCTTTTCGTCCATCAGTGCCCAAAGCGCGCTCGCTTCGACGAGCGCGTTGCCGGTTTCGTCCTCGATCCGGTAATAGCGGGGGAACAACAGATGCATCATCTTGCCCGGCCAGGACTTCAGGCGGATTCGCTCGTCGTATTCCGGCATCCGCCAAATTTTCGCCTGCTGGAGTGTGACGATCCAAAGAAGCCCCCGATCCAGCGTCTTTTCGCGTCCCATGCCGAGCACGGTCGTATGCGCGATCGACGCTTCCTGCAGCATGGTAAAAAGACGCGAAAGGCGCAGCCTGCGGTTCGCGTCCGTGTCGGAGCTCAGTACGGTATAATCGGTCTTATAGATGCTCATGCCTTCGGCATCCGCTTTTCGATCGCGTCGACGACGTCTTTCACCGTGGACAGCTTCTGCCACTGCCGGTTCGGGATGCGCACGTCGAACGCCGCTTCGAGGCGGCAGATGATCAGCGTAAAGCCCATCGAGTCAATGCCGGTATCCGTATTGATGACGGTATCCTCATTGAACTCTTTGCCTTCGAGCTCGGGCAGCGATTCCACGATGATCTCTCTTGTCCTGTTCAGGATCTCTTCTCTGCGGGTCATAACCCCTCTCTTTCCCGTTGGATCGCCCAACGCATGATTTTTCCGCTCGCCGTACGCGGCAGCGGTTTTTCGTAAAACTCAATCCTCTTGATCTGCTGGTTGCGCGGACGCGCATCGAGTACCGGGCGGATCTTTGCCCAGATCGGCGCCGTGTCTTTGAGCTCGCCTTCCAAAACGAGGATCGGCTGATCGTCGATGAGCAGCACGCAGAGCACTTCACCGTCGAGCGCGGCGGATAATGCCTGTTCGTATTCCGGCAGATACAGCTTCGTTCCGTCACTGAGGACGAGCATCTCCTTTTTGCGGCCGGTGAGCCGAAGCTTTCCCGCTTCGTCGAACGTGCCGAGATCGCCTGTAAAGAGAACACCGCCTTTTAAGACCTCCGCCGTGTCTTCGGGTTTATGCCAGTAGCCCTGCATCATGCAGGTAGGGGCGGTGATCAGCACTTCGCCGTCGTCTGCGATCTCAATCGTATCGTCCGGACAGACGGTCATGGCGTACGGATCGCCTTCGCCCAAAGAGAGCGCAACGCCGGAGCTTGTTTCGGTCAGCCCGTAGCCGAAGCAAACGCGTGCGTCGGTCGCCTGAGCCGCGCGAAGGATCTCTGGCGGACAGCCGCCTGCGCCGATCAGGATGAGCTTCAATTCCGGGTTCAGCGCGCGGTATTTCAGTAAAAAGCCCAAAAGCGACGGAACGGCAGAAAGCGCCGTCGGGCGGAAATAGATACAGTCCTCATGATAATGCCGCGCCCCGCGGGAAAGCGCGACGCATGCACGGCACGAAAGTCCCCACAATAGCCCGCAGACAAAGCCGAAGACGTGATCGAGCGGCAGCATACAAAGAAGCGTGTCGGCGGGATCGAGCGGCAGAAGCGCGCCGCCGTTATAGGCGCTGTTCATCAAAGAAGCGTCGGTCAAAACCACCGCTTTTGCACGGCTCGTGGTACCGGAGGTAAAGAAGAGGAGCTTGCCCGTGCCGCCCTCCGGATTTTCGGTGAGCGCGGGTTCCAGCTGTGCCTTGAGATCCGAATCGCCCCAAAGTGCATCGAGCTCGGCTTCTTTGACCTGCTCAAGAAGCACCTCGTCCGCAGCGTTTTCGCTCAAAAGCACGGTGCGGCGTCCGGAGAGCACGGAACTGAAGATCTCGATCACACAGTCGAACGAGCCATCCGAAAGAATGCCGTAAGCCTGCTTTTTCTCCGCGCTGAGGAATGCGGCGCGCTTCGTCACGCGGTCAAACAGCTCGGAATAGGTGCAGGTTTTGATCGCGTCGTTCTGCGCATAGCGAATCGCCGGCGCTTTTGGCGCATGCTCGCCCCAGTAAAAGAGCAGTTCATTGAATCCGGAAAAACGCATAGGATCACCTCCGTATCATTTATTCTAACACATTATGGCGATAAAGAAAAGTTTATTTTCCGCAAAACGCGGGAGGATTTTCTATAAATCGTTTTGTTTAAACAATTTCAGAAAAACCGCAAAAAATCCGAAAAATAGTCGTGCATTATATAAGGAAGTGTTGTATAATAATGCTGCTGTGAGTTATCACAAGTTTTATGGAGGGTAGAGAAATGGATAAGAACATACGAATCTGCATCGTCGGCGGCGGCCCCGCGGGTCTTTCCGCCGGTATGTACCTCGAAAAGAAGGGGTATGAGAACTATACGATCCTCGAACGGCTCGACCGTGTCGGCGGCAAGTGCTGGTCCCCGACCTACAACGGACGCCGCTACGAGATGGGCGCGATCATGGGCGTGCCGAGCTATTATGCGGTCCATGACGTGGAAGAGTTCTGCGGCATCACGCACGACGGCCCGAAACTCAACCGCAACTACAAGAACAAGCAGGGCAAGGTCATCGAGCCCTTTGAGCCGAAGAAGAACCTTCTCAAGATCCCGCGTCTTCTCAAGATGAAGAAGCAGGTCAAAAAGCTCGGCGAGCTTCTTGAGACCAAGTACAAGGGCTACGACGTCAACGGTCACCGCGGCGTCGCGGAAGGCCGCTACGATGGCTTCTCTCAGGCGAGCGCAAAGCGTGAACCGGTCAAGGGTGAGAACCCGAACCTCAAGGATCTCTGCCTCCCGTTCAACGAGTTCTGCAAGCTGAACGGCGTCGAGCTCACCCAGGATATCTGGATCGGGCCGTATACCTCCTTCGGCTACGGTTACTTCGACGAGATCCCGGCGGCATACGTTCTGAAGTACCTCGACTTCCAAACCACGATGAACTTCGTAAAGGTCAACCTCTGGACCTGGAAGAACGGCACCCAGTACATCTGGGAACAGCTGAACGACCACCTGAAGCATCCTGCCCGCCTGAACAGCAAGATCGAAAAGGTCGAGCGCAAGGACGGCAAGGTGTTCGTCACCGTCAACGGCAAGGTCGAAGAGTACGACAAGATCATCGTTACCGCGCCGCTCTATATCCCGAACAAGCGTGCGGACGGTCAGGTCGGCATGGTCGATTATTTTGATGCCCGCGAGGATGAGAAGGAGCTCTTCTCCAAAATCGATTATGAGCGCTATGATGTGCTCGCCGTCGAAACAAAGCCCGAAGATCATCCGGAGATTTCCTACTACGTGTTCGAGAACATGCAGAAGGAACGCCTCGGTCATCTGATGGTATATTATCGCCGTTGGAAGGACACGAAGGATCAGGTCATTACCACCTATGCGCTTCGTAAGCACAAGGATACCAAAGAGATCCCGTATGAAGAATGCAAGAAGATGGTTCTCGACGACCTTAAGATCATGCAGAATCCTGCGAGCAATGTTGTCAATGAGTGGAGCGTCTACTACTTCCCGCATGTCTTCTCGGAGGACTATGCAGCAGGCTGGTACGAGAAGGTCGAAGCAATGCAGGATAAGTACGACACGTTCTATGCCGGCGAGATCATGAGCTTCGGCGATATGGACGAGACCGCGGAATACTCCCGCGAGCTCGTTGAACGGTTCTTCTGAGAATAACCTACGGAGGGAGCGCAAGCCGCTCCCTCATATTTGCGTAAGGAGATCAAAATGAAATTCTACAAAGATCATTATGACGTCATTGTCATCGGCGGCGCGCTTGCGGGACTTTCGTCCGCGCTGATGCTTGCCGAGAAGGGCAAGGATGTGCTGGTGCTCGAACGCCATAACCTGCCCGGCGGCATCGCGACGAGCTTTGTCCGCGGCGGCATCGAGATCGAAGCCGCGCTGCACGAGATGATGAGCATCGGCCCCGAGGGCAACCGTCTGAAGGTCGGCAAATTTTTAGAGGACATGGGCGTCAACATCGACTGGCTCAAGGTTCCCGAAGCATATCACGCCTCGCTTCCCGGTCTCGAAGTGACGCTGCATCCGGGTCTTGAGACGTTCGCACGGGAAGTCGACGCCGAGGTCCCCGGCACCTATGAAAAGGTACTGAAGCTTCTGAATCTCTGCCGCACGGTGTTCGATTCCGTCAACGAGCTTTCGATCCACCCGATGAGCAAGGTGCAGATGCTTTTGAAGCATGAAGCGTTCGTCAAGACTGCAGGCTACTCCACGCAGGAGGTCATCGACACGTTCGACCTGCCGCAAAAGGCGCAGGACCTTTTAGCGCCGTACTGGATCTACGTCGGCACGGGCTTCCGCACGCTGCCGTTTACCATCTTCTCGGTGCTGATGGCGGACTACATCGGCTACGGCTCGTACATTCCGCATAAGTTCAGCCATGAAATGAGCCTTAAGATGGCGGAGCGCGCCGAAGCGATGGGGGTCCAGATCGAGTATAAACAGCACGTCGACAAGATTCTCGTGAAAAACGGCAAAGTCTACGGCGTACGTACCGCGCGCGGCGATGAGATCCACGCGGATTACGTCATTTCTGCGGCGTACCCGAACAAGGTCTATACCTCGATGATCGAGCCTCTCTCCGAGGTTCCCGCAAAGGCGATCAAGATGGTCAACGGCAGACGGCTGAGCCTCACGGCGTTCTCGGTCATCATGATCCTCGATAAGCCTGCCGAGGAGCTGAACATTCACGATTACAGCATCTTCCGCGGCGACACGATGGACACCGAAGCGCTGTATTCCAACCTTGCCGGGCTGGGACCGTACCGTTATCTCACCTGCATCTGCCATAACTTCGGCAATCCGGATGCCACGCCCGAAGGAACCTGCTCGTTCTCGATCACGACGCTTCCGCGCGTGGACGGCTGGAAGACGGTTTCCGCCGACGATTACGATCGCGTGAAGCACGAAGTCGCAAAGCAGATGATCGACGATATGTCGAAATACTACGGCGTGAACCTTCTGGATCACGTTCTGGAACTGGTCATCGAAACGCCGATGACGATCGCGCATTACACCGGCATGTGGAACGGCTGCATCTACGGCTATGCGCATACGATGGAGGACCACATCGTAGCGCGTCTGCAGACCGCGGAGGAAGAAAAGTTCATCGAAGGTCTTGAGTTCGCTGGTGCGCACCAGATCTCCGGCGACGGCATGGGACCGGCGGTTACGAACGGCAGAAAGGCCGCGAAGAATGTGTTGGACGACATGAAAAAGAAGGAGGCGGCAAAATGAAGATCAAGGGATTTTTGAAGGACGTCGGCGGCGCGTCGCGCGTCACCAAAGCGCGTCTGAATGCATTCGAAACCGCTTCCGAGAAACCCGAGACCGTAGACCCGATCGGCAACGTCGCGCGCGAGTGGCATCCGGGCAAGCTCGATCTTGTCGTGAAGGAAATCCGCACGGCAAGCCCGACGGCAAAGACCGTCCGCTTCGAAAAGGTCGGCGGGGGGAAGCTCCCTCCGTTCTATGCCGGTCAGTTCGTTGCGCTCGATTTCGAGATCGACGGCAAGATCATTTCGAGGCCGTACTCCATTTCGTCCGCGCCGTTTGAAGCTCGCAAGGATCCGGGCTATATCGAGATCACCGTGCGCCGTTCGAAAGGCGACGGCTTTATCGCGGATTTTGTCAACGATCGTCTTCAGGTCGGAACCGTTCTGAAGGGCAACATCGGGCTCGGTCAGTTCTATTATGAACCGCTTCGCGACGCGCATCATATCATGGCGCTGGCGGGCGGCGTCGGCATCACGCCGTTTAGCTCGATGGCAAAGGAGATTGCAAACGGCACGATGGACGCGGAACTGACAATCCTCTACGGCTCGGTGGCGTCGAACGACATCATTCTGAAAGACGAGCTTGCGGCTTTGGAAAGCGATCGCGTGCATGTTGTCAACGTGCTCTCGGGCGACGAACCGGACTGGACCGGCGAGCGCGGCTTCCTTTCCGCGGAGCTCATCAAAAAGTATTCGAAGGGCGATACGTCCTACTTCATCTGCGGTCCGCAGGTCATGTATAAATTCCTGCGTGAGGAGATCAAAAAGCTCGACGTGCCCGCGCGGCGCATTCGCTTCGAGGTCTTCGGTCAGGCGAAGGATATCACGACGTTCCCCGGATTCCCGGTTGAAAAGAAGGACGAGACCTACACGGTCACCGTCATGCGCGGCATCCATAAGGATGAAATTCCCGCGAAGGCGACGGAAAGTCTCGTCGTCGCGCTCGAACGCGCGGGCATCCGCATCGAAACGGCGTGCCGGAGCGGTGAATGCGGCTTCTGCCGGACAAAGGTGCTTTCGGGCGAATACTATGTCTGCCCTGAAAACGACGGCAGACGTGCGGCGGATAAGGACTTCAACTACGTCCATGCCTGCGCGGCTTATCCGCTTTCCGATATGACGATCAAGATCCCGATCGAGTAAGGAGGCATCATGGTCAAAGAAGTCAATCCGAAGATCCACGTCAATGAAAGGGACTATCCCGTAGACGGGCATCATTGCGACGATCCCGAGAAGGCAAAGCTCGTTAAAAAGCTTGCGCTTCTCATTACCGACAACATCCCGCGCAAGCTCCCGGGCGGCATGAAGGAAAACCATATGGATTTCTGGATCCTCGATCGTCTTCTCACAAAGGACGAGGTCAAGTTCATGCTGAGCTTCAAAAAGCGCCGCGTGGGACTGACGACCAAGGAGATCGCCGCACGCAACAACATGAGCGAGGAGGACGCGCAGAAGGTCATCGATCACCTGATTTGGATCGGTATCCTGGAGCAGAACCGCGACAACGCGGATCAGCATATCCAGTACATGATCCCGAAGTGGGTTGTGGGCTCGGGCGAATACATGGTCGAGCACAAGACGCTGCCGGACGACTATCCGGAGGTCGCGACAATGTTCAACCTTGCGCCGCAGGAGCCTCTGGAACTTGCCGCAAAGCTCGTTCCGCCGGGCGGTGCAGGCATCGGCATGCACGTTATCCCGGTCGAGAAGGCGATCCCGGTCGAGTCGCAAAGCGTTTCGGTCGAGCACCTTTCGCACTGGCTGCAGAAATATGACAAGTTCTGCACGATGGTCTGCGCCTGCCGCAAGGCGCAGCGCATCCGCGGCGAAGGCGTCGGCGACATCGAAGGACAGATGTGTATCGGCGTCGGCGACATCGCGGAGTTCCTCGTCGAGACCGGCAAGGACGCGCATTATGTCACGCGCGAACAGGTCATGGAGATTCTCGAGCGCGCCGAGCGCAAGGGCTATGTGCATCAGATCACGAACTTAGACGGTCCGAACCGCATCGTCGGCATCTGCAACTGCTCGGCGGGCAGCTGCTATGGACTCAGAACCTCGCAGCTCTTCAACACGCCGAACATGTCGCGCTCCGCATACCGTGCGCACGTCGATAAATCAAAGTGCGTCGCGTGCGGCAAGTGCGTCGAGGTCTGCCCGGCGGGTGCCGCAAAGCTCGGTCAGAAGCTCTGCAAAGCGGACGGTACGCGCGTGAAATACCCGATGCACGAGCTGCCGGA
>JAFOQN010000160.1 GCA_017393775.1 Clostridia bacterium
AGTCGGTCGATTCGATCGCACCGAAGCGTTCAAACACGCTCCACACGGCATTCCGGTACGGATACGCAAAGCGGACCGAAAAGCGCATACAAGGCTCCATGGAAACCAGTCCCGCGGCGTCGACCGCATCGGATGCGGAGCGCGTATACGCACGCACAAGTCCGCCGGCGCCAAGCAGGATTCCGCCGAAATAGCGCGTAGAAACGACCAATAGATCGCATAGGCCGCGCTTTCTCAGCACCTCCATCATCGGAAGTCCCGCCGTGCCCTGCGGTTCGCCGTCGTCCGAATATCGCGCCTCTCCGGAGCGAAGACGGTACGCAAAGCAGTTATGCGTCGCGTCCCAATGCTGTTTTTTGATGCGTTCAAGGATCGATAGCGCTTCCTTTTCGTCGTTCACCGGAAAGCAGCGCCCGATAAAGCGTGAGCGATTGACGATATATTCGGTTTCCGACGCCGTCGAAACGGTTCGGTATGGCTTCATTTGGGACGGTTCCAACGGCTGTTCACTTCTCCGTAAAGAATTACTATTACAGTATAGCAAACGCCTCGTTCTTTTGCAACCGCAAAGACGGATCGTTCACAGAACGGATGCATTTCGGACAAATGCGATGCCAGGCCGAAGGACCATTCCTGTCGGAGTACCGTTCGCCCCTCCTCTGCTTTTCGGTCCCTTCCCCGCCAGATGGGGAAGCGTTTCATAAAATAAACATCCCGGACGGCTTTTCCGATGATCTTGACGGTTCTCTCCCTCCGTCTTGCTTCGCGATCCACCTCCCCCATCAGGTGGAGATCAGTCAACGCGATTGACCCGTCCCTGTCATGGTGGCAGTCGGATTCATCGCCGGCAGGCTTTCCGGGAAAGCGCATCTCGCGAGTGGTTTGACATCACAAAAAGGTTCTCCGATTGCTCAGAGAACCTTTTGCACAATCTCGATTTTATTCTTCCGGCGGAAGCTCGCTGGTGCAGTGCGGGCAGCGGGTAGCGTCGTCGGCGATTTCCTGCTTACAGAACGGGCAGAGACGCGGCTTCTTTTCGGGAGCGGGCGCTTCTTCTTCCTTCTTCTTGAGTTCTTTCGCCTTCTCCTCCGCCTTTCTCAAAGCGCGCACGACGATGAAGATGGAAAGCGCAATCAGGATGAAGTAGATGATCGCAGAGATGAATTTGCCGTAATGGAACACCGAAATGCCGGCTTCCGCAAGCACGTCGGCGGAAGGCATTGCGCCGCCGACCATAAGCTCAGCGGGGACTTCCTTCAGCGGGATAAACCAGGTCGAGAAGTCCGCCTTGATGATGAGTCCCAGAAGCGGCATGATGATGTCGTTGATGAGTGACGTCACGATTGCGCCGAACGCGCCGCCGATGATGACGCCGACAGCCATGTCAACGACGTTGCCCTTCAAAGCGAACGCTTTGAAATCGGAAAAGAACTTTTTCATGTTTGAACCCCCTTTGAAATTTACAGTATATATTATAACACCACGTTTCAAAAAGGGCAACAGAAAAATGCGGACGATATGCCGCGTTGCGGCGCGATATATTTGCCGTGCAAATGCGGGATACGGCAAAAGCCGCGCGATATGATATCAATCCCACACCCCGCAGGGCATATCATGTCGCAGACATATCGTGCCCTTCAGGGCATATCGAGATCCGGCAGAGATTGATATCACGGCACGGCTTACCGCTCCGCCTTGCACGGCGGCTCGACGACGATGGAGCGGGTTTTGCGCGCGCGGATGCGTGTTTTCAGCGCACCGATGAAGCTGCAGACGAGGAACGACAGCACATGCACGGCGATGATCGCCGGACCGGGCTGCGCTTCGATGAGAAGCGACAGAAAAAAGCCCGCAAAGAAGCAGAAAAGCGACAGCGCCGCGGACGTGATCATGACCGACCGGAAGCGTTTTGCCACGCGCATGGCAGACAGCGCAGGAAAGATGATCAGCCCCGACACCATGATCGCGCCGACCATCTTCATGCCGATCACAACGGTCACGGCGGTCAAAGCCGCAAGCATCATGCTGTACGCGCCGACATGCACGCCGGTCGCCTTTGCAAAGTTCGTGTCGAACGTGACACTGAAGATGCGCGTATAGAACAGGATGAAGAGCATGATCACGGCGACGGAAACGCCGACGGTGATCCACATGTCCGTATCGGAAAGCAGCGCCATCGACGCGGTGCCGAACAGGGAATTGCAGATGTCCTGGTACTGGTTGTCCGAAAAACGGAACAAAAGCGTTCCGACAGCGATTGCGCCGGTACTGAGCACCGCGATCGCCGCGTCGCCCTGCATGCGGCGCTTTTCGGTGAGCCACATGAGCATGAACGCCGCAAGCATCACGATCGGCAGCGAGACCGCCATCGACGCTTTGCCGACGTGCAGCACCGTTGCGATCGCCAAAGCCCCGAATCCGACGTGGGAAAGTCCGTCCCCGATCATTGAATAGCGCTTCAGAACGAGCGTCACGCCCAAAAGACTTGCGCACAGCGAAACGAGCGTGCCGACCACGATCGCGCGGGTCATGATCTCCGGCATATTCTGAAAATACGATGCGATCATAGTGCGGTCTCCTTGAGATATTTCCGCCCGATCGGGCTGTTCTTATACTCCGCCGCCGTCCCGATGTACAGCGGATGGCAGGAAAGGTGCAGGATGTGCGTGCACGAGCGCACCGCCTCCTCGACGTCGTGCGATACCATGATGATCGTCATGCCGTTTTGATTGACGGTATTCAGAAGACGGTAGAACTCCGCCGTCACGACCGGATCCAGCCCCGTCGTCGGTTCGTCGAGCACCAGACATTTCCGCGTGGCGCAGAGTGCGCGCGCCAGAAGAACCCGCTGCTGTTGACCGCCGGAGAGTTCCTGATAGCTCTTCTTTGCGATCGGCAGAATGCCGAGCATCTCCATATTCTTCCGTGCGAGCGCGCGTTCCTTTTTTCCGTAGAACGGCTTCATGCCGCGCCAGCCGATCGTGCCGGACAGCACGACCTCGTCGACGGAAGCCGGAAAATCCTTTTGGATCACGCTGCTTTGCGGCAGGTATCCGATCTCGTTGGGCTTTAATCCGTCGCCCAGTACAATGCGTCCCGACGCGCACGGGATCAATCCCAGCAGCGCCTTCATCAGCGTCGTTTTGCCCGAGCCGTTTTCGCCGATGATGCCCCAGAACTCGCCCGACTGCACCGAAAAGCTTACGTCGTGTGCCACGTTGTCGCCGCCGTAGGAGAGCCCGACGCTTTCAAATGTGATCAATGCCATTCAATTCACCGCTTTCTTTAGGCTTTCCAGATTTCTGCGCATCAGATCGAGATACGTCACGCCCGCGTCAAAGTCTTCGCGCGAGACGTTGTGACACGAATGCAGCTCATAAACGCTGCACCCGGTCGCTTCCGCGATCGTTTCCGCAATGCGTCCGTCCGAGAACTCGATCGTGAATACGCAAGGGACCTTCTCACGCCGCACGATCTCGATGAGCCCGGAGATCGTCGAAAGGCTGACTTCCTCATTTGAAGAGCAGCCGGGCAGCGCCGCGTAATAGCTGAGTCCGAGATCATCCGTCAGATACCGGAACGGGAAGCGTTCGGCAAAAACGACGGTCGTGCGTTTCGCTTCCTGCATGACCGCGTGCAGGTCCCGGTCGAGCGAACAGAGTTCTGTTATGTAATCTTCCGCGTTCTTTCGCATTGCGTCCGCTTCGTCCGGCAAAAGCCTGCAGAGCGCGTCACAGAGCCCGTCCACGATGCGCATCGCGTTTTTCGGGCTTGTCCAGACATGCTCGTCGGCTTCCGGTTCGTCCTCTGTCTTCCCCTGCATGCCCTCTGTATGCTCTTCGTCTACCGTCTGCACAAGGTCGATCAACGCAACGGCGAAAAGGTCCCTGCCGTTTTTATGAAGAAGGTCGTTCGTCCATTGATCCGTCTCGCCGCCGACATAGATGAAAAGATCGCTTTCGAGGATCAGCGACATTTCCGCGAGGCTCGGATCGAAGCCGTGAACTTCGCTGCCCGGCTTTGCAAGCAACACAAGATTCACGCGGTCGCCCGCGATCGCGCGGACGAAATCGTACTGTGGAAAGATCGTGCAGACGACCGTCGGCTTTGTTTCGTCCGGCTTCGGGCGCGTACAGGCGAGCGCGCAGATCAGAAGCGCAAGGCACAGTGCAAGCGCGGTCACACGTTTCATTTCGATCCTTCCTTTCCGTGCGTCAGAACCACGGCGACCGGAGAACGATGCACGCGCATTGCGCCGACCGGGCAGAATTCCTGACAGCAGAAGCATTTGATGCAGTGCTTGCGGTCGATGACCGCCTTCTTGTTTTTGATCGCAATCGTGTGCGCCGGGCAGATATCGCGGCACTTGCCGCAGCCGATGCACGCGGAGGTCTTCACCTTCGGTTTCGATGCGAGGCACGCGTTCATTATCCTGCGAAGCGCCTTTGCGCAGAAATGATCACCGCCGACAAACAGAAGGCTGTTGCGGTTACGGATGACTTCAAAATCCGTTTGCAGAAAGGCTTTCCAGTCTCCGGAAACGGTAAGCCCTTCGACGGTATCCGGGCAGAGACTGCGCCGCATCGCCGCCGCAAGCGTCGGAACCTCGTTCGGCGCAAGACCGATCAGCGTCGCCGCGAGCACGTCAAGACAGTGCGGGTTCTTCGACGCGAGCAGCGCGCCGACATGCTTCGGCGTGCCCTGCGTCGGTCCGTTGCCCTGCATTGCCGTGATCGCGTCGCAGAGATTGAGGACCGGTTTAAAATACTCGTCAAGGTCGACGATCATGTCCGCAAAGTCGTTCGGATCCGGAAAACGGTAGTGGTATTCCGGCTTCATCGTGCCGGGGATCGTGCCGAACAGGTTTTTTGCCGCCGCCGAGAGCGACATCATGCCGTGCGATTTGAGCTTGCAGAAATTGATGATTGCGTCGCAGCCGTCCAGCCAGCCCGTGTAGGTAAAGCGCTTTGCCTGTACCGCGTCCGGAAAAAAACCGTCTTTTTCGGAGAAATCGCGGTTCAGCTCCGCGCCGGCTTTCTCGGCTTCGCAGAGACCGGAAACCGCATAGACGCGGTTCAGGATCGCTGCGTTATAGAGGTTTCCCGGGCTGTCGCCGATCACGACCGACGCGCCGCGTTCTTTGAGAAGCCGCGTGAGCGCCGCCAGGAGCGACGGGTGTGTGGTGACTGCTTTTTCGGGCTTTGCGCCTGCGACAAGGTTTGCCTTGATGCCGATGCGCATGCCGGGACGTACCCAGTCGAGCCCGCCGAGCGGCGCAAGGACGGCGCGCAAGGACGCTTCGCAGGCGTCGGCTTCGTATGATTCGCAGGGGACGATCGATACAAGATTCGGATTCATTCGGTCATCCTCCGCACGAGTTTGATTTCCTCCGCGTATTCTTCGAGTTTCTCATGCGGCGTTTCCAGGCAGAACGGAAGCTCCTTCAACACCGGATGTGTGACGATACGGCGCATGCCGTCAAGCCCGATGAACCCCTCGCCGATCGGCGCATGGCGGTCCTTGTGCTGTCCGCACGCAAACATGGAATCGTTCAGATGAATGAATTTCAGCCGATCGAGCCCGATCACCCTGTCAAAGATTGTCAGAACGCCGTCGAGGTCGTTCACGATATCATAGCCCGCGGCGAATACATGGCAGGTGTCGAGACAGACGCCGACGCGGTCGTTTCGTTCGACGCCTTCGATGATCGCTTTGACGGCTTCGAAAGTGCTCCCGATCTCGCTGCCCTGCCCTGCCATCGTCTCGATGAGCACGGTCGTGTCGGTTTCATCCGTCAGGATGCGGTTCAGAAGCGCCGTTGTCTTTTCGATCCCGATCACAATCCCCTGTCCGACGTGGGCACCGGGATGGAAATTGTAGAACGGCGTTCGCATCGCGGTGCAGCGGATGAGATCCTCGCGCATGACAAGCTCGGCAAACTGCGCGGTCTCGGGCTTTTCGGCACAGGGGTTCAGTGTGTACGGCGCGTGGACCAGCACCGGCGCAAAAGCGTTTTCCGAAAGATACAGCAGCATTGCGTCCGCGTCGTTCCGATCCAAAGCCTTTGCCTTGCTTCCTCTTGGGTTTCTTGAAAAAAACTGAAATGTATCCGCGCCGAGATTTGACGCGGTTTTTGCCATATTGAGAAGTCCGTCGGACGGCGACAGATGACAGCCGATGTGCAGCATAATTCCCTTTCAGCTCATAAAACGGCATATTAAGATATTTTATTTTAGCACAGTTTCAGTTTCATGTCCATAGGACAATTCATGACAGCTTTGCTGTCAATTCATGCGGCGTGCCGCAATTCACGTCCCGCAGGGACAATTCATTTGTAGGGACGGGCATTGCCCGTCCGCAAAAAAACAGCGGAACGGACGACCGATGGTCATTCTGAGCG
>JAFOQN010000020.1 GCA_017393775.1 Clostridia bacterium
GCAGCTTGCGGCGACCGGCGGGTTCCGTGACCTGTTCCGGCAGGGAAAGGCAACGGTGATCCTGGTCATCATCGGCGTGTTCGGGTTTCTGCTCGATCTCTTTGCAAACCTCGGCTATGCGAACGGCGGTTCGCTCGGCACGGGCACGGCGCTTCTGAAGACCGACGTACTGATGGTGAATCTGCTGACCGTTGCGATCCTTCGGAAGCGGCTGTATGCGACCGACTGGATCGGCACGCTGCTGATGCTTGCGGGCGTTCTGCTCGTGCTCGGGCTGGACTTTCGCGAACTCACCTTCCGTCCGACGGACCTGTTCTTTATCGCAAGCGCGGCGTGCGTCACGGCGAACGCGTTCATCATCAAAGCGGCGCAGGACAAACACGGTCAGAAGGCGGACACGATCTCGTACTACAACAACTTCGTCGTGCTATTGCTGTTTGCGCTCTTTGCGGTTTCCCGCGGGGACCTTGCGGCGCTTAGCTCCACCGAAACGCCGGGCTTCTGGTGGTTTGTGGCACTCGGCGGATTGGCGCAGACGGGGATCTACTTTTTCTATTACCGGAATCTCAGACGGCACGAGGTGTGGACCGTCAAGCTCTGGCTTCTTCTCATGCCGGTTCTGAGCAGCATCGTCGGCGTGCTGTTCCTGAACGAGCAGCCCACGGCATGGAAGCTTGTCGGGATCGGCGTGGTGCTAATTGGCGCTATGATCATTCTGCTTCGTGAGAAGCTGCATCCGGAAAAACGGGAGGACGCGTAAATGCGGACCGAAGGCGACAATATGACAGGACTTAAGCGACAAAACCGCGCCGCGGTGCTATTGAATCTGCACCGGTACGGCGGGCTTTCCCGCAAGCGCCTTGCGGCTATGCTTCATCTCACGCCCGCGGCAATGACGAAGATCGTCGCGGAGCTGATCTCGGAGGGGCTCGTTTATGAAGAAGGTTCCATGCCTTCCGGCGGCGCGGGCAGGCGTGAGATCACGCTGCGGCTGAAAACCGATTCGTTCTGCACGCTCGGCGTTTCGATCGGGCTCAGAAAAGCGATCCTGTCCGCGGTTCGCACGGACGGGGAAGTGCTGACGAGCGAGACCGTTTCGCTGCCCTTTCAAGCGCCCGCGGAGGAAACCGTTTCCATGCTGTGCGACAGGATGATGGATCTGATCGCGCACACGCGCGATTTTTGCTGTACCATTCTCGGTCTCGGCATCGCCGTGCGCGGCGTGATCGGACCGGACGGACGCACGGTCAAAACGAGCTTCGACGCGCTCGACACATTGCATTTTCCGATTTGCGACCGGTTCGAGGCGCATACGGGCTATCCCGCTGTGCTGTCGAACAATGTCCGCGCGCTGCTTGCGGCGCAGACATTTTTATCCCGCGAGGAACAGCCGGAGAGCGTCTTTTTCCTGCGGTGCGGTTCGGGCATCGGCGCGGCGTACTCTGCGGGCGGCGAGATCTTCGAGGGCGACCGGCGGCAATGCGCGGAGATCGGACATATCCCGGTGATCAAACGCGGCGGCAAGCCGTGTCATTGCAGCAAGTCCGGCTGCCTCGAAACGATCGCGTCCCCGGCGGCGATCCGCGAGGATGCCGAGGCGATCCTTTCCGAAACGGAAACGCCGCTTCTTTGGAAGCTGACAAACGGCGATCGGGATGCGGTCACGACCGCGCTCGTACTGGATGCGGCGCGGGGCGGCGACGCGGGCGCGGCAAAGATCGCGGACCGCGCGGCTGAGGCGCTTGCCGACGCGCTGAAAAGCGTCGTGTATCTATTGGACCCCGGCAAGATCATCCTCTACGGCGGGATCTTCGAGCATCCGTATTTTATGTCGCGGCTGAAGGCCGAAATGGACATCGGCGTGGACGCGGCACACGCGGTCCCGATGGAAAAAAGCCGGTTCAACGGGCGGCTGGAGCCGTGCGCGGCGGGACTTCTGTACACCATTCACTTTTATAAAAACGGAGGGGTGATCGAATGACGATCCTCGAACAGCTTCAAAGCAAGAACCCGGATCTTCCGCTGTTTTCCGTGACCGATACGGCGTTTGCGCCGTACGGACGCATTCTGCCCTGTCGGGATACAGATGCGCTTTCCCGCGCCATGGACCGGACCAGCATCCCCGAAAGCGGCAACCGTTACGTCGCAAGCGAACCCGCGCTGGAAGCGCTTCCTGCGATCGAAACCGTGGGGAAGACCGTGTTCGGCGGCATGCCGATTCAGGCGGGCTTCTGCAACGGGCGCGGCTTCACGCTGAACGCCGAGGAGTACCATAAGTGCAGCGAGGTCAACTACTCGACGACCGGGCTCGTGCTGCTTCTGGCGCTGCCGGACGATATCCATGACCGTACGCTCGACGCGAAGGACGTCAAGGGCTTTTATCTCCCGCCCGAAACGCTTGTCGAGATCCATCCACGCGTGCTGCACTTTGCGCCGTGCCGGATCAAAGAATCGAGCTTCAACTGCCTCGTCGTGCTCGAACGCGGGACCAACGCGCCTTTGGAGCATATCGACACGTCCGCGCCGGGCGAAGAGGGGCTTTTGTGGATGCGGAACAAGTGGCTTATCTGTCACCCGGATTCCCCGCAGGCGGAGAAGGGCGCGTTTGTCGGCATCACGGGGGAGAACCTGACGGTCAAGATCTGAGGAGCAGACGATGGAAGACTTTGGGATCAATGAAATGCTGGAAATGCAAAAAGCACTGCAGGAACAATACAAGGATAAATGGAGACCGATCAGCCCAGAACGGGGGAAAGATCAGTTGCTTTGGATGATCGGCGAAATAGGCGAAGTCATTGATATTATCAAAAAGAACGGCGGAGAAGCCGCAAGCCAAAGCGAAGAATTGCGAAAACATCTTGTCGAGGAGCTGACGGATGTTCTCATGTATTACAACGATGTACTTCTTTGCTACGGCATATCAACAGAGGAGTTGAAACAATCCTATATCGGCAAGTTCGAAAAGAACATGACCCGCTGGTAAACCAAGGGTTGCCGTAAATCCCCCTCATCACCGCTTCGCGGCGTTCCACTTCGTTACATAGGAAGTTCGCGCGACGACGCATCGCGTCGTCTAACGCGTACCATGCTTCCCCGTCCCGAAACATGGTCGTTGCGCGTCGCTTCACTCCTTCAACTTCCTGTTTCGGTCGCAGCTCACCTCGCTTCTCCCCGCACCGCGGGCGCTCGGATCGCTGCCCACCCTGAAGGGGGAGAAGCCCCCCGTGTCAATGCAGCCAAAGTCTTCTCCTTGAGGAGAAGGTGCCGAAAGGCGGATGAGGTGATCGTGTTTGTAACGGACGGGGGTGTGTGTATTTTGTTTATTTTGTTGTTTTTGTTGTAGAAAGACAGTCCATACATTCCCAAAATACAAAATAAACAAATTAAACAACGCTGCACACAGGGGGTGCTTGTAACATTCTTTTTGCGGGACCTCGGGGTCGACGTCCCCTACGATTCGTTTCCGAGGTTCCTGCCTCCCCTGTGCAAGGGGGCAATGATCCGAGCGGTGCCCACCCTGAAGGGGGAGAAACCTTTGAACCAACGCAAATAATGCCTTCCCCTGCTTCAGCATGGGGAAGGGGGACCGCTTGCGGTGGATGAGGTTACCTTGTTATCCCAATACGAAAAAAGCGGGCTTTGCGCCCGCTTATGTGTTTTTGGTTCAGATGCGTGCGACGCCGCTCTTGCGTGCCGCTTCCGCGACCGCCGCCGCGACCGCCTTGCCCACGCGCGGATCGAACGCTTTCGGGATGATGTAGTCCGCGGAAAGCTCTTCGTCGGAAATGAGATCCGCAAGCGCTTTTGCCGCCGCCATCTTCATCTCCTCGTTGATGTCGCTTGCCCGCACGTCGAACGTGCCGCGGAAGATGCCCGGGAACGCGAGGACGTTGTTGATCTGGTTCGGGAAGTCGCTTCTGCCGGTCGCGATGACCTTCGCGCCGCC
>JAFOQN010000161.1 GCA_017393775.1 Clostridia bacterium
CTATTCCAATGATTTCCGCGGCAGCATCTGAAAACTTCAGGATTATCATACCTGTTTTCCTGCCTTGATCTTCATATACAAATACTTTTGTCGACGGATCGCATAACAGGTCATCCATCTGTCCTTTATAGTCCTTGTATGTCGGATGATACATACAGGAAGCATAGATTGAAAACGCTTCTTCTGACAGTAGCCAATCCGCATCCTCGCATAACATAACCTTCATAAACATCTTCACAAATGTCGATTTATCGTATTGATTCTATCATGATTTCCAATAGGATACAACGAAAAAAGTACAGACGACCGAAACCGACTGTGCTTTTGAAATCCCCCTTGACAGAACGCCTGCGATGAGCCCCTTTTTGTGATGCATTATTGGAACGGATCGGCATAATAGGTCAGCACGCACTTTTCTTCATCCTTCATCAGGATGCCGACGCGGACACCGTCGCATTCCTCACGCCGCGATTCCATTACGATCGGCTTGCCGTCGACCTCGCAGACGTACAATGCAACATGACTGCCGCGTTTCGTTGCTGGGTTGATGTAAATCAGCACGCAGCCGGGCTTCCAGTCCCGCCATGAATCCGGATCTGTTTCATGCAGCCTGTCCGGATGGTAATTGCGGAACCACACCAGCGTGCCGTTGCTGTTTGTGTGCGGATACACCGTCTCGGGAATACCCGCGTTTTGAAACGCCGTGCGAAGGTATGCACTGCAGTCCAGTTGTCCGTTTCCGGTCCCGTAAGGTGCACCGAGGTACCTTGCCGCGGTATAGATGACATTCTTTCGTCTGCCCGAAGGCATGGCATACAAGCGTCTTGCCGTCCACTCCGTTCGTTCCGCACTGAGGGTGGAGCGTGCGTTCAAAAGATCCAGTGTTGCCGCATCCGTGGAAACAATCGACAGCGGACTCAGCTTCGCAACATACCGGAGGATCGCCGCCGCGTCGTCCGCATCGATCTCGCCGTTGCCGTTGATGTCCGCCTGCAGCTGCTCCCTAAGGTCCATTCCGTCGTCCAGTCCGACGACATACCGAAGCGTCAGCGCCGCGTCGGACGCAGTAACCGTTCCGTCCCCGTTTGCATCGCCCGAAAGCCGGTCGGCTTCTTCCGCGGTCGTTGAAAGGCAAATGCACAGCAGACACAGACACAGTAAAAGCGCAAAAAATCGTCTTCTCATGACACACAATACCCTGTTACGGTTTCATCGTTCTTTATCCCAGCGGATCGACATAATAGGTCAGCTCCCATGATCCGCCCGACCACAATCCCTGCAGACGGACACCGTCGTTGCCCGAATCCATGATGACCGGCTCCCCGTCGATCTTTCCGACATAGAGTGCAAGATGGTTTCCCATGCCTGTTTCCGGGTTGATATAGATCAGCACATAGCCCGGGTTCAGCACATCGATGTCAAATTCAAGCTCCTCAATCATCGGCATCTCATGCAGACGCTCCGGTCTGTTGCTCTGGTACCACACCAGCGTTCCGTTGCTGTTGGTTTGCGGGTAAACGGAAGTGGATATGCCCGCGTCGCGATATGCCGTGCGAACAAACTTGCTGCAGTCCATCTCTTCATACGGCGTACCGATGTATTTTGCGGCTTCATACAGGACTTTGCGATAGGGATTCTGTGTCGGCAGCGACTGGATATATCTTGCGATCCATTCGGTGAACAGCTCGATATAATGGCTGTTCGCGTTCAACTCCTCCAAAAGCACGGCGTCCGTTGTCGGCATCACAAGTTGTTTCAATCCGGCTGCATGCCGCAGGATCTGCGATGCATCGCTTGCGTCGATCTCGCCGTTGCCGTTGAAATCGCAATTGAACCTTGCGCGAAGGTTCATCCGCCAATCCAGCCCGACGCTCAATCGCATGGCAAGCGCAGCGTCGGAAACGGTGACCTCCCCGTCGCCGTTCGCGTCGCCGATCAGATCGCTCTCCGCTGCGCTGTGCGCAAAGAACGCAAGCGTCAGCAGAATGCACAGCGCAATCGAAAATACCCGTTTTTTCATAATCCCTCCGCGCCGCAGTTCTTCCGCGGCCGTCTTGCGCCGAAAGATTACAGCTTAGCGGCAATCCTCGCGGCAAGACGGACATTGTTGTATACGAGCTGAATGTTCGAGACAAGGCTTTCGCCGCCCGTCAGGTCCTTGATCTTCGCAAGCAGGAACGGCGTCGTCTCCTTGCCCTTGATCCCTTTCTTTTTCGCTTCTTCGACCGCATCATCAATCGCCTTGTTGATGACGTCCGCGTCCATGGAGTATTCTTCGGGGATCGGGTTCACAACGAGCATGCCGCCCGGATAGCCGAGCTCCTTGGATGCACGGATTGCTTCTGCGATTTCCTCCGGCGCATCGGAACGCCACGGCACCTTGATCCCGCTTTTGCGTGTATAGAACGCCGGCAGCTCATCCGTGCCGTAGCCGATCACCGGAACGCCCTTGGTTTCGAGATATTCCATTGTAAGGTTCAAATCGAGGATGCTCTTCGCGCCTGCGCAGACCACGCAGACGGGTGTTTCGGCAAGCTCTTCAAGGTCCGCGGAAATGTCCATTGTCGTCTCCGCGCCACGGTGCACGCCGCCGATGCCGCCGGTCGCAAACACGCGAATGCCTGCCAACGCCGCAGCGATCATGGTTGCGGCAACGGTTGTCGCGCCGTCCATGCTCTTCGCAATCAACATCGGAAGATCCCTGCGGCTTGCTTTTGTAACCTTCTGTCCTTCCCTGCCGAGGTAGTCGATCTGTTCCTCGGTCAATCCGACACAGATCTTCCCGCCGATCACAGCGCATGTTGCGGGAACAGCGCCGTTCTCTCGGCAGATGCGCTCACAGTTTTTCGCGGTCTCTGCATTCTGCGGATAGGGCATGCCGTGGGAGATAATGGTGCTTTCCATTGCGACGATCGGAAGTCTGCGTTCGATCGCATCGCCAACCTCGGGCGACAGGGTCACAAGACTGTTATTGTTCATATAAACTCCTTACTTATGCAAATTGATATATTTTTTCGAATATGATCACATTTTCTGTCTTGTATTATATCACAGATATGTTAAAATAGGAACAGAAATTTCCATAAATCAGAAAGAAGGAATATGCATGAACCGTGCAGCTGGGATTCTGATGCATATCACGTCGCTGCCGACCCGTTTCGGCGTCGGTACGCTCGGCAAGGAAGCATATGCATTCGTTGATTTTCTGAAAGCAGCAGGTCAGACCTATTGGCAGATGCTTCCCGTGAACCCGACCGGCTATGCTGATTCGCCGTATCAGAGTGCTTCGACCTATGCCGGCAACCCGTATCTCATAGATCTCGATACGCTGATCGGCGAAGGACTTCTCCGGGAAGAAGAATGCGATCTCGATTGGGGTGACGATCCGACGCGTGTCGATTACGGCAAGCTTTGGGAGAATCGCTACACCGTTTTGAGAAAGGCGTTCGCCCGCTTTGACCGCAATGAGATGACGGAATTTGTACAGTCAAACGCATGGTGGCTCGATACCTATGCGCTGTTCTGCGCCGTCAAAACGCATTTCGGCAATGCCGCATGGTATGCATGGCCGGATCCCGCGATCCAGGATCGCACACCCGAAGCCATTGTACACTACAAGGCGCTTTTAAAGGACGATTATGACTTCCAGTGCTTCCTGCAATACGAATTTGACAAGCAATGGAAGTCGCTTCGCGCCTATGCGAACGCGCACGGTGTTAAACTCATCGGCGATATTCCGATCTATGTCCCGCACGATTCTGCGGACGTCTGGATGGAGCCTGAGCTGTTTCTGATGGACGAGCGGCACAATCCGACGCTCGTTGCGGGCGTACCGCCGGATTACTTCTCCGAGCTCGGTCAGCTCTGGGGCAATCCGATCTATGACTGGGCAAAGCACGAAGCAGACGGATTCCAATGGTGGCGCCGCCGTGTTTCCGCAGCAGCAAGCCGTTTCGACGTGATCCGCATCGACCACTTCCGCGGGCTCGAAAGCTATTGGGGCGTTCCGTTCGGCGCGGCCGACGCGCGTCCAGGCGCATGGTATCCGGGCCCCGGCATGAAGCTGGTCCGTGCGATCAAGACAGCCTGTCCGAATCTTCCCATCATTGCAGAGGATCTCGGTTATCTCACGCCGGAGGTCAAAAAACTGCTGTCCGATTCCGGCTTCCCCGGCATGCGCGTCATGCAGTTCGGGTTTGATCCCTTCGGTAATTCGAGAGAGCTGCCGCACAATTACCCGGTGCACAGCATCGCCTACACCGGCACGCACGACAATACGCCGATCATGGGCTGGGTTGAGACCGCGCCCAAAGAATGCGTTGCGTTTGCCGTCGATTATCTCGGGCTTAACGAGCGCGAGGGCATGCCGTTCGGCTTTGCGCGCGGCGTACTGAACTCCGTTGCGGAGCTTGCGATCCTGCAGATGCAGGACTACCTGGGACTCGGCGACGACTGCCGCATGAACAATCCGAGCTCGACCGGCTGCTGGCGTTGGCGTGCCGAAAAGCAAGACTTCTCGGAAGAGCTTGCCTCCCGCATCCGCTATTACGCGAGAATGTCCGCCCGTATCTGACCGTAAATCAAAACACCGGATCCCGAAAAAGGATCCGTTTTTTGTTACTCCGGTTGTCGTTTCAGAAGCAGCGCCGCCGCAGCGGAACCGATTGCAAAGCCCATCAGAAGATCCGCAAGCAGACTCCATGTCACACGGAACGTTCCGAGATAGACCGCCATCAGCACGATCGAGAACAGCAGCGAAAGAACTGCTGCGATCCCGCCGAAATACCACGGTGCTTTTTCACGTCCGAGACCGACAAAAATGCCTGCCGCAAGCGCCGTAAGGATCTTGATGACCGTATTCCCGATCGGCATTGCCGATTCCGGCAGCCATTCCCGATAGACGAACAGCGTCAGGAGCAGGATCGCAAGCAGCAGTACGCCTGCGCCGAGTGCCGTCGCGCGCAGCAGCGGGCGCCACGCGATCCTCGTTCTCTTTTTCCGTTTAGCCGTTGCCAAGCCTTCCCACCCCCTTTGCCGCATCCTATGCGAGCGGATGGACAGACATGACAACAATTGTGTTACGGAAGCTGACCGCTGCGCTCCAGTTCAACGACCGCGTCGTAATCAAACGGTGTCGTTGCAAGCGGCGGATAATACGATTCGTCGTAATTCCAGTACAGCCAGACGCTGCGGCACTGCGCCTCTGTCCACATAAAGCAGTTTACACGGTGCCTCGGCGTCCAAGTCGGATCGAAGATATACCAGCCCGTGCCGAGATCGACCATTGTCCAATAGTGCCGTGTGCGCCATGTCGACGTTTTCAGCCGCTCGACAGAAAGGTAGCGTATTCCGGCTTCGTCGAGCAGTGCGCGCGTAAGCGAATAGATATTGAAGCAGTCGCCCGTTCGCTGCGTATAGCCGTCGTACGCCGCTTTGCGCCAGTCGGTATAATTGCTGTTTACGCCGTTCGCGTAAACGATGCGCTCCTGTACAAAGTCGAAGATCGCCTTGAGCTTTTCCGCATCGACCATATCCGGCGTCGTGATCTCCGCCATGATACGCTTTGTAAGCGTACGAAGCTCCTCCTCCGTCACCGTGCGCTCGATCAATGTAAAGCTGCATGCGGCTTCCGCCGTATTGCCGCTCAGGTCCTGTGCGCGGTATACGACCCGATAGGTGCCTTCTTCGTAAAGCTGCACCTCGGATTCAACCGTTACTTCGAGGGGTCCATCCTGTGCATCCTCTGAGAACACCTCCGCAAAGTATGCGATCGGCTCTCCGACATACTGGATCCGGTCGATCACGCCGTATATCTTCGGCGGCTCCGTATCCTCCGATAGCGTGACCTTGACCGACGCCGTCGTTTCGTTCCCGCTCGT
Source organism: Clostridia bacterium (assembly GCA_017393775.1). Taxonomy (GTDB): domain Bacteria; phylum Bacillota; class Clostridia; order Christensenellales; family CAG-138; genus UBA3792. The sequence goes on from JAFOQN010000161.1 coordinate 5,880, forward strand.
GTCGCGTGCAAGGACGGTTACCGTGCACTCGCCTGGTGTGTCAAAACCCGGATCGTCGACAAAGGTAAGCGTGACCGCCGTGATGTCCTCCGCTTCAAAAATGTCTTCCGGCTGATATGCGTGCCGCGTATAAAGCGCGGCGGACGCAATCCCCTGCTTTTCCTTAAGCTTCGGCGGTGTCGTGTCGACGACTGTGACCGCGAGCGTTTCCGGAACGTCGTTCACGGTGATCGAAACCGCAAACGATCCGGGCGTATCCGGGATGAACGGTTCGACTTTGACCGTCTGTCCGTCACTGTTTTCAAAATCCGCTTTCGTCAGCGCTTCGCGTCTTGCCTCGATGACATGCGGGCGGACGCCGGTAATCAAAAGACCGCTTTCAAGATCGATCGTGTTACCGCCCTCGTCTGTGACGCGAACGGTGACCGTCTGTACTTCTCTGCTTTCATAATCCGGTGCAGTCACGAATGCATAGGAAAGATCCGTTTCGTCCGCGGCATTCTGTACAAACGCTTCGGCATCGGCGGTTTCGCCCGGCGCAAGCACCAGAAGCGTCGGTTCCGCTTGCGGCGCAACCGTATCAACCACGATCAGCTCGGACGTCGATCGAACGTCGCTGTCCGTCAAAAACACGATCGGGTAAATGCCGACGTGGTGCAGTATGTCGGGTTCGATGGGTGTCACCTGCGTTGTGCTGACGCCTTCGATCCGGAACCGGTCCGCCGACGGGATCTCAGACCCTGCCTCCACAGTCAGCGATTCGACCGTGGCGCGGACGGAAACGTGCACCGGAACGATCGTTTGGTTTTTGCTCCGATCTTCCAAAATGATACGGATCGTATCGGTCCATTCCGTACTGAAATCGGGCGTTTGCTCGAAGCTTATGCGGACCGTGCCCGCATCCTTGATGTTCCTCACAAATGTGTCCGGTCCGGGATCGGAGCCGATCGGAATGACAAGGTCGACCGGTTCCGCCGTCGGCGCGATCGTGTCCTTGACATGCAAGAACACGGGTGTCGGTACGCCGCCGATCGAAAGGTTCAGACAATGCCAGCCGAGCGGCAAATCCTCCGCATCCGCTTCCAGCACCGCGTCACGCAAGGTAAAGTCCGCTGCCGTGACGGTATCGCCATATTCGACCGAACGAAATGCATGAACGCCGCGGTAATGGATCAGAATCGCAGCAATGAGCACGAAAAGAACGCCGAACACCCATATGAGCACACGGCGTACGCGTTTTCGCTGTTGTTGTATTTGTTTCTTCATCCTCGTCCGGTTCCTTGCAGTGTCAAAGAAAAAAGCCCGGAAGCCCGGGCTTTGGGAAAATCGCGGATCAGTCTTTCACTTCTTCGGTCATGGTATTCTCAACGCCCGCATCTTCGACCTGCGAGATCGCACCGCGCGCAAACACGAGCTTGACCTTGTCGGGTCCGACAGACAGCACGATGACATCGTCCCTTACGGAAGTGATCGTCCCGTAAATACCTCCGATGGTACGTACGCGATCGCCCTGCTTCAGAGCGCTCAGCATATCCTTGACCTTCTTGTCGCGGCGACGCTGCGGAATGATCATGACGACCAACAGAACCACAACCATGAGAAGCGGGAAGAGCAGCGTCATGAGATTGCCGCCTGCGCATCCGCCGGCCGCGGTGTCCCCGCCGCCGAAAAGTCCGCTGAGGCAGGAGGTGTCTGCGCCATACAGTACTGACTGTGTAAAATTCAAAATCATAATCATAGATCCTTTCCTGTATCTTTCGATATTATACGAAAAATCATTCGATTCGTCAATACTCGATTGTGAAATCTTTGCAACATGAAAAAAGGAGGATTTGTCCTCCTCCTTTTCACAGGTTCATCATCCGAGTCGTCTTCTGGATGACCTTTTTGCCGTCCCGCTTCATGCGGCGCGGAATATCCGGATACAGCGTGCACATCGCGGTCGCGGCTGCCGCCATGCCGACCGCCATGCCGATCCCGAGCATTGCCATTCGCATGCGATCACCTCTTTCTTTTTTGAGGTTAGTATGCGAAATACCGGCGTGATTATTCCGCCTTCGGCGCTTCCTCTTTTTGCTTGTTTTCTTTTTTTGCGCGATAATCCGCGATCGCCGCGTGCACCGCTTCCTCGGCAAGCACCGAGCAGTGGATCTTCACGGGCGGAAGTCCTTCCAGCGCTTCCACGACCGCTTCGTTCGTCAGCTTTTCGACCTCTGCAAGCGGCTTGCCCTTGATGAGCTCGGTCGCCATCGAGCTGGTCGCGATCGCCGCGCCGCAGCC
>JAFOQN010000162.1 GCA_017393775.1 Clostridia bacterium
GAAGGCCCGGAACATCATCGCCATGGCGATCCAGAAGTGTGCCGCCGACCATGTCGCCGAGAGCACGGTGAGCGTGATCTCCCTGCCCAACGACGATATGAAGGGCCGCATCATCGGCCGCGAGGGACGCAACATCCGCGCGCTCGAAACGGCGACCGGCGTCGACCTGATCATCGACGACACGCCGGAGGCGGTCATCCTGTCCGCGTTCGATCCGGTGCGCAGAGAGATCGCGCGCATCAGCCTTGAAAAGCTGATCATGGACGGACGCATCCATCCCGCGCGCATCGAGGAAATGGTCGAGAAGGCGCGCAAGGAAGTCGATCAGACGATCCGCGAGGCGGGCGAAGCCGCGGTTCTCGAAGTCGGCGTACACGGTCTGCATCATGAGCTTATCCGTTACCTCGGCAGAATGAAGTACCGCACCAGCTACGGTCAGAACGTACTGCGGCACTCGATTGAGGTCGCGCATCTCGCCGGCATCATGGCGGCGGAGATCGGCGCAAACGTCGCGCTCGCAAAACGTGCAGGTCTCCTGCACGACATCGGCAAGTCCATCGACCACGAGGTCGAGGGCAGCCACGCGCAGATCGGCGCAGACCTGGCGAAAAAGTATCGCGAGAACAACGCGGTCATCCACTGCATCATGGCGCACCACGGCGACGTCGATCCCAACTCGATCGAAGCGGTGCTCGTGCAGGCGGCGGACGCGATCTCGGCGGCAAGACCCGGTGCGCGCCGTGAAACGCTTGAGGCGTACATCAAGCGCCTCGAAAAGCTTGAGGAGATCGCAAACTCGTTCGAGGGCGTCGATTACTCCTACGCAATCCAGGCGGGCCGCGAAGTCCGTATCATCGTCAAGCCGGAGCGTGTCAGCGACACCGAAACCGTCATCATGGCAAAGGATATCGCAAAGCGCATCGAGAGCGAGCTCGAGTATCCCGGCCAGATCAAGGTCAACGTTATCCGCGAGACCCGTACGGTCGATTACGCGAAATAAGAAGCAAGCGGGGCAGAGCAATTCTGCCCCTTTCTTTTCGGAGAGGAGATACAGATGCAGTTTTACGTGGCTGACGCGCATTGCGACTATCTGTTCGGCGCGATGGACTACGGCTGGACGATCGACACGCAGAAGCGAAACCAGACGATCACGCTGGAAAACCTGCAAAAGGGCGGGGTCGCGCTGCAATTCTTGGCGGCATGGGCGGATACGACGCTGAAGGTTCCGCCGCTCGAACAGGTGCTGATCATGATCGACCGCTACCATACCATGCTGGAAACGCACCCGGAGATTGTACCGCTTACAAAGGACTTTGATCCGCGTTCCGACAGGATCGCCACGGTGCTTGCGGTCGAAGGCGCGGAGTGCCTCGGCGCGTCGCCGTCGATCCTCAGAGATCTGTACCGCCTCGGCGTTCGCGCAATGACGTTCACATGGAACTCGGACAACGAGCTTGCAGGCGCGGGGCAGGGCAAAAAACGCCGCGGTCTTTCGCAGGCGGGGCGCGAGATCCTTTTCGAAATGAACCGGCTCGGGATCGCGTTTGATGTGTCGCATCTTTCTGACGACGGCATTGAGGACGCGCTGGCACTCTCCACACAGCCGATCTTTGCGTCGCATTCGAACTGCCGAAAGCTTCAGAACGCGCCGCGCTGTCTGAAGGACGAATACATCAAGGCAATCGCACAAAAGGGCGGTGTCATCGGGATCAATTTCTACGGTCCGCAGCTTTGTGAGTCCGGTCATGCAACGATTGCGGACATCGTGCGGCACATCTCGCATGCAGTCTCGGTAGGCGGGATCGATCACGTCTGCATCGGCTCGGACTTCGACGGCATGCAGCGCTATCCGAAAGACCTCAGAAACCCGTCCGATCTTCCGGCGCTGTTCAACGCGCTTCTTTCGGAAGGGTTCACACCGGTCGAGGTCGAGCGCATCGCGTACCGCAATCTGCACGACTATATCGTGCAATTTGTATAAGGAGGGGGGAATCCGAAAAAATGCTGACATACGAGGAAGCGCTGTTTTATAAAGTCATGCTTGGGGCCGGCATGGATGTTCATTTCGCATCTTTTCTGGATCGTTTGCTTGCGGAAGAGGATCCGTTAAGCGACGTGACGCTTGCACTTTCAGCAGCACGCAGAGATGTGAATGCGGTGATTCACGTTCTGAAAGAGTATCTTTTGACAGCAAAGGAAGGGCAGATCAATACAAAAGCGGCATTCGATCGGGTTGTTGGATACTTAAAAGAGCGTTATGAAGCGGACCCGGATCGTTTGAAGGACCTTTCACAAACCATGCATGTGATTGCATTCAGCTCGGAGCAACCTTATGAAGAACCGTGGTATCAGTTGTATATGGCAAGCGAAGAATACGACATGGTAGAAATAAAGGTATTGCAGGAAAGCGAGTACAGAGAATACTTGGAAGCATTCTTGTACGAAAAGAAACCGTTTTTTTCAAAATAGAATCATGCATATTCAGCAGAGGCGCTTCGAACGCATCGCCTACCGCAACCTGCACGACTATATTGTGCAGTTTGTGTGAGAGGAGGAGAATCCGAATTGTTGACCTACGAAGAAGCGCTATATCACAAGCTGTTGCTTGCGGCAGGCGAAAATGATCAATTCGCATTGTTACTGGATCATTTGCTGGAAGATGAGGATCCGTTAAGTGAGGTCACGCTCAATTTGTCTGCGTGCCGCGGTGATCATAGAGCGATCATCGACGTGTTGAATCATTATCTTTCGACCGCAGGGGAAGGGCAGACTGACGTTAACGCTGTGTTTGATCGCATTGTCGCATATCTGCGGCAATGGTACGAAGCAAAGCCGGATAAACTGAAAGAGCTTGCGAACATTATGTATCTCATCGCATCCGGCCCGGAACAATATTACGTCGATCCTTGGCTGCAGCTGAACAATGCGAGCGATGAATATGATCTTGTTTCGATCGGGGTGCTGCAGGAATCCAAATACAGAAAACTCCTCAAGGCGTTTCTGTACGATGGGAAGCCGGTGTTTCGTTGAGACAGTAAGGAAGCCACAGCATGATTATATCGTGCAGCTTGTGTGAGGAAGTGGTTCAAGCATGACAAAGGGTAACGTGTGGGACAGAGCGCAGAGCGTTTCGGTTGAAGTTTCAGACGCCATTGAACCGGGATTCAATTATTGTTTCGATAGTAAAATTCCAAAGGAAACGAAACATGAATTGCATTCCTTCATTCGTTGGCTGGAAACGGAATACCGTTTTCCGATCACACTGTATATTGATTTTGAATATAAACACTATCTTGTCACACGAAAAGGAAAACGCGTCGGATATCTGTTCTATTGGGCAGATTTCGATTCTTATCCGGTGTTCGACAATCCGGACGACGTTCCGATGATTCGTTTGCCGGTATGTACGGCGCGTTCGACGATCGAAGAGATCCTGTCTTCTTTGATCGAAGCGGTCGCAGACTATTATGCGTGGCTGTGCAACGAGCCGATCCAGGAACCGGTCCTTGATGTGAACGATGAGGAGGAGATCCTGCAGAAATATCTCTCCGCGCGTGATTCGGGAGAATGGCGCTTTATCGGCTGACGGATCATAAAAAACACTTGCATTTTGTTTACGGCTGTGGTATGATACCGCTTGCAAACTGAATAGGGGCATGATGTAATGGTAACATAGCGGTCTCCAAAACCGTTCTTGAGGGTTCGAGTCCTTCTGCCCCTGCCATATCGCCGCGAATGTCAAAGCTTTCGCGGCGACATTTTTGTTTTTGGCATTTCATCCTGCCCGGATGAAATGTCACCGCGCACCCTCTCCGTTGCGGTTCCCACGGGTCACCCGGCGGGTGGCTGTTTTTGCAGCGTTATGATGAGGGACTCAAACGATGCGGCGACTCTGTCGACGCAAATAC
>JAFOQN010000163.1 GCA_017393775.1 Clostridia bacterium
AACCATTCGTTCCGTGCCGAAGAGACTGCCGTCGGCGTCCGTCGCCTCCGGAACGCCGTCGGTGTAGACGAACAGCTTCGTGCCGGGCAAAAGCGTAAGCTCATATTCCTTATAGCGCATGCCGTCCATGCCGCCGATGATAAAGCCGTGCTTGTCGCGGTACAGCTCGAAATCGCCGTCCGGCGTTTTCAGCACGGGGTATTCGTGTCCGGCGTTGGAGCAGGTCAGCTTGCCGGTGGAAATCTCCAGGATCCCGAGCCAGACGGTGACGAACATCTGCTCGCGGTTGTTCTGACAGATCTGGTGATTGACGGCTGCGAGGACGTCGGCGGGACGCATGCCGGTCATGGCGTAGTTCTGCACGAGGATCTTCGAACCCATCATGAACAGCGCGGCGGGAATGCCCTTGCCGGACACGTCCGCGATCACGATGCCGAGATGATCGTCGTCGACCAGGAAGAAATCATAGAAATCGCCGCCGACCTCCTTTGCCGGGTCCATGCTCGCATAGATATCGAATTCGGTCCGATCCGGATACGGCGGGAAGATGCTCGGCAGCATATCCGCCTGAATGCGCGTCGCAAGCGCCAGCTCCGTGCTGATGCGCTCCTTTTCCGCGGTGATCGCGGTGATGTCCTGAATATACTTCCGGATCTTTTTTGAAAGATCGGCAAACGACTCGGCAAGCACCTCGATCTCGTCGTTCGTGCGGTATCGATCCTGCATTTCGAACGGCTGTCCGGTCTGTCCGCATCGGGTGATATCCTCGGTCATCTGCCGGATCGGTTTGACCATGCGGTTGACCGCGAGCATGGCGGCGCCGTTGCCGATCAGAAATGCGACCGCGAGCAGCAGAATGCCGATCAGGTTCGTTTTTGCGGACTCCTTCTGAAACGTCGCGCTCGCGGTTTCGTTGATCCCGTCGTATGCGGAAAGAAGCGCCTGCTCCGGCTGCTCGGTCAGGCTTTTCTCCACGACGTTCACGACCGCCCAGCCGACGGTCGGCACGGGAGAGCCCACCATATAGTATTCCGTTCCGTCGACGGACACGGTCCAGAGACCCGTCGATCCGCGCAGCGCGGCTTCGATAAACGATGCAAGCGTTTCGTTGTCGGAGGAACGCAGATCCTTCGCCTCGCTTTGCAGCGTGACCTTGAAGATCCCGTCCGCTTCGGGGCCGAGGATCACCTGACCGCGGTCGTTGATCAGGTAGGAGTACGCGCCCTGTCCGGAGGACTCGATAAAGTCGCTGACGCTCGAGAGCACGACGTCGATCCCGGCGACGCCGACGATCTCGCCGTTCAGATGAACCGGCGCGGAGCAGGTAATGAGGAGCTTTCCGGAAAACGCGTCGCGCGTGATGCCGGTAAAATACAAATCGTCCGATCGAAGCGCGCCGAGAAACCACGGACGCTCCGTAACCGGGAACGGGATCGGCTCGCCGGATTCGGTGAGCTTGATCCCTGCCTTGTCGTCGACGCAAAGATCGGTGCCGTCCTTCAATCCGATATAGCAGCCGTCGATCTTCTGCGAGTTCCGATGCATGGCGATCATCGGGGCGGAGAGATGCGCAAGGTAGCCGAGGTATTCGGATTTCGTGTAATCCACGCCCTTCTCAAAGAGCACGAACGCGGAGGACGTTCCGTCGTTTGCGGCGTCCGGCAGCGCGACCGGCAGCGGGGAGAGGTTGGCGCGGTTTTCCAGGATGCCTTCCGCCATCGTTTGCAGCATACGCGTATTGCTGACGATCTCGGCAAAATCGTTGTCGGCAAGGTTCGCCTGAAGCTCCGTGGACGAAACGAGCGAGCCCTCGATGACCTGATGCATCGTGGCTTTGGACGTCTCGGAAATGGCGTTCTGCTGTTCGACGCGCGTTTCGGAAACGACGTTTAAAAGCAAACGGTTCTGGTAGACCGTAATGCCGACGAACATGGCCGCCAGCAGAAGAAGCATCAAAGCGACGAGCAGGATCGCCCTCTTCTGCAAGCCGCCGAACGTAATGCCCAATATCTTTTTCATGCCGGTTCCCTCCGTTTATGATCGTTCCGATCTCGCTGTCCATGTATTGCGGATCGTATCAATGCGCAACCGAAATCAGTTGACGTATCCGAGCTCAACGTAGAGCGGATAGTATTCGTCGTACAGCCCGCAGCACGCGTCCATGCCCATGTTGGTGCTGAAGGCTTTTTGCAGGACCTCCTGCCAGCTTCCGTATTTTTCAAACAGCTCGTCCGGCGTCGGTCCGTCCTCGTGCCCGTATGCTTCCAGATTGCTTTTCTTCAGCGTTTCGAGCCCTTCCGGATCGTTCTCGTATGCCGCAAGGCGCAGCCGGTTGCGCTCGGTCGAGACGGCGCGCGCCATCTCCTCCATTGTCGCGCCGTCCGCGCGCATCGCGTAAAGAACGTCCATCATCGTGTGCATGGATTCATGATATGTCCTGCGCTCTTCCTTTGCGCCGGCGACAAACTGCGGATCCGTCCAGTCATATTCCGCATATACGCCGAGCCGTTTGGAATCCGGATCCGGCGAAAAACCGTACACCGCGGCGGGGTTTACCACGACGTCCTTCATCGCTTCCGGATTTTCCCGCGGATCGTGCACGTAAGAGAATGCGCCGTCGGAAGCCGGGTTCGTTTCGTCCTTCCCGGAACCGGCCGCGCACCCGCAAAGCAGAAGCAGGATCGTTCCCGCAAGGATCAGTGCTCTCATCGTGTTTTTCATTTTCATATCCTCTTTTATGTGCAGATATCTTTTTTTATCTATCATAACCTGTCCAACAAATGTCCAACAAAACCCTGCGCGGCGAACGCGGCGCAATGAGACGGGGCAAACCCTGTTGGACATTTGTTGGACAGAGCTTGCTATATTGTTTTTCCGTATCATGAGAAAATGAGGGAACAAGGGAAAATGAACACAACAAAGCAACTCAGGATCTGGCGCTGTGTCGCCGCCGTACTCTTTTGCGCGCTGATCTTCGTCAGCGTTCTGTACGCCTTCGGCGTCGGCTGGAAGCAGCCTTCAGAAGCGCCGAAGGATGAAGCCGCGCCCCTGTCGCTGTGGAACGAGGGCTCCGGCGCAAAGCAGGCGCTGATCGACTACGTCACCGCGGTCACGACCGAGGGCGGCAAGGACTATATTCCGGAAAAGGACCGCATCGCCGTGTTCGACATGGACGGCACGCTCACCTGCGAGACGTACTATACCTATTACGACACGATGATGTTCATCGAATACTGTCTCGTCGACCACCCGGAGCGCGTTTCGGACGAGCTGAAGCAGGTCGCCGCCGCCATTCAGCCGGGCTATCTTGCCGACGAGACGCTTGCGAGAAACTTCGCAAAGGCTTACGCGGGCATGACGGTGGAGGAATTCTCCGCGTACGTCGAGGAATTCGGCAAAAAGAACACGCAGAGCTTTGAAAACATGCGCTACATCGACAACTTCTATCTGCCGATGGTCGAGCTCGTGGAATACCTCTACAAAAACGGGTTCGAGATCTGGGTCATCAGCGGAACCGAGCGCACGACGACCCGCGCGATCGTCGCCAATTCGCCCATCCGGGATTACGTTTTGCCGGAGCACGTGATCGGTACGGACTTCGAGGTCAAGCAGAAGGGACACGAGGACGAGCCGTCCAACATGGATTTCAAGTATGAAAACGGCGACGAGCTGGTGCTGACCGGCGGCTTTATCCAGAAGAACCTGAACGCCAACAAGTCCATCTATATCGAGCGCGAGATCGGGCAGCGTCCCGTTTTGGCGTTCGGCAACAGCGGCAGCGATACGAGCATGATGAACTATACGATCGACGCAAGAAATCCGTACCGCGCCGAGGCGTACATGGTCGTTGCCGACGACAATTTCCGCGAATGGGGCAAGCAGGACTGGGACGCAAAGTCCGCAGACTACGCCGCGAAGGGCTTCATCCCGATTTCCATGAAGAGCGACTTTGCCGCGATCTATCCGGACGGCGTCGTGAAGGCGAAGGAGCAGTACGTGCCCTTTGTGCTTGACGAGGCGCTTGCGCCGGCGGCATAACGGAACGGGCGGGAAAATGAAAAAAAGACGGATCGCGATCCTGTTGGTCTGCGCGCTGCTGATCGGCATCGGGTCTTTCGGCTGCGCAAAGCGGGAGCCGCCGAAGGAGACGCTTGTGAAAACGGTAACGATCGGAGAAACGGAAATGGACTGTCTGCACTTTGGCAACGAAACCGGCGAAAAGCTCGTCATTCTGCCGGGGCTGGCGCTGAAAAGCGTCATGGGCTCCGCCGAAGGGATCGTCTCCGCGTATGCGCTTCTCGCAAAGGAGTACGACGTGTATCTGTTCGACCACGTCAAGGAGGAACCGGAAGGGTACACGATTGCGGACATGGCAAAGGATACGCTTGCCGCGTTCGATGCGCTGGGGCTCGATCGCGTGCATCTGATGGGCGTTTCCATGGGCGGCATGGTCGCGCAGAGAATTGCGGTCGACGCGCCGGAGCGGGTATCGTCGCTGATCCTTTGCTCCACGGCGATGAACGTGACGCACGGCAATCGGGAAGCGTTCGCAAAATGGATCGCGCTTGCCGAGGCGCGGAACACGTCCGCGCTCATGGAAGCCTTCGGCGAAAGCGTCTATACGCCGTCGTTCTATGCGCAGTACAAGGATGCGATCGTCGCTTCGGGCGAGGGCGCGGCCGAGCGGGATTTCACGAATTTTCTGATTTCCGCAAACGCGGTTTTGTCCTTTGACGTTTCGGACGAGATCCAAAAGATCGCCTGTCCGACGCTCGTGCTCGGCGCAGGGGAGGATCGCGTGCTGGGCGTGCAGGCTTCTTACGATCTGATCGAAGCGCTGCATTGCGAATCCTATATCTATGAGGGATACGGACACGCCGTCTACGACGAAGCGCCGGATTATCTTGAACGCATCGCCGCATTCCTGAAAAAATAAAATCCGCGTAAAAATCCGCCCGGGGAACCTCCCCGGGCGGATTCTGTTTACGGATTTTTCCCATATTTTTTGACGCAGATAAGGTTACGCGCCGAGCTTTGCGCTGAGCATATCAAGCTGCTCCGCGGTGAGTCCGATCGATTTCAGGTACGAACCGGCTTTTTCCCGCAGGTTCGCCGTTTCAAGATCCTCGACGCCGAACAGGGCGCAAAGCGTCTTCACAAGGTTGTTTCTCAACAGGATGCCGTAGGTTTCATCCCCCTGCTCGACGTGATAGAAG
>JAFOQN010000164.1 GCA_017393775.1 Clostridia bacterium
GGAAGCGGAAGGTAAGCATAAAAAGCAGTCCGGCGGCAGCGGTCAGTTCGGTGTCGTTCAGATGCGGTTCGAGCCGGCGCCCGAAGGCGTTGATTTCGAGTTTGTTAACGCGATCGTCGGCGGCGTAGTTCCGAAGGAATACATCCCGGCAGTCGAAAAGGGTCTGCGTGAAGCCATGCTGCACGGCGTGCTCGCGGGATATCCGATGGTCGGCATCAAGGCGACGCTGTACGATGGCAAGTATCATCCCGTCGATTCCAAGGAAGTTGCGTTCAAGAGCGCAGCAAGACTGTCCTATAAGGCTGCTTGCGTCAAGGCGAGCCCTGCGCTCACCGAGCCGATCTACACCTACTACATCTGGGTTCCGAACGACAACGTCGGTGACATCATGGGCGACCTCAGCCGTCGCCGCGGCAGAATGCTCGGCATGACGCCTTCTAACGGCGGTACCGAGATCGTCGCGGAAGCTCCGCTTTCCGAGATGTTCAAGTATGCGACCGACCTGCGCTCCATGACACAGGCGCGCGGTTCCTTCCGCAGCGAGTTCACCCGCTATGAGGATGTTCCCGCCGATCAGGCGAAGAAGATCATCGAGCAGGCAAAGCGCGAGGACGAGGAAGAAGAATAATTCCGAAAGGATACGGGAGCGCATTTTGCGCTCCCGACTTTTTATATGGAGAAGCAATTCAATTGCAGCAGAGATTCTTTGAAAAAAGCACGCGCCACATTCTGCTTTTATGTTGCTGCCATTCCGGTAATAGCGGTTTTGTTTCTGATTCCCTTCGCTTTGGGTGTGCAGAACAGAATTGAATGGCAGGTAATCATTTACATCTTGTTAGCTGTATTCTTCGTCTATCAAGGATATCGAGCATACTGCGTGCTCCGTGCTGCACACCATTCGTACTGTCGAATAAATGGTGAAAGCGTGTCCGGAATCAGTACAAAAGACCCGTATCAAAAGGGAATTCCGTTCCAGATCTGCGCAAACGAGATTACAAGGATCGAAGAAACAATCATAGCAACAGAGAGAAAAGAGAATGTCGGCTATGCTCCGCACACACTGCACCGTCCGCCGTTTGAATCGCCGAGACTGCGCGGATATCAATCAACAATATTAATGACAGAGAACGCTTCTTATACGCTGTTCGGAATAACAATGACCGACGAGGTCAAGGAAGCATTTAGACAAGAATGATTATAACCGGCGAGATTCGCCGGTTATTCGTTTTCGTTGTGAAAATATCGGAATACCGTTTCCGCAGACACAGACGTCATTCCTTTGACTGCGGCAAGCTCCTCGACGCTTGCTATTTTGATCGCTTCTACAGTCAGGAACGCGTCAAACAACGCGCGCTTGCGCTTTTCTCCGACGCCGGGGACGGAATCGAGCACGGAGTATAAAGCGCTTTTGCTGCGCAGATTCCGATGGTATGAAATCGCAAACCGGTGCGCTTCGTCGCGTAGTCGTTCAATGAGATGCAGAGGCGCGCTGTTCTTCGGGATCAGGATCGGATCGTCCTGTTCGGGCAGATAGATGATCTCATCGGATTCGGCAAGGGCACAGATCGGGATGTGCGAAAGATTCAGCTCGGAAAGTACGGAAACGCCGACTGCAAGCTGCGTTTTGCCACCGTCAAGCACGATCAGATCCGGCAGTTCACTGCCGCCGGAAAGTCTGCGCGTGAGCACCTCCTGCATGGCGATAAGATCGTCACCGCCGGCGTCGGAACGGATGCGAAAGTGTCGGTATGCGGATTTATCCGGTTTACCGTCCCGGAACACGACCATGGAAGCAACGGTATTGGTCCCCATCAGATGCGAGTTATCGAAACACTCGATGCGGGAGGGGATCTCATCCAAACCGAGTATACCGGACAGCGCAGCAAGCGCGCCTTCGCCGCGTTCCCATTCACGGGTCCGGATACGATCGTTTTTTGCAAGAAGTGCAGAGGCATTTTGCTTTGCCATATCTGTCAGCTGATGCTTTGCGCCCCGCTGCGGGACGCTGACAGAAACCTTTCGGTGTTTCCGCTCACACAGCCATTCTTCAATCGCAGGCATATCTGTGCATTCCTCAGCAAGTAGTACCAGCGGAGGGATCTCGATGCCGTCCTGCCCGTAATACTGAACAAGAAATGCATGCAGCCATTCAGCCGGAGCATCATCGCCGTCACCCTCCAGCGGGAACGCGTGCGTACCGATCACTTTTCCGCCGCGCACAAAAAGGGCAAAGACCATACGCGCATCGTTCAGCGAATCGACTGCAAAGACATCCGCGGAAAGATCGTTGGCACTGATTGCAGCTTGCTTTTCGCGCAGAGCCAGGGTCGCTTTCAGCTTATCGCGAAGCATAGCTGCCCGCTCAAAGTCAAGCGCATCGGAAGCCTCCTGCATTTTTTGTGTCAGATAAGGAATCAGATCGCCGCTTTTTCCATTCAATAGACGAATTGCATCGTTGAGATATGCATGGTATTCATTACGCGTGATTTTTCCGCTGCAGGGCGCACAGCATTTGCCAACATGGTGCAGAAGACAGGGGCGTTCACCGCGGGCCTGCATATGCGCAATGTTCTTTTTGCAGTGTCGAAGCGGGAATAAATCATACACAAGCCGGAGCTCCTCCTGCACGGAGGGACCGACAATGTACGGACCGAGATAGGTTGCGCCGTCGGATTTGACCCGCCGCACAATCTCGATCCGAGGGAAATCCTGACGCATATCGATTCGAAAGTACGGAAAATGTTTATCATCCTTCAAAAGGATGTTATACTTCGGCATGAACTCTTTGATGAGATTGCTCTCGAGCGACAGGGCTTCGACCTCGCTGTGGACCTCGATCGTTTCAAAATCCGCGATATGGGAAACCATTGCACGAACCTTCGGTGAATAATTTTTTGAAGACTGGAAATACTGCCGGACACGGTTTTTCAAGATCTTCGCTTTCCCGACGTAGATCACCGTGCCGGTATCGTCCAGCATTTTGTATACACCCGGCTTCTCGGGAAGCAGGGCTATCTTGTCTTCCAGAATTGTGTTCATGTGCGGTTTTCCCGGATCGCCCGTGCTTTCAGCAGCATCTCATACAACACCGGAGCAGGCAGTCCGATGACGTTAAAATAGTTCCCTTCGATCGATTCCACAAAAACAGAACCCAATCCCTGCGCACCGTAAGAACCGGCTTTGTCCAAAGGATCGCCGGTCGAAACATACCATCGGATCTCCGTATCGCTCATCGGACGGAAGCGTACCTTCGTCGTCACATAGCGAACGTCGGAATACCCTTCTTTCAGCACGGCAAGACCGGTATAAACAATATGCGAACGTCCCTGCATGCGCTTCAGCGTGTGAACGGCGTCGTCGGGGGATTTCGGTTTTCCGATGATCTCTCCGTCCAGATCGACGATCGTGTCGGCGCCGATCACGCAAGCGTCCGGATGGAGCCGCAGCGCATAGGCTGCTTTTTGCGATGCAAGGTGCATTACGGTTTCCGAGATGGAAAGGCCGTCAGGGATCTGCTCCGGTTCGGTGCAGACTTCTGTTTGATAGGTTAGCCCCATGAATTCCATGATCTCATGACGCCGGGGCGATTGCGATGCAAGGATCAGTTCCATGTTCCCTCCCATATAAGACCGACGGGGCAGTGGTCGCTGCCGTAAACATTGCTGTAGATGATTGCGTCACGGATTCTGTCACAATCTTCTTTCCGCACGAGAAAATAATCGATGCGCCATCCCGCGTTATGCTCACGCGCCCGGAACCGGTAGCTCCACCAGGAATATGCGTCTTTCCGATCGGGATATTTAAATCGGAATGTGTCCGTAAATCCGGCGTCCAAAAGTGTGCCGAACATGGCGCGCTCCTCGTCGGAAAAACCGGCATTTCCGCGGTTCGGACCGGGATTCTTGAGATCGATCTCCCGATGTGCAACATTCAGATCGCCGCAATAGATGACGGGATCGTTCTTTGCTAGTGCCGAAAGATATGCGCAGATCGCAGTTTCAAAATCGGTACGGAAATCAAGACGTTTTAATCCTTCCTGTGCATTCGGCGCGTATACAGTTACAAACGTAAATCCGGGATAGAACAAAGTAATGACTCTGCCCTCCGCGTCAAAGCGAGCGTCGCCGATCCCGAACCGAACATCCTTTGGTTCTTCCTTTGTAAACACTGCAGTACCGGAATACCCCTTTTTCTGCGCGCTGAACACATACGCATGGTACCCTTCCGGCGTATAGGTAAGCTGGTCCGGCTGCAGCTTTGTTTCCTGCAGCGCAATGATATCCGGCGATTCCGCTTGCAGGAAATCGTCGAATCCCTTTTCAAGACAGGCACGAAGCCCGTTCACATTCCAACTGATCAATTTCATGCACCCATTATATATTTAAAAATGTGTGTTGACAAGTAGAAAGATCAATGTTAGCATATCTGTAACATATGAAACGGAAATGACAGTAAATGAGTACGATTGCAGATGCAGAACGCTATGCGCACCAACTGAACGGTACGGTACTGTTCCGGGACGTCCCGGAAGACCGTATTCGGAAATGGCTGTATCAATCAAACGTTTCGATTGCAGAATATGACGGGGGTGAATATCTTTATCAAAAAACAGATACCACAAACAGGATCGGAATCATGCTGCGCGGAAGCGCGGAGGTGAATCGCAAAAGCCGAGACGGATTGATGCATATGAGCGTATTGAAACGGAACGATCTGTTTGGCGCTGCCTCGATCTGTGGAGAAGATGCTTCATTTGTGACGGATATCCGAGCCAGAGAACGCACGCGTGTATTGATCATCCCGGAAGAGGAGATGCTGAATCTGCTTTCGGACAATCGTACTGTGCTGAAAAACTACCTCTCTTATCTGAACGGCAGGATCCGGTTTTTGAACAGACGTCTTGATGCTTTTTCGAAGAACACGGTTGCCGGGCGCATCATGACACTGTTTACTGCAGAGTCAACCGGAGGCGTTTATACTGCAAACAGTTATACAAAACTTTCCGAATCCTTGTGTATCAGCCGCGCAACGCTGTACCGTGCGCTGGATACACTGGAGAAAGAACACAAGATCCGCAGAAACGGAAAAGTAATAGAATTGTTGGAGGAATATGAACCATGAAAAAGATGATAGTGATTTGTCTCTCACTTTTGATGCTGGTATCTGTTGTTGCATGCGCGAAGACGGAACAGAATGCAGAACAGACGCCGGCTGTGCCCGTGCGCGTCGCAGCCCTTGCAGGGCCGACCGGAATAGGCCTTGCCTATATGATGCAGGATATGCAGGATCGCTACAGCGTAGAGCTTTTCACAGCACCGGATCAGGTTACTGCAAAGATCGTAAACGGTGAAGTGGATATCGCTGCGGTTCCGATCAATCTGGCTTCTGTGCTCTATAAAAAGACCGAGGGCAAGATCAATGTGATTGCGATTAACACACTCGGCGTGCTGTATGTGCTGGAAAACGGCAACACGGTCAACAGCGTTTCCGATCTTGCAGGCAAGACAATCTGGTCAACCGGTGAAGGCAGCACCCCGGAGTATATCCTGAATTACCTGCTTGAAGCAAACGGCTTGACGGATTCCGTCAAAGTCGAGTATATTTCGGACAATGCCGAATTGATTGCAAAACTCGGAGACGGTACTGCCGAGGTCGCGCTGCTGCCGGAACCGCATGTTTCGATTGCATCGGCACAGAACGAGAATGTCCGCGTAGCATTGAGGGTCAACGATCTGTGGAACGAGAAGAATGATACGCAGCTTGTGCAGGGCGTTTATATTGTACGCACCGATTATCTGGCAGCGCATAAGGACCGGGTCGACGCGTTTTTGAAAGACGCGGAAGCATCCGCGAAAAAAGTCGTCACCGAAGAGAATGCGCCTGCTGTCGTTGTGGCTCAAGGTATTATTGGCAAGGAACCGATCGCAAAGCGTGCCATTCCCAACTGCAATATCACGCTGGTCACCGGCGCGCAGATGAAGGCAAGTGTATCCGCTATGCTGAAGGTGTTGTTTGACGCAAATCCGAAATCGATCGGAGGCGCTATGCCGGGCGACGATTTCTATTATGCGGATCCTTCGTAAAATTGTAAGCATCTGCGTTCCAATCGCGGTATATATTACGCTGTGGCAGCTGCTGTCGATGCTTGTCGGCAGCAGGCTGCTTCTTTTGCCTTCACCCCTCGATACGCTGCTGTCGATGAAGGAGATCGTTTGTTCGGCGTCCGGATGGCGATCAATCGGAATGACGATTTTGAGAATCCTCAGCGGTTATCTTTTCGGCTGTGCGATCGGTGTTTCGTTTGCTGTACTGACAGCGCATTTCCGCGTATTTGACTGGCTCCTGAAGCCGCTGCGTTCGCTGATCAAAACAACGCCGATCACTTCCTTTGCGCTGATATTGCTCGTTTCGGTTGCGTCGGGGATGGTTCCGGTTATCGTCGCAATGATCGTTGTTGTGCCGATGATCTGGCAGACAACGGAGGAAGCGATCAAAAATCGCAGCATACAGCTTTCGGAGATGGCGCAGATTTATCTGACACCTTGGAAAAAACTTTGCTATGTTTCATTGCCGCAGATCCTTCCGACGTTTTTCGCGAGCGCATCGACAGCGCTTGGTTTCGCTTGGAAAGCTGTTATCACAGCGGAGATCCTTGCTTTGCCGAAGTTCGGAATCGGCAGACAAATGCAGTTCCATAAGATCCACGTCGAAATCCCGGAACTGTTTGCATGGACGCTGCTTGTCATCCTGTTATCCGTTCTGCTCGAAAATGTGATCCGGATACTTCTGAAAAAGGCGGGGCAGAGATATGATTGAAATCAGGCATTTATCGGTTACGCTCGGTGATAAAACGGTTTTTTCAGACTATTCGGTTTCACTTCCGGATGCCGGTGTTGTGCTCGTTACCGGAGAATCCGGAATCGGCAAAACAACGCTTCTGCGTATTTTGTGCGGGCTTATAAAACCGGAAAGCGGTACAATCGAAGGATTGGACCGGCGAAAGATTTCCGTTGTATTTCAGGAACCAAGGCTTTTGGAACGACTGACTGCGCTTGAAAATGTTGCTTTGGTTACGGATCGCGCATCTGCGGAACACATTTTGAAGTCCCTTAATATGGAAAACGAGCTGCACATCAAAGCCGGGTCCCTTTCCGGCGGACAGAAGCAGCGCGTTTCCCTTGCACGCGCATTCGCATTTTCAAAAGATATCGTTTTGTTAGACGAACCTTTTACGGGATTGGATGAGCAGAATAAACGAAATGCGGCGCAGCTCATTCGCTCAGCTCGGCTTGCTGTTGTCATCTCTCACGACCCCAACGACGCAGATCTGCTTTCTATCGACGAAAAAATAAACCTTTGACTTGCACTTTTTCCGCATATGTGGTATGATACCATATCAGTATTATGCGAGGGAATGCATATGGGTATCGTTGTTCGTGATAAGAAGTTCCCATCTGCGACCGGAATATGTGATATTCGCTACCGTATTTGGACGCCGGATGAGCCGCGCGCTTGCGTGCAGATCATTCACGATATGGCGGAACACATCGAACGGTATCATCAATTTGCTATGTTTCTGGCCGAAAACGGCTTTCTGGTATTCGGTATGGACCTTCCGGGTCATGGCAAATCGATTGGAAAAGATCAACCGAAAGGATACTTCGGCGATCAAAACGGTTGGGATAATCTTATCAAAGACAATAAAACCATGCATGACGCTGTGATGAAGGATCATCCTTCGATGGCGTGTATTTTGTTCGGCCATTCGATGGGCAGCTTTCTTGCAAGAGCGTATGCCGGGCGGATGGGCGTGGATTTTGACGCGTTCATTTTCTCCGGCACTGCAGGCAGCAGCCCAATGGTCCCGGTTCAAAAAATGATTGCAAAAAGCGCAATCAAAAAGGGTAAGGGCAAGCTGCCGAACGAGAAGCTGAACAAGCTTGTTTTCGGTGCTTACAATAAAAAGTTCAGGGACCCGAGAACCGAGTTTGACTGGCTTTCGCGTGACACTGCATCGGTCGACCGTTATCTGGAGGACCCGCTTTGCGGCTTCATTTTTACCTCCTGCGGCTTCTATGATCTGTTTACGGGATTAAGTGAAGTATCTAACCTGAATTGGGCAAAGCGTGTTCCGAACCGTCCGATCTTTCTGCTTTCCGGATCCAACGATCCTGTCGGCAATATGGGAAAAGGCGTTAAACAAGTCAATCAATGGCTGCTGAAGAGCAATCATACGATCACGATGAAGCTGTATCCGGAAGGAAGACACGAAATGCTGAATGAAACGAACCGCAAGGAGGTTTACGGCGACGTTCTGCTGTTCATCGAGATGATCTGTGCCGCCGGAGAACAAGAATGAGCGTTCTGATTTACCGCGACAACAAAACCGTCGGCGCATGTGCGGCAACAATCATTGCCGCACAGATACTGAGCGAATCGATCTGTACGGTCGGTGTGGATTATCATGAAACACTATTGCCGGTATTTGATTCTTTGTCCGCTATGACCGAGAACGGGCTTCTTGCCTGGAACGATACAAAGATTTATCAGCTGTTTGAGTTTTTACCGGATGAAAGCGGAGAACAGCGGATCGCAAACCTTCTCGGGAAGGCATTGTTTTCAAAAACCGACATCAGTGAAAAGCAGTACGTCGTACCGTTTTCCGCTGACCGAGCGCCCGAGCAAACCGCGCAAGCGTTTGAGGAATCGATTCTGAACGACGGAGGACTGGATATCGCTTTGGTCGCAGTACGTCATGACGGATCCTTGCTGATGGACCAGAGCGCAGACTGTGATCCTGCGTCACATGTGGAAACGATCGACGGCGATTCCTTCCTGACGGCGGGACTCAATGTTCTGATGCATTGCAAGCATCCGATTATTGTTGCAGCCGGTAAAAATGCAGCCGGCGCTGTCAAGGCAATGCTGAAGGGCAGTATCACGGAAACACCGCTCGCCGCATTGCGTCTCCATCCGGGAGCGACGTTTATTTTGGATGAAGAAGCGGCAGAATTGCTGTGAATTTATGAAACGATTGATTTGAATTAGGAGGAAAACATATGTCCGGACATTCCAAGTGGGCAAACATTAAGAACAAAAAAGAAAAAACCGACGCACAAAAGGGTAAGATATTTACAAAGATCGGTCGCGAGATCGCTATCGCCGTAAAAGAAGGCGGCGGCGCAGATCCGGCAAACAACTCAAAGCTGCGTGACGTGATCGCCAAGGCGAAGGCGGCCAACATGCCGAACGACAACATTTCCCGTTCGATCAAAAAGGCAAGCGGCGACGGCAACAGCGTTGATTATGAAGAGGTCGTATATGAAGGTTACGGACCGGGCAACATCGCGGTAATCGTGAATGTTTTGACTGACAATCGTAACCGTATTGCGGCTGAAATGCGTCACATTTTCTCCAAGAGCGGCGGCAACATGGGCGCATCCGGTTCCGTTGCGTGGATGTTCGATAAGAAAGGTCTGATCGTGATCGAACGTACGGCGCTTATGGACGAGGATGAAGTCATGATGCAGGCTTTGGATGCGGGCGCAGAAGACTTTGTTGCGCAGGACGATGTATTCGAAGTTTATACAGCCCCTGCTGATTTCTCCGCTGTCCGTGAGGGACTCGAAGGTTTCGGTTATACGTTCCTTTCTGCGGAGATCGGACAAATTCCGAAGAATACGACGAATATCACCGATGCGGAAACGATTGAAAAGATCGAACGGTTTCTGGAACGTATGGATGACAACGACGACGTGCAGGAAGTCTTCCACAACGGTGTTTGGGAAGAAAAAGAATAATATCGGACCGGCCAAAATAAGTATTACAGATTGATAAAGGAGGATCTATCATGGCGATTTCTGTCGTGAATGAAATGGGAACTATTTCCGTTTCGGAGGATCTGGTAGCAACGATTGCCGGATATGCCGCGGTTGAGAACTACGGCATTGTCGGAATGTGCGCAAGAAGCGCCGGCGACGCGATCGTTGAATTGTTCGGGAGAGAAAATCTGCAGAAGGGTGTACTGGTGGAAAAGATCAGCGACACGGAGGTCGATGTGACCTTGCATGTTGCGCTTCAGTATGGCGTATCCCTTCCAGCGGTATCGCAAAACACAAAGCAAAACGTACGTTATCGGATTGAGGATATGACCGGAGTTTCAGTTCGCTGCGTGAATATCTTTGTGGAAAGTATTCGCGTTCAGTAAGCGGATTTCGGAGGGTTTGAGCATTGAGCATATTGAGTATCAACGGTTTGCTGCTTCGAGATCTCTTTCTCGGGGGCGCATCCAATCTTGAAAAAAACAAAGCATATATTGATTCGTTGAACGTGTTTCCCGTTCCGGACGGAGACACCGGGACCAATATGTCCATGACAATGCAGGGAGCCGTGAAGGATCTTCGGTCAATGCCGGATTCCGTAACGGTCGGTGAAGTCATGGATGCGGTTGCGCTCGGCGCGCTGAAAAATGCACGCGGCAACTCGGGTGTTATTCTGTCACAGCTTTTCCGCGGGTATCAGCAGGTTTGCAAGGGACAGAACGAGATCAACGTTGCGATGCTTGCAGAAGCGCTTGAGACCGGCACCAATAAAGCGTATAAAGCCGTTCTTCGTCCGAAGGAAGGCACCATTCTGACCGTTTCGCGCATGATCTCCCAGGAAGCGCTTGCGCTTACAAAGAAAAAGCCGAACGTTTCGCTGGAAGAGTTTATGGACCATCTTCTGACAGTCGGTCAGGAAGCGCTTGACAATACGCCGAACCTGCTTCCTGTCCTTAAGGAAGCAGGCGTCGTCGACAGCGGCGGTTTCGGACTTCTGACGGTGTACCGCGGCTTTAAAGCGATTCTGATGGGCGAAGAGCTTCCGGATGTTGAAGGAGAATTCGAAGAGGAGCCGAATGAAACCAATGATGAAGGCGCCAATCTCGATCATTTCTCTACGGAAGATATCGAGTTCGGCTACTGCACGGAATTTTTCATTGTCCGTCTTATAGACAGCTTCTCCGAAGAGGATCTGCAGACGCTTCGCGATCATTTGATAAAGGTCGGCGATTCCGTCGTTGTCGCATCGGGTGATGACTTTGTTAAGGTCCATGTACATTCAAATTGCCCCGGCAAGATCCTGCAGTTTGCAATGCGCTACGGCGAGTTGGATCGTTTGAAGATTGAGAACATGCGCGAACAGAACCGTCAGCTGATGGAGCAAAAGAAGCGCAACGAGAAGGAATACGGGATCATCGCGGTCAGCGCAGGCGACGGGATTGATGAGATTTTCCGCAATTTCTCCGTTGATCGCATTATCTCCGGCGGCCAGACGATGAACCCGAGCATCGATACAATCGTCAATGCAGTCGGGCAGTGCAATGCACGGAACGTATTTGTTCTGCCGAACAATTCCAACATCATTCTTGCAGCGCAGCAGGCGCAGAACCTGTGCTCCTGCAATGTGATCGTTCTTCCGACAAAGACGATCCCGCAGGGAATCGCTGCTGCAATGGCATTCAATCCGGATCTTTCGCTCGATGAAAACCGTGAAAACATGCAGGATGCAGTCAACGAGATCGTTTCCGGCGCCGTTACCTATGCCGTACGCGAAACACATTATAACGGCAACGAGATCAAAGAAGGCGATATCATCGGGATTGTCGACAATGACATTGCTGCCGTTTCCTCGAACGTCAACGAAACGGTAGAAAAGATTATTCGCTTTATGATTGAAAAGCGCGATATCGATGATCCGATCATCAATCTGTATTACGGCGATGCAGTGGAGGAGGAGGATGCGATCGCTCTTTCCGAGACCCTGCAGGAGCAGTTCGAGAATGCGGAGTTCATCGTTGCAAGAGGCGGGCAACCGTTGTACTATTATTACCTCTCCGTTGAATGACGGATGTTAAGCCGCCGAAGGGCGGCTTTTTTGTATGGAATTGATTGATTTGAAAGGCATCGGACCAAAACGCGTCGCTTTATTTTCGGAGCTTGGGATACGAACGCCGGAGGACCTTCTGACGTTTTATCCGCGTGAGTATCTGAATTATTCCCAAATTGTACCGATCCGTGAGGCAGGGGACGGAGAACGTGTTTCCGTCTGCGTGACGGTTCAAGCCGACCCGACCGTGTACTATTATAAGGGAAAGTACATGGTCACTGTTCGCGTTGCCGATGCAAGCGGAAAAGCTTCTTTTCGATGGATCAATCAACCGTACCGTGTTAATCAATTTCATACCGGAGATGTGATTTATGCGAACGCGATCGCTTCCAAAAAGCGCGGTGTTATATTCTATAATCCGCAGATCAACCATGCAGGCGTCGGAATCATCCCTGTTTACGAATCCGTAAAGGGATTGACGCAGGCAGTTATTCGCGATTCTGTAAAAGAAATCCTGCATAACAGCATTGTCGCTGAAACGCTGCCGAATCAATGGCTTTCACGTTATCGTCTGATACCGTTTACTGATGCGCTGAAGGAAATTCATTTTCCGACGTCCGCGGATGAGCTGAACGCAGCAAAGCGAAGGATATCCTTTCAGGAAGCATTTCTGTACTTTACTGCGATTCGTGCCGCAAAAGCCGATCACGACAGAAGGAACGGGTTTGCGTTTCAAACAGGACATGCACTTCAGGACTTTTTGTCTTTTGTTCCGTTTACACCGACAGATGCACAGATGCGTGCAATGCAGGAGATTGAATCCGATATGCATGCAGACCGGTCGATGAACCGACTCATACAAGGCGACGTCGGAAGCGGCAAAACACTTGTAGCGGAATTTGCACTGCATGTTGCAAAAAGAAACGACAAACAGGGCGTTCTGCTTGCACCGACGGAGCTGCTTGCAGAACAGCATTATCGGACGATGCGGAAGCGTTTCCCGGATGCATGCCTGTATACCGGCGGAAAGCCAGCAAAAGAAAAAAAGCTTGCTTTGGATCGTATCGCAAGCGGAGAAGCAAAGATCGTGATCGGTACGCACGCATTGCTGTCGGATAAGGTTCTGTTCAAGGACCTCGGATTGGTCGTGACCGATGAGCAGCACCGCTTCGGCGTTATGCAGCGTGCGAAAATCGAAACGAAAGGCGTCAGACCGGATGTTCTCGTCATGTCGGCGACGCCGATCCCGCGGACGCTTGCCCTCTTACTGTATGCCGATCTGGATCTGTCGATCATCGACAAAATGCCGCCGGGACGAAAACCAATCAAAACATATTATGTCCCGCAGACAAAACGAATTGATCTGTACAGGCATCTGGCGTCAAATGCAGATAACGGTGAACGAGCATATGTCGTTTGCCCTCTTATCGAGCCGACGGAAGGATATGAGGGAGTATCACTGGAGGAACTTGATGCGGAATTGAAATCGCTTCTGCCCGACACTTCAATCGGGATTTTACATGGACAAATGCCGGAAGACCGAAAGCGCAGGGTAATGGAAGATTTTCGCAACGGCTCGATTTCCATACTCATTTCAACGACTGTTGTGGAGGTCGGCGTCGACGTGCCGCAGGCGACGTCAATGGTGATCGAAGGCGCAGATCATTTCGGACTTGCAACACTTCACCAACTGCGCGGAAGAGTAGGCAGAGGAGAGAGACAGTCGCACTGTTATCTACTTGCAAATAAGATGACGGAGCACGCAAAACAAAGGATCGAAGCGATGCTGGAAAGCAATGATGGTTTTGTGATCGCACAAAAGGACTTTGAGATGCGCGGATCGGGCGATCTTTTCGGCGTACGTCAGAGCGGAGACGGCGAAATGAACGGCATTCTGTCCGGCAGCACCGTTGAGATCATTGAAGCTGCTTCGTCGGCGGCAAACGACGTATTTTCACTTCCGTCCGTACAGTACAACGAATTGCTGGAAAAAGCAAAGGATCGCTTCCGCACCTTGGATCAGATTGCACATAATTGATAAAATCGCCGGAAACGGCGATTTTATCGATGTGTTCTTCTTTATCTCATCATGGACGAGGAGCCGTTCATGTTATTCTGTGCGTATGAGATCATACGCTTGACCATTTCGCCGCCGACCGAGCCCGCTTCGCGCGAGGTCAGATCGCCGTTGTAGCCCTGTTTCAGATCAACATTCAGGGAATTTGCAACTTCATACTTGAAGTTCTGAAGCGCCTGCTTGCTTTCAGGAACCAATGCTCCGTTTCTGCTCATGTTTTATTCTCCTTTCTTTTCAGTGAAGATTCTTTTCCGCGTACGAGATCATACGTTTTACCATTTCGCCGCCGATGCTGCCTGCTTCGCGCGAAGTCAGATCGCCGTTATAACCCGGCTTCAGATCGATATTCAAAGAGGATGCCACTTCACTCTTAAAGGACTGAAGATTGCTCTTGGAATCGGAAGACGAATTGTTATTGCTGTTGCGTGCCATGTGTTTCACCTCCTATCAGCTTTGATACCTTTAATTTCTGCAAAGTTTGAAGAAATATGAACGGAAAAATCTGTAACCGACAACTTGAAATCTTTCTTGATTGAGAAACAGAAGTGTAGTATAATAAATTGAAATTTTATGGAGAATTTTTAGAATGAAAAACAGTCATTTCGTATCGGAGACGGATCTTTCCAGACAGAGAGACATTGCTTTGACGCTTGCAAAAGAAATCATTCCGCGCAAACTGACTTTTTTTGTCGAAACATTCGGTTGTCAGATGAATGTCCGGGACAGCGAGACGATCAAGGGCTGGTTATCCATGATCGGATACACGGAAGCGAAAAACAAAGAATCGGCGGATTTTGTTCTGTACAATACCTGCTGCGTGCGGGATCATGCAGAAAAACGTCTGATGGGAAATATCGGTGCGCTGAAAGAACGGAAGGATGAAAACCCCGGCATGATCATAGCCATCTGCGGTTGCATGATGCAGCAGGAGGGCATGGCAAAGAAACTTCTGAAGCGCTTCCCGCATGTCAATCTGATTTTCGGCACGAATGCCCTGCATCGTTTTCCGGAGATGTTGAGAGAAGTGCTGAATGGAGACCGCGTTGCTTTGACGGATCGCGACAACGATGCGATCGCAGAAGGACTTCCGAAGCTTCGCGACAATCAAAGAAACGCGTTTGTCAACATCATGTACGGATGCGACAACTACTGCTCCTATTGCATTGTACCGTATGTGCGCGGGCACGAACGGTCCCGCAGGCCGGAGGATATTCGGAATGAGATCGTATCGCTTGTCGAGAACGGGATCACCGAGATCACGCTGCTGGGTCAGAATGTAAATTCTTACGGAAACGACGGTTCGACGGGCATAAAGTTTGCGGAGCTGTTACGCTATGTGTCCGACGCACCGGGATTGAAACGTATCCGGTTCATGTCGTCCCATCCGAAGGACCTGAATGATGATGTGATGCAGGCGATCGCCTCGTTGCCGAACGTCTGTCACCATGTACATCTTCCGGTGCAGTCCGGCAACAACGAGGTCCTGCGCCGAATGAACAGAAAGTACACGCGGGAACACTATCTGTCCATCATTACAAGGCTTCGCGAGATGGTGCCGGATATCGAGTTTACGACGGATATTATCGTCGGGTTTCCGGGCGAGACGGAAGAAGCGTTTCAGGATACGCTGTCCTTGGTGGAAGAAGTGGGATTCGCAGCGGCATTCACGTTCGCCTATTCGCCGAGACAAGGAACGGTTGCCGCGAGGATGGAGGACCAGATTCCGGAGACGGTAAAAAAGAAAAGACTGCAGGCGTTGAATGCGCTGCAGGCACGAAAGACTGTTGAAAACAACGAGAAATATATCGGGCATATCGGTGAAGTGCTTGTCGAAGGATACGATGAGCGCGGAGAAGAAACGCTGTTGTACGGGAAGTATCAGAACTTCAAAATGGTGTATTTTCCGGGATGTAAAGCACTGCTGAACCGATATGTGACGGTAAAAGTGACACAATCCAACAAAAATTCTTTATTGGGGGAAATGATCGATGCATGAATTAAAAACATATCTCGAACTCAGCGAAAAAGTCAAAGCAGATAAAGCATTGATGGAACTGATCGACGCGTATCAGACTGAAACGAAACAACTGATGGATCTCATTCAGGATCCGAATTACGATGCGCAGGAAGCCATTCGTCTTACAAACGATGTAGAATACATGTCCGGACAGATCTCTTCTAATGCGCTGTACGCGCAGTTTGTTGCGGCAAAGGATGCGCTTGACAAAGCGCTTCGCGAGAAGGCGATCATGTCGATGCCCTGCGACTGCAACTGCAGCACCTGCAAACAGGAATGTGAATCCAGGGAGGATCATCAATGAACGAATTGACGCCGATGATGCGCCAATATATGGAAGTAAAGCAGCAATATCCCGACTGCTTCCTTTTCTATCGTCTCGGTGATTTCTACGAGATGTTCTTCGACGACGCCATCGAAGGCTCCAAGATCCTGGAATTGACGCTGACCGGTCGTGATTGCGGACTGGATGAGCGCGCGCCAATGTGCGGCGTTCCTTATCATGCGGTCGATACCTATGTGAATAAAATGATCTCGCTTGGGCACAAGGTTGCCATCTGCGAACAGATGGAGGATCCGGCACTCGCAAAAGGTCTTGTGACACGATCCGTCACCCGCGTTATCACACCCGGGACCGTGATCGAAGAGAAAATGCTCGACGGGTCTAAGAACAACTATATTTTTGCATTGAACTTTACTGCAAATGGCATCGGATATGCGTATTCGGATATTTCAACCGGGATCTTTTATTCGTGTGAACTGTATGGTTCGAATGCAGCCACATCATTGATTGATGAATTGACGCGGCTGTCCCCTTCGGAGATCGTTGCCAATGAACAACTGTTCGAACAAGACTACCTCTGTAAAAAGATTCGTTCCGGATACTATCTGGAAAAGCTGCCGAATGTGCGGTTCCATCCGGAACAAGCGGAGAAACGGTTAAAACAGCATTTTTCAGTTGCGTCACTCAAAGGGTACGGACTGGAAGGAAAAACGCTTGCCGTAGGCGCGGCGGGAGCCTTGCTTTCGTATCTTGAGGATACGCAGAAAAACGCGCTTTCCCATATCCATTCGATTCGGCTTTTGAACCGATCGGCATATATGCAGTTGGACGCTTCCACACGAAGAAACCTGGAATTGACGCAGCCGCTGCAATTCAACGGAAGCAAAAAAAGCACGCTGCTGTATCTGCTTGATGCGACGAAAACGAGCATGGGTGCACGTCTTCTGCGCAATTGGATCGATTGTCCGCTGCAGTCAAAAAACGACATCATTTACCGACTGGACGCGGTCGACACCTTTGTTCGTGATCTGCGCACGCGAAAGACGCTGGGGGAATATCTCAGTTCTGTTTACGATATCGAGCGACTGACAAGCAAGATTGCGTACGGAACGATCAACGGACGGGACTGCATTGCACTGATGAACTCGCTCCGACAGATCACGCCGATCACGATGCTTCTGTGCGGGATTCCGACGGAAGCGATCGACGCGATCGTAAACGAACTTGATCCGATGGACGATGTGATCGGGCTGATCGACGCGGCGATTGATCCGAATCCACCGGTCAATATCAAGGATGGCGGGCTCATTCGTAAGGGCTATAACAGCGAAGTAGACGAACTGCGCGCCATTTCCGGCGACAGCCGGGGCATGCTCGAACAGATTGCGGCACGGGAACGGGAAGCGACCGGGATCAAAACGCTTCGCATCGGATACAATCGTGTATTCGGCTATTATATTGAGGTTACCAAGTCGTTCACAGCGGATGTTCCGTACTACTACGAACGCAAGCAAACGCTTGCAAATGCCGAACGTTATGTCACGCCGGAACTCAAGGACCTTGAAAAGAAAATCCTAAGCGCTACGGATCGACTGCTGGAGCTTGAAGCCGAGCTGTTTCGCGGTGTACGCGAAGCGTTGCTTGCCTGTACGGAACGTCTCCAGAAGAATGCGGTTTTGCTGGCGAGACTGGACGTTTACCGCTCGCTTGCAGAGGTGGCGGTATCCAACCGGTATGTAAAACCGACGATCGCCGATACATCTGTGATCCGCATCACGAACGGCCGTCATCCGATCGTAGAGCGTGCGATGAAGAACGGATTCATTCCGAATGATGTACATCTCGATTTAGATAAAAACCGGCTGTTGATCGTTACCGGACCGAACATGGCGGGCAAATCGACCTATATGCGTCAGGTCGCGCTTATCACGCTGATGGCGCATATCGGCTCGTTCGTGCCGGCAGATGAAGCGGAAATCGGTATTGTAGACCGCATTTTTACGCGTATCGGCGCAAGTGATGATCTGTCGTCCGGTCAGAGCACGTTCATGGTTGAAATGAGCGAGATGGCAAACATCATCAACAACGCGACAAAGGACAGTCTTCTGATTCTGGATGAAATCGGACGCGGAACAAGCACGTTTGACGGGCTCTCAATTGCATGGGCGGTTCTTGAACATATCGCAAATCCGATTCTTTGCGGCGCGAAGACGCTATTTGCGACGCATTATCATGAGCTTACCGAGCTCGAAGGAAAGCTGGAAGGCGTTGTGAATTACCGTATCACGGTCAAGGAGATCGGCGATGATGTGCTGTTTCTCAGAAAGATCGTGAAAGGCTCTGCGGATAAAAGCTTCGGCATTCAGGTGGCAAAGCTTGCCGGACTTCCGGATTCGGTCCTCGGACGCGCAAAGGAAATCCTCGGTGAGCTGGAACAGTCCGATTTGCTCGTCCGTGACACAAAGGAGCCTGTTGTCACACAGACAGCTCCGGAATCTAAGGTCGAACGTTCTATTTTGAATGATCTTGTAAAGATTGATCTCGAACATATGACGCCGATCGATGCGTTTATGAAGCTGCATTCCTATACGGACGCCTTGAAAGGAGAATGATCCATGGCGATTATCCGCGTATTAAAACCACAGGTAGCTAATCAGATCGCGGCAGGCGAAGTCGTAGAACGTCCGTCTTCCGTTGTGAAAGAGCTTGTTGAAAATGCGATCGACGCAGGCGCGACCGCCGTTACCGTTCGGATCGAAAACGGGGGAATGCGCAGTATCACCGTAACGGACAACGGTTGCGGGATCGCTCGGGAGGATTGCAAGAACGCATTTTTACGCCATGCGACCAGCAAGATCGAAACAGCAGACGATCTTTCACATGTGATGACGCTCGGATTCCGCGGCGAAGCGCTTGCTTCCATTGCGTCCGTTTCCCGCGTTACGATGACTACGCGTATCTTGGGGGCAGAAGTCGGAACCCGTCTGATCATCGATAACGGCACCATTATCAGCGAAGAGGACAGCCCCTGCGTGTTCGGAACGACGTTTGTGGTGGAAGAACTGTTCGCTTCCGTTCCCGCACGGCTGAAGTTTCTGAAATCCGCGCGTACAGAGGCAGGGTATATCGGCGATTATATCGGGAAGATGATCCTCGCGCGGCCCGAGATCTCGTTCCGTTACGAATCTGACGGTAAAACGGTTTACGAGACATACGGGGACGGAAGCCTTTTCAATGCTGTTTTCTGCGTCTACGGAACGACCGTTGCAGATAAAATTGTTCCCGTAGAGTACGACAATGGATACATGAAAGTTACCGGGTATCTGGGGCTGCCGGAAATTTCCCGAAACAACCGTACCTTTCAGACGCTGTTCATCAACGGTCGCTCCATTCGATCTCCGCTGGTTTCCTCTGCGGTGATACAGGCATACGATACACGGCTCATGATCGGCAGATTTCCGTTCTATGTATTGAACCTTGCGCTTGCGCCGCAGGAAGTCGACGTGAATGTGCATCCAACAAAAGCGGAGGTGCGCTTTGCGGATGATAATCGTGTGTTCACTTCCGTTTCAGCGGCGGCCAAGCTGGCGCTTGGGGCAAGCGAAAAACATGTTGAATCGGCTTTGGAACAAATCATACCTAAGCAGCCCACTTTGCCTGCCGAATCTGTTTCAAAACATGAACAACCGATCCCGTCGCCGCGTGTGGATTTCCATGAATACTCCGCAAAAGGCAATACCTACGATTTTCGGGAAAGCGGGTTTAATACGTTTCGGGAAAGGACTGCAAAAGACAGCGTACCGAACTTTATGGTACGGACTGATTCTGCGCAACCCGTAAAAAAGACGGATGCGGCATCTCCGCTGTTTTCCGATGCACAAACGGAGACCGTCGGCTGCGTCTTTCAAACGTACTGGATCGTTACGCGTGATCAGAACATGTTTTTGATCGATCAACATGCGGCGCATGAACGCAAGCTGTATAACGAGCTATGTGCTCGCAAAACGGAATTATCGTCGCAGACATTGCTGGTGTCACGGGAGATCCATCTTACACCGTCGGAGTTTTCCGCTTGGGAAGCAAATGAGAAGCGTATAACCGAGCTTGGATTCGGACTGATTCGATCCGGAGCAATGAAGCTGACGCTCAATGAAGTTCCGATCCTGAACGGACAGATGCTGGGCGAACCGTATCTGCATGCAGTTTTAGCAATCTTCAATGAATGCGGAAAGGACGTAAAACAAGAGCTTATAAAGGAACGTTTGATGCAAACAGCATGCAAACATGCGATCAAGGGCGGGGAATCGATCACAAAGGAAGAGATATCGGATCTTTTGGATTCGTTTCTTTGCGGAGAAATGCCCTTGACCTGTCCGCACGGACGTCCGGTCATTGTACGCATTACGAAATCGGAACTGGAAAAGATGTTCCGAAGAATCGTATGAAGTCGACCGTCCTTTGCATTGTCGGACCGACCGCTTGCGGAAAGACTGCGCTGTCGGTTGCTTTTGCAAAATGCCATGCGGGCGAGATCGTTTCCGCCGATGCAGTCGCGGTATACCGGGGATTGGATATCGGATCGGCAAAACCGACGGAAGAAGAGCGGCAGGGAATACCGCATCATCTGATCGACTGCGTTGACGTAACGGATGACAGCTTTACGGTATCTTCATTCCGGACGCTTGCCCGTGAAGCGATCGACGGTATTCTTTCACGAAACAAGCTGCCGATCATTGTAGGCGGAAGCGGGCTGTATCTTGACGCAATCTTTTCCGATATGCGCTTCTCAGCACCTTCAGATCCCGATATTCGCGCAAAGATAGAAGATGCTTACGGGAAAGATTCGACGGCCGTTTTTGAAGCGCTGAGAGCGGCAGATCCGATCACGGCAGAACGTGTGCATCCGAACGATAAAAAACGCGTGGTTCGTGCGCTTGAGGTGTTTGAAATGACTGGAAAACCGTTTTCTGCGCTGAACCGCGATTTTGAAACGGCACAGAAAGAAGACGAGACTTATCGTGTCATACGCATCGGACTTAATACGGATCGGCGTACACTGTATGCTCGGATCAATGAACGTGTCGACCGGATGATCGATCAAGGTTTATGCAAAGAAGCATTTTCTTTTTTCGACAAAGGATTGACACCGGAAAACTGCCGCGCACTGCAATCGATCGGATATGCGCAGCTGTATGATGTGTATACAGGTGCGGAAACGGCGGAGAAAGCGATTGAGCGGATCAAGCTCGATACAAGACATTTCGCCAAAAGACAGATCACATGGTTTAAGCGAAATGCAAATACGGCTTGGTTCGATCCGACGATCCTTTCGGCGGATGATATCATGCAGCATATTACGGAGTTTTTGAATGGAAATCAATGAATTGATTAAAAAGGCGGAGGAACGCTCCGCAAACGCTTTTCATAAGGTCGAACATAACGCGCTGATTTGCCAGGAGCGTGTTTTGAAGGCGTTTCAAACACATCGAATTTCGGCGAGACACTTTTCGCCGACGGAAGGGTACGGTTACGATGACATCGGACGAGACGCGTTGGATGAAGTATTTGCCGAAGCATTGAACGCGGAGGCGGCGCTTGTGCGTCCGCAGATCGCCAACGGAACGCACGCTATCTTTCTGGCTTTGTCCGGCACGCTGGAACCGAATGATACGATCCTGTCGCTGACCGGTACGCCGTACGATACATTGGAAAGTGCAGTCGGATTAAACGGCGATCTGCCGAATGCGCTTTCGCGTTTTATGATTCGGTTTCACTCGATCCCGCTCAAGGAGGGCGGGGTGGATTTCACAAGCGCGGAGAAGAAATTGAAGAATGACCCGACGATCAGAATGATCTATCTGCAGCGGTCAAGAGGATATGCCTGGCGTGACGCGCTTTCGATCGAAAAGATCCGGGAAGCGATCGCGTTTGTTCAGTCGATCCGGAAAGATATAATCGTGTTCGTGGACAACTGTTACGGTGAGTTTACGGAAGCGAAGGAACCGACAGCGGTCGGTGCGGATCTGATTGCGGGAAGCCTGATCAAAAACTGCGGCGGCGGGATCGCTCCGACGGGCGGTTACATCGCCGGAAGGAAGGATCTGATCGAAGCGGTTTCGTTCCGGCAGACCGTTCCCGGATGCGGAAAGGAAATCGGTTCCTATGCGGCATCGTATCGCCCGTTCTATCAAGGACTGTTTATGGCGCCGCATACGGTTTGCCAATGCTTGAAAAGCGCAATTCTGTTTTCAGCACTGTTTGAAGCGCTCGGACTGAAGACACTTCCGCTTGTTGATGATGCAAGAAGCGATATCATTCAATCCGTGATGTTCCGTACAAAAGAAGAGATGATCGCATTTATGCAGGCGGTACAGGCAGCTGCACCGATCGACAGCTTTGTCGTTCCGGAACCTTGGAATATGCCGGGTTACACCGATCCGGTCATTATGGCGGCGGGAACATTCGTACAAGGCGCAACGACAGAACTGTCCGCAGATGGACCGATCCGTGCGCCGTATACGGCATATCTGCAGGGCGCATTGACATATGAGCATGCTGTCTTTGCGGCAAAGAGCGTTTTGAAAGCCTTAATAGCTGCGCATTAAACCGGTCACACAACCGAGAATCTCAACACAGTCTACCGGATAAAACATGGGAGAAAAGGCTTCGTTCTCCGGACGGAGCTCGATCTCCTTTCCTTTTTGGAAAAAACGCTTGACGGTTACTTCATCATCGTTGACACGGGCGACGACAATGTCGCCGTCATGCGGCGTTGTGCCCGTTTCGACGACGATGATATCGCGATCGCAGATACCTGCGTTCTTCATGCTTTCGCCGTCGATGCGGAGCATAAACGCGTCGCTGTGAATTCCATGGAGAAGCATGGAGGGGACGGGGAAGCAATCCTCGCGGTTTTCATGTGCAAGAATGGGAATACCGGCAGCAACCTTGCCGAGCAGCGGTAAAGAAGCGGTTTTTGCGTGAGAGGTATCGGAAACGGTATAGGCACGTTTTTTATTCGTGTCGGAAGATAGAAGTCCTTCGTCCGTCAGAATGCGCAGATACCGGTGTACAGAGGCAGGGGAAGCAAGACCGACGCCGGTGCATATCTCACGCACGGTCGGCGGGTATCCTTTGCGTTCGGTTTCGGAAAGGATAAACCGGTAAATTTTTACTTTCGCATCGTCGATCTTTTTCATAAATAGTCACCTCAGCATGATTATAGCACACAGAATAGATAAAAGCAAACAAATGTTCGCAAAATATTATTATGTCGGATTGACGGGGGTATCGGGGCGGAAGTCTGACGATTCCTCCCGGAGCTTAATGTATTTTGCGGCTTGCCGACTCTTTTCTTCGGTCATTGCGGCATAGTGCTTCCGGGTCGTATTGACGTCCTTGTGACCGAGCACATCTGCGACCAGATAAATATCTCCGCTTTCCTGGTAAAGCATTGTACCGTATGTGCTGCGCAGCTTATGCGGCGTGATTTTTTTCAGCGGCGTAGCGATCTGCGCATATTTTTTGACCAGATTCTCCACAGCGCGCGGGGTGATCCTCTTGCGCTGCATGGAAAGAAAGAACGCCGTTTCATGACCGGACAGGGGAATGACGGTTTTGCGTTCTTCCAGGTAATCCAAAAGTGCCTGAGCAACTTCCGGACCGAATGCAAGCGTCATCTGATTGCCACCTTTGCGTGTTACGACAAACTCGTTTTTGGAAAAGTCAATATCGTTGAGATCGATGCCGACCAGTTCGGAAATACGAATCCCGGTCCCGAGGAAAAGAGATAGAATCGCAACATCGCGAAGCTTTGTCGTGTCATGATAGCGTCGTTGCGCAGCGGTCATTCCGCTGCCTTGTTCAACGGTATCCAACAGATCGGCAACTTCGTTTGCTTCCAGGCGTATGATTGCTTTCTCGTGCAGTTTCGGCGTATCGACCAAAGCGGCACAGTTCGTTTGAATCATTGACTTTTTATATAAAAACTTAAATAATGAACGAATGGCGGATAATTTGCGCGATTTTGCACGTTCGTTGTTTTCAATCAGTTTTTGACCTTCCTGCTTTTCATCCTGATACAGAGAAATGTATTCAAGATACAGCTCAATATCAAGAGAGGAGAGGAGCTCCATATCGGAAAGCTTCAGTTGTTTCGGAAGCTTATCGGCAAAACGGTCGATCTGTCCGGACGTCAGAAACCGAAAGAATGTTCTGAGATCGACTGCATAGCCGTAACGTGTCAATATGGATGTTGTCGGTTCAACTGCACGAAAATACAGCGCGCAAAAATCCGGAAGCTCAGAAAGAACATTTCGGAACCGTGTCGTATAATCGAGTTTCTTTTGTGTCTGATAATCGCTCATCAAAAGACCTCCGGAAGCAGAAAGGGATTTATTTCTTATTTCCAATTGTAGCACAACTATTCGTTAAAGACAAGTTTAACGAATAGTTGTTTACAAAAACGACACGAATTTCGGCTGATACTTCGTTAATTGAGAAAAACTCCGGAATCGCCTAAGCTTCCGGGGTTTTTATCGGTTGTTCGGTTTCCGGGATTTGCTTGATCGCGTCACGCGCAAGTTTGTCGCAGCGATTGTTTTCTTCGTTGTCTGCATGACCTTTGACTTTGTGAAACGTTACGGTATGCGTTCCGCACAAAGCATCAAGCTGCTCCCATAGATCTTTGTTTTCAACATCATGCCGGTTAGCTGTTTTCCAGCCGTTTGTTCGCCAGTTCTTGAGCCAACCTTTATCAAATGCATTACAAAGATATGCGCTGTCTGTATACAAATCAACGATACAACTTCTTTTCAGCATGCGCAGCGCCTCAATCGCTGCTGTCAGTTCCATGCGGTTGTTTGTTGTTTCTGCGGCGTTTCCGCTGGATTCTTTTCTGTGTCTGCCGTAAATCAGCACACAGCCCCAACCGCCGGGTCCGGGGTTATACGAACATGCGCCGTCCGTGTAAATCGTTACCCGATCCATATCTCCTCATTCCTGGTTATAAAATAATATATAATCTATAATAACCGATAATTGAAGATGCTTCAGTTCACCGGAAACCATCTCCGTATTCATCGTATCATGTCTGTTCAGAAAAGTCGATATGCTTTTTACATATTTTTCGAAAAGTTCTTTCATGGAAACGATATCGTTTGTGTTGATCTGCTCCATCGATTTGATCGTGCTTACACACGATTCCATGCACTTTTGCAGTTTTTCAATCAGATCCGAACGACTGATGTCCGACTTATCAAATGATAGGCAAAGAGAACACAATTCGGACGGAATACTATTCAGAATCTTCGAAGCTTCCGACACCGTATCAACGGCTTTTTGATCTCCGTCAAGCGTGATTCGTATCGCTTTGCTTTCGGTTATGTATGGAGTTGCTTCAAAACCGTCGGAACGGACTTGTGACTGTACTTTTACCAAACTCGATTCATCGAGATAAGCGGCTGCAAACACTCTGTAAAGCGATCCGTCTTTGTATACGGCGCCGCCTGCGCCCATCCGACGGATCTCATCGGCATGCTGAGCTGCTGCGTCTTCGTTTGTAAACGTACCCATCTGAAGGATATAGAACGGAACTTCTTCCATGACGATCACTTCATGCGCCTTTTCGGAAGGCTTCGGACTTGTTGTTTCCGGTGCGCGCTGCTCTTCCTGCTGTTTCAGCGCGGAGACGATGTTTTTGTCATCGACAGTTTTACCGGAGCTTGAAAAGATCGGAGAGACGACATGCTCCATCAGATAGTTTCCGAGTGGCGAAAGAACGATAATCCCTGCAATCAGAGCGATTGATAAGATTACAAATACAACCGTGCCGAACCCGCCGGAACTGCATCGCGGTTTTGACTTTGAACCGGAATGATACTTTTGTTCCATAAATAAACCTCCCTGTGCTGTTATCTAAACATACGCAGAGAGGTTCGTATATATGCACGTCAAGTGATTATTGAATGGATGGCTGTGAGTCGGCAGAGACGATAACGTCCGGAACGGATGAAAGCGGGATCGCATTGCTGACGTATTTTTTCAGGGTAAAGCGGAAGCAGGTCCACTCCCCTTCCACACTGTCTGCTTCGATCTGTTCTTCGAGCTGATCCATGATCTTTTTGGCGATGGATAAACCCAAGCCTGTTCCGCCGTCCTTGCGTGAAGCATCGACCTTGTAAAAACGCTCAAAGACACGTGAAAGGTTTTCTTTGGAAATACCGATACCGTCGTCCCAAACGCTGATCACGACCTCATGAGCGTTTTCAACGGCAATGAGACGGATTGCATTCTTTGCATAGCGCAATGCATTGTCGATCAGGATGACAAGCACCTGCTCGATCCGATCCCGGTCGCTGAGAACCGGCGACAGGGACTCTTCGGTATCGATATCAATGCGAATATGTCGCTTGCTTGCTTCCGTCTGGAAGCTTTGAGACACTTCTTCGAGCAGCTCATTTACATCGA
Organism: Clostridia bacterium; assembly: GCA_017393775.1. Lineage (GTDB taxonomy): Bacteria > Bacillota > Clostridia > Christensenellales > CAG-138 > UBA3792. Next base: position 26,713 of record JAFOQN010000164.1, read on the forward strand.
ACATTGTCATATCCATCGCTTCAGTACCGGCCTGTAATCTGCTTAGCTGCAGCATATCGGTAATGAGACGCGAAAGACGCTCGACCTCGTGCAGCATGATCGTGTAATACTGCTTCTGCTTTTCGGGATCCTTGATCATACCGTCGGAAAGCGGTTCCAAAAGCCCGCGCAGAGACGTCAGCGGCGTTCGAAGTTCATGACTGATATTTGCAACGTACTCATTCCGCATGCGTTCGAGCTTTTCGATATCGGTCGCATCCTTGAATAGCCCGACGGCGCCGATACATCCTTCCGAATCGGACAGAACCGGGACAACGGATATCCAGAGCACGCGATCGCCGGGAAGATTGTAATGGAACATGCGCGGCTCTTCAGAATCGACAACGCTTTCAAAGGCTTCCCAGATCGAGCGATCCGGCACCAGATCCATCGTGGAATGTACATCGACGGCACCAAACATTTTCATCAAAGCAGGGTTATAATGCGTTAGCTCCCCTTGTTTGTTGATCGCGGCTACACCATCGCTGAAACTGGAAAGAATGTAGCCGAGCTGACGCTTTTCATTCTCAAGCTGCCGGATCGTAGATGAAAGCGCACTGCTCATGTTGTTGAGGGTACGGGCAAACAGTCCGAGTTCGCCGGGATAGTCGTCCTTTGCACGAATGTCATAGTTTCCTTTGGAGAGCTGCTTTGCCACCTTTGTCATTTCGTTGATCGGATGCAGCATCTGATTGACGGCAAAGTAGGAAGTAAGAATCAAAAGCGGCAGCAATAGAAGCGAAACCAGCCATAATGATTTGGACAGTCTTGCAAAGGCAACATTGATATAGTTGATTTCACGAATCAGAAGAAAACTCCCGATATAGACGCTTTGATTGATGAATAGAGGCCGCCCGGCGCAGATCGCATGCACCTTTTCCGATACGCGATAATCCTCGTTGCGGATCGACTCTCCGGAAGACAGACGATCATGCAGCTCGCGAAGATGATCTTCATCAGGCGCTTCCGGCAGGTTTGAGTAAACGTTCGTCTGGTTGTCATTCCCCTGAACGAAAAGGATATAGGATACTTCTTTTGAGCCGGAAATAACATCGAGGTAGCTTTTCAGAGATGTTCTCGGAAGCTCCTGACCGTCGGTAAAGGAAAACAAACCCTGAAGACTGTCGGCTGTCTGATTCAGCGACTTGCGTTCAAGCTCCAGATATGTTTTTTTACCGAAATAGGTATATGCAACAACAAGAACGACATTTCCGATAATAAGCAGTACCATACAGATCAGAAATGCCCTGCGAAAGACTTCCCCTCTTTGCTTCATAGGCCGTTATGCGTTTTCCAGTTCGAATTTATAGCCGACGCCGTAGATCGTTTTGATGCTCCAACCGAGTCCTTCCGAATTCAGCTTGGCACGAAGACGCTTGATGTGCGTATCGACTGTACGCGTTTCACCGGCAAAATCATATCCCCAAACGCGGGAAAGAAGTGTGTCGCGCGTGAAGACCTGTCCGGGATTGGACGCGAGCATATACAGAATTTCGATTTCCTTCGGCGTGCAGATGATATGCTCGCCCCGCAGCGTGACGGAGTAACTGTTCAAGTCGATTGTGAGACCGTTGTATGTAAGGATATTCGGATCGGCAGACTGTGCCTTTGCTTCCACGCGGCGCAGAATCGCCTTCACCCGCGCAATGACCTCACGCGGGCTGAACGGTTTAACGATATAATCATCCGCACCGAGCTCAAGACCGAGGATCCGGTCGATCTCCTCCCCCTTTGCCGTCAGCATGACAATCGGAAGTGTTGAGGATTTCCGGATTTCACGGCATACTTCAATGCCGGATTTCTTCGGCATCATAATATCAAGGATCATCAAAGAAACGGAACTGTCCGCTTTTTTCAGCCCTTCTTCTCCATCATAAGCGTCAAGGACAGTGTAGCCCTCCGCCTCAAAATAGATACGCAGTGATTCGTGGACGACGGGTTCGTCATCACAGATCAGGATCGTGACTGCCATATGTATAACCTCCTGTTTCACTGAATATATTATAGCAATCCGAATGAAGAAGGCAAGCTTTTCTGCAAAAGTTTGCCTTGGTTTCACTTTGTGTACATAATTACGGTTCTGCGATTAGCTGATTGTATTCCAGTAAAAGCGCATCGTATGCGACATGATACTCATCCGAATTGGACGCCTGGCGCATCTGTTCGATCAAACCGTTCAAATACGCGGCCTTTTGATCCGACACGGAATCGTTTTCGGATAAAAGCGCTTCAACCGATCGAATCAGATTCTCTCCCTTCTGCTTCAGCGCTTCGAAAGATGAATCAACGGTACAAACCGGAAACTCAGTGATAAACTGGAGAACGCTGCGATCGGTGCGAACCCAGGTATCTCCGAAAAGTTTATCGAGTACTTTATCATCAAGCTCGTAGAATTGGTTTCCGGGACGCAGAAGAACATAGGTGCGCTGTTCAATGTTGTCCGGATCACAGAACTTGCCTGCAACGGAGCCGGATTCCTTACAGATCGACAGAGTTGCATGAATATCACAGGGCTCGGTCGGAACGCTTGCGTAACTAAACCAATCCGTGACGGTTTTATACTTATTGAATTCCTTTCGTGAGTTCCGATAGTGCACGCAGGCGTCCGTTGCAAGCTTCCCCGATATCGGGCAAACCGTACGCTGCAAAAGACCGAGTGTCGCTTCATTATCGCTGATGATCGGTTTGCTTTCTTCCCCTTCCATCAGTTTTGTCATGAAGAGGTTCCATAGCACCGCGGCAAATTTGCCTCCGCTGGCGCTTGTTTCGAGCTTGTTGACGGGATAGTCATGTCCGATCCATACTACAGCGGTGTATTTGCATGTCATGCCCGCAAAGAAAACGCTTGCGTAATCGGAGTTTGTCCCCGTTTTCCCTGCCACTTCATAACCTTCGATTTTTGCGTTATTTCCCGTACCGGATTCAACGGCGTTTTTCAGAAGATCGACTAAGAAATACGGCGTGGATGAATCGCTGTACACTTTTGTTTCTCCGCCGCGGATCATATCGGCGCTCAGAATGACATTCCCGGCGTTATCGGTCACCTTGGTGAATGAAAGCGGTATGTTATAGTAACCTCCGTTGGCGATCGCGGCATAGGCGGCGCACATCTGGAGCGGCGTAATGCCGCTCGTACCGAGCGCAAGACCGGGACCGTCCTTATTCAACTGAGATTCGGGTATACCGAGCCGCTGCATATAAGAGACAGACTGTTCGATGCCGACATATTTGGAGAACAGCAAACGCGCGGCGACAACGTTCAAAGACTGTACCAGTCCGTAGCGCAGCGTCACGGGACCGTAATGACTCTTGCTGAGACCGCCTTCGGGATATCCTTTTTCCCCGCCCCAGCCGTTGATCGCGCCTTCCGTATTGGAGATGATCGTTGCGGGAGATGCGCCGTTGTCAAGCGCGGGGCCGTAAATACTCAGCGGTTTGATCGAAGAGCCGACCTCTACATAGCTTTGCGTAGCGCGGTTCAGACCTCTCCGAATCGAAGGTTCATGCCGACCGCCGATGATCGCGCGGATATCGCCCGTATGCTGATCCATGACAACAGCGGCGGCCTGCGGCTCGATGGTTTCGATCGTGATGCTGTCGGAGATTGTTTCGGTGATCGTCTCCTGACTGGAATCCGCAAGCTTCGGATACCCATCCCAGTTTGCAAGCTCGTTCTGTACCGTTTCCTGTACCCGCGGGTCCAGCGTTGTGTAGATGCGGTATCCGCCGGTTCTCAGCTTGTTTTCGTAGATTTGACGATTCTGAGAATTGTTGATCACATGATCCTGTTCCATCCAGTGTGTGATCACATCTTCGATACAATACTCAACAAAGTACGCGTGTTCATACATGCGTGAGTTCTCGGAGAACTGATTGATCCGGACGTCCTCGTTCAGCGCAGAAAGATACTGCTCACGTGTGATCTTGTCGTTCTCGTACATGCGTGAAAGAACGGTATTCGTTCTGGCAACGGTATACTTTTCATAGGCATCGGAATCTCTGCCGTAATATTCCCAATAATAATTCAAACGTGGATTATACCGGTACGGATTCTGCGTGAGTCCTGCGATCATGGCGCATTCACGAATGCTCAGCTCATTCAGGTCTTTGCTGAAATAGTCCTTCGCCGCGGTTTTCACGCCGTAGTTCGATCCGCCCAAATAGATATCGTTCAGGTATGCTTCAAGGATCGCATCCTTCTCCATGATCTTTTCGCACTGAAGCGCAAGAAACGCTTCCTGCACCTTTCGTTTATAGGTGCGTTCCGCGCCGAGAACCTTGTTTTTGATCAGCTGCTGGGTAATTGTACTGCCGCCGGAGGAATTGCTGTTTCCGAGAATCTCAAGCGCGGCGGAAAACAGACGCTTGAAATCTACACCACTGTGTTTATAGAAACGAACGTCCTCAACGGAGATGAAAGCGTTTCGGAGCATCTCGGGAATATCGTCGAGATCTACCCAGTCGCGATATTCGATTGCGGTGATCGACATCAGTTCGTTGCCGTTAACATCATAGAGATACGAGGTCCGATCGCTCTTCGTCAGCTGCGCAATATCGAAAACAGGGGTTGTTTCGATGTATGCTTTCAAAACGCCGTAAGCAAGACCTGCGCCTGCCATACCGACAATCAGCACCGCAACCAGCAGAAGCTTTAATGACAAAAACAGAACATCCAAAGCAAACGGCGTTTTGCCGCTGCTTTTTGAGAAGAAGGAATCTTTTCCGATATGAACACGTTTTTCTGGTTTCTTATCCATGTGATCAGTATACCATACTTTTGTCTGTTTTGCAGATGATTTTTGCATGATTCACAAAAATAACACCTTCCTGTGAAAAAAACACTTGCCTTTTTCGCAGCATTGCCGTATAATAAACCTCGCTCGGGGCTTTAGCGAAGTTGGCTATCGCGCTACACTGGCAGTGTAGAGATCAGGGGTTCGAATCCCCTAAGCTCCACCAACGCAGTCGACAAGGCTGCGTTTTTTATTGCCGATCTCGTATCAAAACGTAAGAACGTCGGTGTTGACATAGCTGAGATACCGGAATGCAATCTCATCTTCATATTGCTTTTCACCGACTTCCCGCAATACCCAATTTGGCATTCGGTTCAGGTCCGGGAAAAACCTGTCTGCATTTTCACTGCAATATGTCAATGTCACAAGCGCTTCGGTGCAGTACGGAAGCAGCAACCGGTAAATCTGTTCTCCCCCGCATACAAATACCGTTTCCGGATCCCGGTTGAAAAGAACGGCGTTTAATTCCGAAAGATCGTGCGCGATGACGGCATTTTCAACCCGGAAATCGGTATCCCGAGTCAGAATGATGTTTTCCCGGTTTTTAAGCGGCTTCCCGTCCGGAAAAGTATCCAGCGTTTTTCTCCCGATAATAATCGTATTGCCGGAAGTCATCGCGCGAAAACGGCGCATATCAGAACGGATGTGCACCAAAAGACGGTTTTCATTTCCGATCCCCCATCGGGGATTGACATTTACAATCGCTCGCATCGTTTAAATCGCAACAGGGATCTTTTCTTCAAACGGATGATATTGATAATTCTCGACTTTGAAACTCCTGGTCGTGAACGCATAGAAATCATGCACGTTCGGATCAACGGAGAATTTCGGCGCCTCATAAGGATCAAGAGCGATCATTTTTTGCACCATTTTCACATGACGGTCATAGATATGACAGTCTGCTATGACGTGTACAAGCTCTCCGGGCTCCAAACCGGAAACCTGCGCAAACATGTGGACCAGCGCCGCATACTGAACCACGTTCCAATTGTTTGCGGTCAGCATATCCTGGGAACGCTGATTCAGGATCGCATTGAGTTTGTTTCCGGAAACATTGAACGTCATGCTGTATGCGCAGGGATACAGGTGCATTTCGTGCAAATCCTCAAAGTTATACAGGTTCGTCAGGATCCTGCGGCTGGCGGGATCGTGCTTCAGCAGATACAGCACTCGGTCGACCTGATCGAATGCTCCTTCCGTATATTGATGCTTTTGTGCAAGCTGATACCCGTAAGCCTTGCCGATCGACCCGGTTTCATCCGCCCAACTGTCCCATATATGACTTCCCAAATCGTGGACGTTGTTGGACTTCTTCTGCCAGATCCAAAGAAGCTCATCGATGCAGGATTTCCAGTAGGTACGCCGCAGGGTCATGATCGGGAACTCTTTGGAAAGATCATATCGATTCACGATCCCGAACAGCTTGATCGTGTGCGCGGGCGTGCCGTCCTCCCATCTCGGGCGAACCTCGCGTTCAGTGTCCCAAATGCCTTCCTGTAAAATTCTTTTGCAGTTCTCTATGTAAACACGGTCTGCAAAACTCATAGAAAAACCTCCGATGTATGATATTTCATTATACCACAATCGGAGATTTTCGCAAGGATTATCAGGTCTTTGTGATAAATACGTGGGAACATTTTGAACAGGTCACACGAATCTTCCCTTTGCGCCGCGGCGCACGGATCATTTGTCTGCATTGCGGACAACGGAAGTACTTGTATGTTTTACGATCTTTCCAACGTTGCTTCAGTGAAGCGAATTTGCGCTGATATTTCTGTACGCGGTAAAGATATTGCGTATTTTCCTTCTGCCGTTTTGCAACATTCCGCGAGAATACACGAAAGATCCATAAGCCCATCAGCACCAGACCGATCCCATACGTCACATAATACAGAATGCGGAACACAAGCGCACCTGTTGTCGCCTCATGACGCAGACATATGACGGAAATGAATGTAAACAGGATCGCAACAACTAAACAGCCGAAGCTGAGCTTGTTCAAACACTTTGCAAGCGCGTCAACACCGTTGCGTCCCTGCATAAATCGGTATAAACGTTCACGAAAACGCATTTCTCATTCTCCTCTCAACACAGTTTCCGATACCGACGGTGTATCCGTTTCCGAACTGCTTGATCCAAAAACCGGGTAAACGCACGAATAAAGACAACCGCCGACAACACATCTTGCAAACATAGTGACCATCAGGAAGGAAAGGATCAGAAACAGGATCCGAGTGCTGCGGAACCGATAGGGATTCGCTCGGCGCTGACGGCTCTCCTCAAAGATGGATCCCCATCCGAAAGGCGGTTCGTTTGTATCGTTATTCTGTCCGCCGGTATAGGACCCGCCGTAATACCCCTGTCCGGTACGATGGTAATTCTGCCAGGGATCCGAACCGTAAGAGTACTGCTGATAGGTTTGCTTTCGAGATTCGTTCCGATAAGCTTCACGTTTTTCGGCTGTTTTGATTTGGTCGTACGCGACGTTGACGTCGTTCATCTTTGACGCTGCAGCGGGATCGCCGGGGTTCAGGTCGGGATGGTACCGTTTTGCAAGCCTTCGATAGGCAGCACGGATGTCTTCATCCGTGGCGTTTTCGGAGACGCCGAGCACCGTATACGGATTCTTTGCCATCGAAACCGATCCCCTTCCTTTTGATTTCCTGTTTATGTTACCCAATTTTCAGGGATTCGTCAATGCAGTTCACAAGATTGTTGCATTTTATGCACGTTTCAGTTGATATTTGATGACTTTGTATGGAAGAAACGGTTTTTCAAAATTGACATAATACCGATATCATGGTATGATTCTATAAGGAGGAGAATACGATGAATCCAGTAAAACTAATTGCAGACAGCTCCTGCGATATCGGTCCTGAGCTTGCCGAGCGATACAATGTAGATTTTGTACATATTCATGTCCGAATCAACGGAAATGAGTATCTCGACGGCGTCAATATCTCCTATAAAGAGATTTACGATAATTATGAAAAAAATCGCACACTGCCGAGTACCTGCGCAATGAACATTGATGAATACGCAGCCGTATTCCGTCCGTATATCGAAAAAGGATACGACATTGTGCATGTATCGCTCGGAAGCGGGCTTTCCTCGACCTGCTCCAACGCACGGCTCGCAGGTGAAATGTTCGGTCCCGACCGGGTATTTGTGATTGATTCCAAGAGTCTGTCAACCGGGAGCGGTCATATTGTCTGCGAATGCGGTGAGCGCATTCAAAAGGGCTTAAGCGCAAAGCAGGTTTATGACGAAGTTGTGCCAATCACGGATAAAGTCAGCGCCTCCTTTATTTTGGACGATCTGAATTACCTGCATGCGGGCGGCCGCTGCTCCGGACTTGCACAGTTCGGCGCATCACTGATGAATATCAAGCCCTGTATTGTGGTACGCAACGAAATGTTCGGTTCGATGACCGTCGGAAAAAAATACATGGGCTCCTACAAGAGAAGCGCGCTGAAATATGTTGAGAACATGATCAAGGACCGCACGGATATCGTGCTGGATCGCTGCTTTATCACGCATTCCGGATCGGATCCCGAGGTGCTTATGGCTATGAAGGAGCTTGCCATGCAGTTGCAGCCGTTCAAAGAGATTCATATTACGCAGGCAAGCGCTACGATCTGTGCACACTGCGGTCCGAATACGACGGGCATACTCTTTATCACAAAATGATGACGGCAGTTTTATTTACGGTATTGTTTGCGATCTCGGGGATCATAATCTCCGAGGTCGTGTTTGCAAAGCACAAATTTTCAAACCGCATCTGGCTCGGGCTTGCGATCGGACTTTTGATGCTGACGTGGCTCCCCTCCCTGTTTGCTTTGGCAGTCGGATTCACCGTTGCGGCACAGATCCTTGCGGCTTCAACGGCATTGATCGGTGCAATCGTTTGCATCGCCATTTTATCGGTTCGGAAAAAACACGGCAGGAAGAACTCCTTTTCTGTTAGGAAGGATTGGACGTTTCTGATCGTCGCGATTCCCATCCTGATTCTTTGCTGCGTACTGTTGCATACACACATTCTGTATCGCCATGCAAACGGCAGCCTATGGGTCGGACAGGTCACATACGGCGATCTTGCAATGCATCTCGGATTCATCACAAGCATAGCTGAGCAAACGACATTTCCGCCGCAGTACAGCATCTTTCCGGGACATGCGCTGAACTATCCGTTTTTGTGCGAAACATCCGGCGCATCTCTTTTTCGGCTCGGCGCAACGGCCCGCGAAGCTTACATCATATCCGCAGCATACGCATTTGTGCTTGTTGTAATCGGCGTTTTCCGTTTTTTTGAGCAATGGCTGAAACGAAGACCGCGCGCAGTATTTGCAACGATACTGTTCTTCTTCGGAGGCGGGTTCGGCTTCTTTTATTTCTTCGATCTGTCGAAAGCAGGCGGGCTGCTTCACGCTTTGCTCGGAACCAATGGACAAACGGTATCGCAAACGCTGCTCGACGGGTTTTATCAGACACCGACAAACATTCCCGCGCTCGGGCTTCGTTGGGTCAATCCCATCGTGGATATGTTGATCCCGCAGCGGGCAACGCTGTTTGGATGGGCATTCCTCTTCCCCTGCCTGTATCTGCTGCACGGATTCGCTTTTGAAAAGAAGCGCGAAAATATCATTCCTCTTGCGGTAATTGCAGGATTGATGCCGTTGATACACACGCATTCATTCCTTGCACTCGGCATCGTCAGCGCGGTTTATTGCATCATGGATCTGATCGCGGTCCGGTTTGAAAAGAAACGGCTGATCGGATGGGCGCTTTATGCGTTGATTACCTGTGTCATTGCAGCGCCGCAGCTGATCCTGTTTACGTTCCGTCAGACGTCGGAAAGCAATATGGTCCGGTTCCATCTGAACTGGGCGAATGAAGCGGATTCCTATCTGTGGTTCTATATCAAAAACCTAGGATTGATCTTCCTGCTGATGCCCATAGCTTTCCTGATTCTCCCGAAAAGAGACAAAAAGATCTATGCAGGCGCGCTGCTGATCTTTGTCGTTGCGGAATTGATCGTGTTTCAACCGAACAACTATGACAACAATAAGCTTCTGTTTGTCTGGTATGCGTTTACATGCGGAATCATATCCAAAGCGGTGCTGATGATCGGAAAACGTATTTCACATGCGGTTCGTCAAAAATACAGCGCAGCCGATCGCATCCGCACGAACTGGATCTGCATTGCGTTCATCACCGGATCGTTTCTTCTGTATTTCCTGTTCAAGCTGGCATTTGACACTGAAAACGGAGTTGCCATGCGTCCGGGAACTGCACTCACACTGTTTTTGTCTTCCGGATTACTTCTGACGCTTTGCATCTTTGCACTGAAGGATGCGCGTTTGGAACGAGGATATGGTGTTCGGCTGATTGCACCGCTCGTGCTTTCGGTGTGGATGATGTCGCTGCTGTTCATCGTATGGATGCTCGAATATCGCAGCAATTCGTATGCGTTCGGAACTATTCATGCAATGATAGCGTCGGTTCTCTGCCTGCTGACATTGATCCTCTTTGCATGGGACAGTGTCGGCGCGCTTTCCGACGCACACACCAAGAAGCATTTTTCGGGGGCATCCGCAGCGTTGGCGATCGGTACGTTCGTTCTTGTCTTTTCAATGACGGCATCCTCCGTCATGACGATCGTAAGGGAATGCAAAAGCGAATACCAGGTGTACACGAAAAGCGAAGCAGAGCTTTCCGAGCAAATCAAGGAGGTAACATCGCCGGATGATGTCATTCTTGCGAACAGCTACCACTGGAACCTTGTTACGCCGTTAACCGGACGCAGCATCGTAACGGGTACCGGGACGTTTCTGTATTATCACGGGATCGACACATCTGAGCGCGAGATGCACGTCACCGAAATGTATGAGCGCCCTGCCGAAAGCGCCGATCTGTTCAGGCAATACGGCATACGGTATGTTTTGATCTCAAACGCCGAACGCGGCACTTACGATATCGATTACGAGTACTTCCGAACGTACGGAGAGATCGCAGCCGAAAATGAAGCCGGCACGCTGTATCGTTTGAATCCGTAATCAGGACATAAATGAACGGTCGGGTTTTACGCCGACCGTTTTTTATCAGTAAACGCGTTATTCTTCAAGGCTGTGACCGGTACAAATACATTTGATAACCAAGTATCCCGGCTTCGACTGCGGCTGCGACTTTTGCTGCGCAGGACGGTTTTGCACCGTCGCAGACCATGTCGGAAGCGATTGCAGTTGCATTCATGAACGTTTCCGTCATAACGGTTTCTTCTCCGCCGAGCAGATACGCGATCCCGGCGCCGGCAGCGCATCCTGCATACACCGCGCCGCAAAGCTGTTCCGCATTTTTCTTTTGATAAACGGTGAGAAGGTCGGCCAGAATCAGAGCACGATACAGGCGGTTCGCATCAATTTTGTAATGTCTGGCATAGTAAATGACGGGTAAAGCAGCCGTAATTCCCTGGCTCGCTGAACCGCACAGGCTTGCGACCGGCAATTCGCATCCGCTCATGCGAGCGTCACATCCGGCGGCGGCATATGCTTTTGCGCACGTTTTTGCATCGGATGCATGTTCGCCCATCAGGATTTTTCCGATATTGCTGCCGTAATTGTTTTGAAGACCTTCTGAGGAGATCGCCGTATTGTATTCGATCTGCATATCGAGAAGGTCCCGTACTTCCGCAAGATCTACACAGTCCGCATACACATATATGTCGTGCAGATTCAGGTAAGAACGATCCGCTAAACTGTCGTCGCTTTGCACGGCGATGGGACGCTTCAAAAGCACTTCGCCGTTCTTCATGATCTCAACGATATTGGAATAACTGTTTGCAATCACGACGCGGGAATAGGAGGTTCTTGCATAGAGCGTAACACTGATATACAGCGGACAATCCGTTTCCGCACAGGAGACGTCGACATGGACAGATTCCATGAAATTGACAACGGCAAATCGCTGCTCTTCGGACATAGTGCCGATGACATGCATGCCTTTGTCCGGGTTTCCGCAGATGATCCCTGCAGCAACGGCAGCACGGATGCCCTTGAGACCGTTTGTATTCGGGACAACGACGCTCTTTGCGTTCTTCAAAATGCCTGCGCTGACAGAAACCGTCACTGCGGTCGGCTGCATGCCCAGAATCCGATGCGCTTTGGCGGCGCAGTATGCAACGGCTGCCGGTTCCGTACAACCGGTTGACGGCATGATTTCCTCACGGAGGATCTTTGTATAGGTATTGTAAAGGGGTTCCATAGTTCTCCCTGTTTTATAAAAATGACGGTGAGCAAGCCGTAAGCCGAGTTCTGTCAAAGGACGATCATCTATCTAGACGATCCGTTGCCGGACCGTTCAAGCGATTATCAAGAGCGTAGCGGGCAGCTATTGAATGCTCTCATTTCAATCTTGCACCGAGTGGGGTTTACAGAACGGACAAGTCGCCATGCCGTTGGTGAGCTCTTACCTCGCCTTTCCATCCTTACCCGTAAAACGGGCGGTATCTCTCTGTTGCACTTTCCTTGAAGTCGCCTTCACCGGGCGTTACCCGGCACTCTGCCCTGCGGTGCTCGGACTTTCCTCACCTCAAAATGAGCCGCGATCGTCTGTCTTACTCACCGTCAAAAGTTATTCGTTATCAGCGTAAAGAAGTCTTCCGCAGTTTTCGCATTCGAGAATCATATCCTCTCCGACGAGCCGGCGGATCGCAAGGCTCGGCAGCGACATATTGCATCCGCTGCATTTGCCGCCGCGCACTTCGACGACCGGTGTGCCGTAATGCTGCCGGACTCGTTTGTAACGTGCCATCAAGGTCGGATTGACCTTCTTTTCCAACTCTTCCATTTTACGGTCTGCCGCCAAAAGGTCGATGGATGCGTCATCTTTTTCCTTCTGACAAACGACCTTGAGCTGATCGTATTCCTTCTTTGCTTTTGAACCCTGCTGACGCGTTTTCTGAAACTCCGCGACGGCATCATCCAGAGAACGAAACAACTGTTTGATCTCTTTTTCAAGATTGTTGGCTTCCCGCTGCAGCTTTTCGATATCATGACGAAACTCCGTCATTTCTTCGGAGGTACACTCCTCATCGCCTTTCAGCGTTTCAAATTCAGACGTTTCCAGATCCAAACGATCTAAAAGCACGGTATACTGTGCATTCTGCCGTGCCATAGAGGCATTGAATGATTCAATGTCTTCATTCAGCTTGTTCAGCGTTGCCTGCTGCTGCTTGATGAACTTTGCAAGCTTATTCAGCTTCACGCGGTTTGCCGTCGTGCGGATGTCGTTTTCAATCTGCTGTTTTTCAAGATCTGCATCCTGGTATGCAAGCAATGCGATCGGTCTGCTCATATTTGTAACCTCCTTAAAGACTGCGCAGAGGCGCACAGCCCATATGTGTTAAATCATATTGTACATCATTTTCGACGCTCTGTAAACGGGAAATTAATGGTTTCAGCACGGGAAATTCTGTTTCATAGTGTCCCATCACACAGCAGCACAATCCGAGATGCTCTGCAAGCAAAGCCTCATGATGTTTCATTTCTCCCGTAACCAAGACGTCGCAGCCTGCATTTGCCGCAAATTCCGTATCGCTGCCGCCCGCGCCGCCGATCACGGCGACGGTTCGGACTGTGCGATCGGGATCGCCGACGAAACGACCGTGCGTGTTCAGATGCTGCTCACAAAGCGCAGCGAATGAACGGAACGTCATAGGGGCGGACAGCATACCGATCCTGCCGAGATTCTCGGGAGGAAGTTTTTGAACGTCTTGAAGAATAAGCAATTCAGCCAGCACGTCGTTGACGCCGCCGTCCGCAGCATCGAGATTCGTATGCGCTGCGTAATGACCGATACCGTGCCGAATCAGCATATAAGCCGCCGCAGTTTCGTTGCGCGTCGGCGAGACGGACTTAACCGGTTCAAAAAAGATCGGATGATGCGTCAATAGGAGATCATATCCTCCGTCAATCGCTTCCTTTGCGACCGGAATTGTAAGATCCAGTGCAACAAGGACCTTGCGGATCTCATCATGATCCGGTTCGATCAAGAGCCCGACGTTATCAAACGACAACGCAAGCGCTTTCGGTGCAAGGGATTCCATCAAATCACAAAATGTGCTGAGTTTCATGTTGATCTCCTGTTCAAATCTGTTCCAGTATCTGTTCCAATGCGGCGATTTTATACTGAATGACAGCCTCTCCCGGGGATCCGGACGCATTCTTCAGCATCTTTTGATGGCAATTAAGCTGTTGTTGACACAAAGCCGGCAGCAGCGCATCCCGATCAGCAAAGGAACGGTAGCCGACGTCGAAAAAGTCCGAAGGAAAGCCATCCGGAAGCGGTTCCGGAGAATTGCCCGGAACGGCTTTGAAAACCTGATACAGTCTGCCGTGATCCGATACCACGCGATCACAGACGATCCGAAAACCGTTCTGATACAAATACAGGCGAATGTCATCCTGCGCGCGCATCGGCTGCAGAACGAGCGCTTTTGCACCCATCAGCGAAACGGCACAGCTTTCGAGAATGCGGCACATCAGTGTTCCTCCCATGCCCAAAAGTGCGATTGCGTCGCATTCTCCGGGATTAAGAACGCTGCATCCGTCTCCGATACGAAAAGACACCTGTTCTTTAAAGCCGATAACTTCGATCAGACGCCGTGCTTTTTCAAGCGACGGTTCGCTGATGTCGGATGCGATAACCATTTTACATATTTGTTTTTGCAGCAATGCGGCGGTCAGCCTGCCGTGATCGCAGCCGATATCCGCAACGGTATCGGATCCGGTCAGCATTTCTAAAGCGGCGTGCAGACGCGGCGTGATATGAACAAAACGATCGCTCATACAGTTATCGGTTTCAACGGTTTAACACCATCGATCGGACCGCCGCCGAGACACAGATCACCCTGATAAAAGACGGCCCATTGCCCGGGCGTAACGGCACGCTGCGGCTTTTTAAAGTCGACATGAACGCCGTCACCGGAAACGGTCACATGCACAGCCTGATCCGGCTGACGGTAGCGGAATTTAGCCGTACAGTCGAAGGATGTACCGGGTGCGGCGCCTGCGATCCAATTGACATAGTCCGCGTCAAGCGAAGAGGAATACAGTTCCTCGTGCTCTCCCTGCTGAACGATCAGAAGATTACGGCTGAGGTCCTTGCCGATGACGAACCAGCTCTCCCCCGTTCCGTCGGTTCTGCCGCCGATTCCGAGGCCGCGGCGTTGACCGAGCGTATAATACATCAGACCGTCATGCGTACCGATCTTTCTGCCGCGTTCGTCAACGATGTCGCCGCGCTGTGCGGGCAAATACTGCATCAAGAACTGTTTGAAATTTCGCTCTCCGATAAAGCAGACTCCGGTGCTGTCCTTTTTCAGCGCGTTGGTAAAGCCCTGTTCCTTGGCAATCAAGCGTACCTCGCTTTTCATGAGATCACCGATCGGGAAAACAACGCGCGCAAGCTGCGATCGCTTTAAGCCGGCAAGAAAATAGGATTGATCCTTGCCGGGGTCGGCACCGCGCATCAAAAGCTTGTCCTCGTTGAGTCTGCAGTAATGACCTGTCGCAAGCAGTCCCGCTCCGGTCGACAGCGAAAAGTCCAAAAAAGCTTTGAACTTGATCTCGCAGTTGCACAGCACATCGGGATTCGGTGTCCGTCCCTTCCGGTATTCATCCAAGAAGTACGAAAACACACGGTTGCGATACTCATTCGCAAAGTTCACCGTGTAGTACGGGATCCCGATCGTTTCGCAAACACTGCGCACGTCCGCATAATCGGCTGTTGCCGTACAAACGCCGTTCTCGTCTGTTTCTTCCCAGTTTTTCATAAAAATGCCGACGACATCAAAACCCTGCTGCTTCAGAATAAATGCTGCAACAGAGCTGTCGACGCCGCCCGACATTCCGACAACGATATGATCCATTATTCGGCGGAGATCAGTTCAAATCCGATGCCTTCGATCGTGTCGCGGATCTTGTCTACATCTTCAATGCCTTCGATTTCACAGGTTCCGATTTCACACTTGATTATCTTAGCACCGAGTGCTTCCATTGCCTTGGTGACTTTTGCGACGCAGTGCATGCAGCCCATGCCTTCGATTTTCAATACCATAGATATCGCCTCCTTTTAAGGCATTATACCATAAAGGAGGCGATTTTAAAAGAACTATTTTTGCATTACATTGCAGAGCATCCGCAAGGACGGTTCTGGTTGCCGCAGCCGCAGCCACAGCCGTTTTCACCGCCGCAGTACCGAGAGAGCAGAAGCAGCCAGATGAGCGAATCGCAGGAGATACCGCTCATACCGTTGTCACCGTCGCCGATGAGAAGCAGCAGAACGAGCAGCCAGGTCAGATTGGTGCCGCCGAGATTGTTGAACATTGCATTGTTCCTCCATTCATGATGATTCGACGTTTTTTACGTCGTTACAGTATTGTATGAGGAAGCAGCCGATTTGGTTCCGAAAGTGCGTGTTATTCATGAAACGGCTTGACAAAACAACCGGTTCGCATGATAATAACAAAGATAAACAGAAGGAGACGATTATGGAACAGAACGCGTATTCAATGGATAAGATCGTCGTGCTCTGCAAGAACCGCGGGTTTGTCTTTGCGGGTTCGGAGATCTACGGCGGACTCAGCAATACCTGGGATTACGGCCCTTTGGGCGTTGAACTTAAAAACAACGTCAAAAAAGCATGGTGGAAGAAATTCGTACAGGAAAGCCCCTATAACGTCGGTCTTGACGCAGCGATCCTGATGAACAGCGAAACATGGAAAGCCTCCGGTCATCTCGGCGGATTCTCCGATCCTTTGATGGACTGCCGTGAATGCAAAGAGCGTTTCCGCGCCGACAAACTGATCGAAGATTGGTCACAGGAAAACGGCTTCACACTTGATAAGCCGATCGACGCATTTACGCATACGGAGATGAAAGCTTTCATTGAGGAGCATCAGATCCCCTGCCCCACCTGCGGCAAGCACAACTTTACAGATATCCGTCAGTTCAACCTGATGTTCAAAACGTTTCAGGGCGTGACCGAAGACGCAAAGAATACGGTTTACCTTCGCCCGGAAACGGCGCAGGGCATTTTTGTGAACTTCGCGAACGTGCAGCGTACAACGCGTAAAAAACTGCCGTTCGGCATCGGACAGATCGGCAAAAGCTTCCGCAACGAAATCACCCCGGGCAACTTTATTTTCCGCGTGCGTGAATTTGAACAGATGGAGCTTGAGTTCTTCTGTGAACCGGGTACGGATCTTGAATGGTTCGACTACTGGCGCAGCTATTGCCATAAGTTTCTGCTTTCGATCGGCATCAAAGACGAGAACCTCCGGCTTCGTGATCACGATCCGGATGAGCTCGTGTTTTATTCCAAAGCTACGACGGACTTTGAGTTTAAATTCCCGTTCGGCTGGGGCGAGCTTTGGGGCGTTGCGGACCGTACCGATTACGACCTAACGCAGCACCAGAATGCATCCGGCAAGGATCTTACTTATTACAACGCAGAAAAGAACGAGCGCTATATCCCCTACGTCATCGAGCCCTCGCTCGGCGTTGAGCGTACCGTGCTTGCCGTACTCTGCAATGCATACGAGGAACAGCAGCTTGAAAACAACGATGTGCGCACCGTGCTGCATCTGCACCCTGCGCTTGCACCGTTCAAGGCTGCCGTGCTTCCGCTTTCCAAGAAGCTTTCCGCGCAGGCAAACGAGGTCTATATGGACCTTTTGAAGCACTTCTCTGTGGACTTCGACGAGACCGGTTCGATTGGCAAGCGCTACCGCAGAGAGGACGAGATCGGCACGCCGCTTTGCATCACCTACGATTTCGATTCGGAAAACGATCACTGCGTGACAGTCCGCGACCGTGACACCATGGAACAGGTACGGCTTCCGATCACCGAACTGCGTGCTTATATCGAACAGCGGTTAGACTTTTAACGACACAATGCCTCCGGCGATCCGGAGGCTTTTTGCAATGGAACTGAACGGCACGGTACAATCCATCATCTATCGGAATGCGTCGAACGGCTATACCGTTATGACGCTGCTTTGCGATGATGAAAAGACAACGGTCACCTGCGTCGGCACACTTCCGCTCATCGATGCGGGAGACACAGTCTCTTTGACCGGTCAGACGACGTATCATCCGAAGTTCGGCAGTCAGTTCAAAGCCGAAACTTGCGAAAGAAAAGCACCTTCGAGCAATTCAGCCATCATAAAGTATCTGGAGAGCGGCGTCGTTCGCGGCGTAGGTTCCGCCATGGCGCGGGCGATTGTTGCGGTGTTCGGAATGGATACGCTTGACGTTTTGGAAAATGAGCCGGAACGTTTAGTCGAAGTTAACGGGATCGGTCCGAAGAAAGCAAAGATGATCTCGGATTCGTTCCGCGAAAAGAAGCTGTTCCGTGACGTCCTGTTAAGCCTGGCGCCTTACGGTATAACAGTCGGACAGGCATATAAGATGATGCAGACATACGGCGAACTGTGCCTTGCAAAGGTGCAGGAGAATCCGTATCAGCTGATTGAGGATATCGACGGGATCGGTTTTTTGACCGCCGACAGAATCGCTATGCATGTCGCCGGATTTGAGCAGGACTCGCTTGCAAGGCTGATGGCAGGCATTCGTTACTGCCTTCGACAGGCGCGCGACGAACACGGTGATATGTTCCTGGAATACGAAAAGCTTCTGGAACGCGCATCCGGTATTCTCGGCGCTGTGCCGGACCGGATCGAAGAAACGATCGAATGGATGGAAAGCGGCAGCGATCTCCTTCGCTGTGAGATCGGTGAAAAAGATGCTGTCTATCTTCCCCATCTTTACAAGTGCGAGGATTACATCGCAAGGAAGATACTGCAGCTGAATATACCGCCCATCTATGAAATATGGGATCTGAACCGGTGGCAGAAGCGTGTCGGGATGGAGCTGTCCGAAGAGCAACAGAAGGCAGTCACACTTGCGCTCAGCAACGGCGTTTCGATCATCACGGGCGGACCGGGAACCGGAAAGACGACCATCATTCGCTGCATCATCGATCTGATGCAGGAAAACGGGTATGCCGTTGCGCTTGCCGCGCCGACGGGCCGCGCCGCAAAGCGTATGACGGAAGTAACCGGAAGCGAAGCAAGAACGATCCATCGTTTGTTGGAATTTATTCCGGGCGAAGGATTCCAACGCAACCGGGATAATCCTCTGATCACCGACATGGTCATTGTAGACGAAATGTCGATGGTGGACGCACCGTTGATGTACGCACTGCTGCAGGCGCTGACGAAGGGAACGCGTCTTGTTCTTGTCGGTGACCGTGATCAGCTCCCGCCGGTCGGCTGCGGCAACGTATTTGCCGATCTGCTTGCATCGGAAGTCATGCCGTATTACAGATTGACTGAGATTTTTCGGCAGGCGCAAAGATCGAATATCGTTCGGAATGCGCACCTGATCAACAACGGAAAAATGCCGCTGCTTGTCGATCACGATTCCGATTTTATATTTGAAGAGATTCCGAGTGTCGACCGCATTCGCGAACGTCTTGTACAGCTTATCAGGGAAGAATCCTCCCGCCTCGGCACAAGCGATCCATTGATGGATATCCAGGTGCTTGTTCCGATGAAGACAGGTCCGCTCGGCGTGATCGAGCTGAATCGGCTTCTGCAGAACGTATGCAATCCCCCGTCTCCGTATAAAGTTGAGCATCCCTGCGGGGATACGATGTTTCGGGAAGGCGACAAGATCATGCAGATCCGGAATAACTATAAAGTTGAGTGGAAGAAAGTGCTTCGAAACGGCAGCTTTGAAGAAGGCGCAGGCGTTTTCAACGGCGATTTCGGAACCGTACTGCGGATCAATCCGCGGGAAAAGATAGCAGTCATTGCGTTCGACGACGGGCGTACGGCGGAATATGCGTTTGCACAGCTTGAAGAGATCGATCTTGCATACTGCATTACGATTCACAAAAGCCAGGGATCGGAGTTCCAGACGGCGCTTATTCCCCTTGCGGGCGGACCGATGCCACTTTTGACAAGGAATCTTTTGTATACGGCGGTTACCAGGGCGAAACGAATGTTTTACGGGATCGGCAGAAGCGATACGATTGCAAGAATGGTTAGAAATGCATCCAGAAATGAGCGTAATACCGGATTAAAGGAACGGTTGATCGAATATGAAGCTGTCGGAACAGATTAAAAACGATCTTTCCTTTGTTGCAGGTGCGCTGATGCCGGGACCGTATCATTGCTTTCTGTGCGGTGAAGAAGACTTGATCGGCGAGGACGGGCTTTGCGATACGTGCAGAGCAAAGGTGAAATACTGCCCCAATCCGACTTTCCTGTCTCCGCTTGACGGGATCACCGTCGGTTTGCAGTACAGCGAAGAGATCGCGTCAGCCGTCATACGGTTTAAAAAGGGCGGACAGAAGGAGTACGCAGCATTCTTTACGCAGTATCTTTCCGTGCCTGAAGAATGGCATCCGGATCTGATCGTTCCTGTGCCGATGCATCCGCTCAAAAAGTGGCTCAGAGAATTCAATCATACGGAACTGCTCGCGGCATATCTGAGTCATGCAACCGGTATCCCCTATTCAACAAGACTTTTGTTTAAAACAAAGTTCACCTTCGAACAGAAGAAACTCAACGATCCAAAGGAACGCCGCAGCAATATCCGCGGCAGTTTTACCTGCGATCCGCTTGTGAAGGGACTGCGAATCGTTTTGCTGGATGACGTTTTTACGACCGGCGCGACCGTCTATGAATGCGCTAAAGTGCTGAAGCGTGCGGGCGCACAAAAGGTCTATCTTTCCGCCGTAACGTCTCCGAGTCGCTGACGCAGAATCGCATACTTGTCGTGCGTTGCCTTTCCGCCGCGCAGATGACGTTCGGCTTTGTTGGTATTCAGAACCTCGCGGACACTTCTGTAGAGTGTTGGATTGATGGATTTCAACCGTTCCGTGACGTCCTTATGGATCGTGCTTTTTCCAATACACAATGCTTTTGCAGCATCCCGGACAGTCGCTTTATGCTCAACAATATAGGACGCTTCCTGTGAGATGCGATCTTCGTACCAGTTCAAGAAAATACCCCCATTTGCTTATTGGTAAAGCATATGAGGGCGTTTTTCTTTTATGTCTGTGTCAGAAAGATTCGATGTTGATCGCCTTGATCGGACCGTTCGGAAGATTTTTAAGGTGTTCCGTATCGAACCGCTTGAACCCTGTTTCCCGATCGCTGAAGCAATATTCCACGAAGTTATCAGAGATATTGTTCGGAAGCGAAATTGTTTTTGCAACCACTTCGGAAAGCGCGACGCCGATGTTGATGAGATGGACCTCCGGCAGCGTCTTCCGGATCACGTTTGACAGGAACGGATAATGCGTACAGCCGAGGATCAGCGTGTCGATATCCGTATTGCGGATCGGAGAAAGATACCGCTCAACGGTCATCTGCGTGATCGGATCGTCCTCACGGAATCCGTTCTCGATCAACGGAACAAACAACGGACAACCGATCCCGGAGACGTTTAACTGCGGATATTGCTGATTGATATAGTCAGAATATGCCTGACTGTGTACGGTCGCCTCAGTCCCGATCACACAGATATGATTGCTTTTGGTCAGTTTCGCTGCAGCGTCGCAGGCGGGTTCGATGACGCCGACGATCGGGATCGAAAACTTCTTGCGAAGCTCCGAAAGCGCGATCGCACTGACGGTGCCGCATGCAACAACAATCGCCTCAACGCCCCTCGAAAGCAGAAACCGTACGTCCTGCTCGGCGTAGCGAATGATCGTTTCCGGTGTGCGCGAACCGTACGGCACCCTTGCGGTGTCGCCGAAATATACGATGGATAATCCCTTATTGGCGGAACAGATCGCGTCCAGGACGGTCAGACCGCCCAGGCCGCTGTCAAATACGCCGATACGTTTGAATGTGTTCATAGTGCCTCTTGAGTGATCGTTTTCGGTATTCTATCACGTTTTTGCCGTTCTTGCAACATCGTATGATCCATTCTGCCAAAAATACGAAGGAGCGGATGAACCGTTCCTTCGTTGCTTATTCGTTTCTCAGCAATTCCCTGTATCCGGAATCGGTCGTTTCGTACACCGCTTCCACATCCTGATCCATTTCGGATAGATTCGGATCTTCGGCAGTATACATCACGCAGGTTCCGCAGCTCGAGGACAGTACGCGCGGTACCGGCGCGAGCTTCGAAGGGATCGCTTTCTTCTGCAGCGCACGATTGGTCATCAGCGCTGCAGCATGCGTGTAAAACGTCGCGATATAGTTCATTTCCAAAGCGTCATCCGAAAGTCTCCCGCGGATTCTTCCGTACGGACTTCGTAATGCTGCGAAGCGGCAAAGCGCGTGATGTTTCCGACCGCGGTCATGTTATCTACCA
>JAFOQN010000165.1 GCA_017393775.1 Clostridia bacterium
GCGTCCTCGTAGTTGTAGCCTTCCCACGTCATGAAGCCGATCAGGATGTTGCGGCCGAGTGCGATCTCGCCGCCCTGCGTCGATGCGCCGTCCGCAATAACGTCGCCCTTCTTGACGCGTTCGCCGTGCTCGACGATCGGGCGCTGGTTTAAGCAGGTGCCCTGGTTCGAGCGGCGGAACTTCAGAAGCTTATGACGGTAAGGAACGCCCGCGTCGCTGGTGATCTCGATCGTATCCGCGTCGACATAGGTGCAGACGCCGTCGCACTGTGCAAGCACCGTGATGCCGGAGTCCGCAGCCGCCTTGTGCTCCATGCCGGTCGCCACGACGGGCGCCTCGGGTTTCAGAAGCGGGACCGCCTGACGCTGCATGTTCGAGCCCATCAGCGCACGGTTTGCGTCGTCGTTCTCCAGGAACGGGATCATCGCCGTTGCGACGGAAACGAGCTGCTTCGGGGAAACGTCGATGTAATCGACCTCGTTGCTCTTGACTTCAATGATCTGGTCCAGACGGCGCGCCACAAGGCGGTCCTTCTTGAACCAGTGGGTGTTTTCGTCGACCGGCTCGTTTGCCTGCGCGATGATCGCGCCATCCTCTTCGTCCGCGGTGAGATACACGATCTCGTCGGTGACGATGCGGTTTTCCTTGTCGATCACGCGGTACGGCGCTTCGATGAGGCCGTACTCGTTGATGCGCGCATAGGTGGACAGCGAGTTGATAAGACCGATGTTCGGACCTTCAGGCGTCTCGATCGGGCACATTCTGCCGTAGTGCGAGTAGTGAACGTCGCGGACTTCGAATGTTGCGCGGTCGCGGTTCAAACCGCCGGGGCCGAGCGCCGAAAGACGGCGCTTATGCGTGAGCTCGGAAAGCGGGTTCGTCTGATCCATGAACTGGCTTAGCTGCGAGGATCCGAAAAACTCCTTGATCGCCGCTGTGACCGGGCGGATGTTGATGAGGTTCGACGGCATGACCACGTCCATGTCCTGGAGACCCATGCGCTCGCGCACAACGCGCTCGAGACGCGTGAGACCGACGCGGATCTGGTTCTGCAGCAGCTCGCCGACCGAACGGATGCGGCGGTTGCCGAGATGGTCGATGTCGTCCGTCTTGCCGATGCCGTACGGCAGGTTGATGAGGTAGGAGATCGACGCAACCATATCGTCCGGGACGATGTGGCGCGGGATCAGATCGTCATAGTGCTTGCGAAGGTATTCCTTCAGCGCGTCGCCCTCGACGCCCTCCTCCGCCGCCTGCTTCAAAAGCGCTTTCAGCGTCGGGATATGCACGTCCTCGTTGAGACCGGCTTCGATCGGTTCAAACGGCAGGAAGCCCTTTGCGGATGCAAAGAAGTTGCCGACGACCTTGACGCGTCCCTTCTCTTCGCTGTTGATCCAGACCGCGTTGATGCCGGCGTTCTGGATTGCTTCGGCGGTCGCCTTATCGATCTTCTGCCCCGCTTCGACAAAAACTTCGCCCGTTTCTTCGTTGATGACGGCTTCGTCTGCGATCTGATCGCGGATGCGCGCCTTCAGAGCGAGCTTCTTATTATACTTATAGCGGCCGACGCGCGCCAGATCGTAGCGGTTGTCGAAGAACAGCCCGTGCAGGAGATTGCGCGCGCTCTCTTCTGTCGGCGGCTCACCGGGACGCTGACGCTTGTAGATCTCGAAGAGACCGTCCAGCTCGCATTTGCCGGGATCCTTCTGCAGCGTCTTTTCGAGACGCTCGTCCTCGCCGAGAAGGTCGAGGATCTGCGCGTTCGTGCCGTAGCCGATCGCACGCAGCAGGGAGGTGATGAACACCTTGCGCTGACGGTCGATCTTGACATAGAGGATCTCGTTCGAGTCGGTCTCGTATTCGAGCCATGCGCCGCGGTTCGGGATGACCTGGCTGGAATAAAGCACCTTTTTGCCCAGCTTATCCTTTGCGGATGCATAGTATGCGCCGGGAGAACGGACGAGCTGCGAAACGATAACGCGCTCCGCGCCGTTGATGATGAACGTGCCCTGCGGCGTCATCAACGGGAAATCGCCCATAAAGACCTCCTGCTGCTTGACTTCGCCCGTCTCCTTGTTGATCAGGCGCACGGTCACGCGCAGAGGCGCCGCATAGTTCACGTCGCGGCTCTTGCTCTCTTCGATGGAATATTTGGGCTTATCGAGATCGATGCGATAGTCCACAAATTCCAAAATGAGCTTTCCGGAAAAATCGACGATCGGAGAGATGTCGTTGAAGACCTCTTTGAGATCTTCTTTCAGGAAGTGGTAGTAGGAATTCTTCTGCACCTCAATGAGATCCGGCATCTCGAGAACTTCCGAAATATGCGAAAAGCTCTTTCTGATCCGTTTTCCCATCTTGACGTCATGCATCATTGCGTTCACTCCTTGTTGGTGGATTATTTCGGGCGAATCCCCCCGCCCGTGGAGGTGGCACATATTCCTTACCTCCTGTGTTGATCAGTCCCGATTGGCTCGCTTTATTTCAATCCGCGTAGACTTTGGGGGCATATTCCCACAGTATAGGCATCATAATGCAATATCGGATATTATCATCTTCAAATCAATATGTCAAGAAGAAATTTCATAAAAACACAATATTTTTGACTGACATGGGATTTCTGTACATAGATTGTATAGGCAGCTTACAATATGTCCATACTCCGTACAAATCCAAAGGAGGTGAAATCATGAAAGGAACCCATACGGGCTGGACCGAGCAGGAGGACCGGGCGCTTTTAAACTGCGTGCTCGACGCGCGCAAAATGCGGCAGCCGCTGAAAACCGCGTTTGACACAATCGCAGCACAAACCGACCGCCGGCCGAACAGTGTCCGCAACCATTACTACACACAGCTGAAACCCGTGGAAAAGACCGAACCGGCATTTCTCCCCTTTTCGGAGGATGAGACCGATCGGCTTCTCAACGCGGTGCTTCTGGCGCTTTCGAACGGACAGTCGGTGCGCGCCTGCACGCTCACAATGGCGGGCGGCGACACGCGCCGCATGCTGCGCTACCAGAACAAATACCGCGCGCTTTTGAAAACGCAGCCGGAACGGGTGCGCGCCGCGCGCAAGGCGCTGATCGCCGAGGGACACCGGGTGCCGGATCCGTTCGTGCGAGATCCGGACGCGCCGCATGTCGGACGTCCGCCGAAGACTTCCTGCGAGCTGGAACGCGGGATCCGCGCCCTGCTCGACAACCTGTACCGCAGTCTCTTGGCGCTGACGCAGGGAGAAAACGCAGGATGAGTACAAAAGGAGGTTCCCCCTCCTTTTTATACTTTTGGAAAACGATTGAAAAAAACGGCAAAGACAGCTATAATAATAAAAAAAGGAAAGGCGCAACGATGTCATGCTGGTCTGGATCCTGATCCTGCTTCTCTCCGCGGGGACCGCCGCGGGGCTGTCCTTTGCGTTCGGTCCCACGGAAACGTGGTGGTTCTGGCTTCGTATCCCGCTGCTGTTTTTGGCAGCGTATATCTGCTTTCTGCTGCTCTATGCGCTTCTCGTCGCGCTCATCTCCCTGTTCATCAACAAACAGAAGCCGGTCACAAAGGCGCATCACGGCATGCGGCGCTTTGTCACGGAAACGATGGAGCTCATTCTGCTTGCGGGAAGAATCCGCATCCGCGCCGAAGGGCTCGATCGCATCGACCGCACCAAGCCGTTTCTGCTGATTTCCAATCACCGTTCCATGCTCGACCCGTTCCTGCCCTCCGTGCTTTTGAAGGGCACCGAGATCATCTTCATCTGCAAACCGGAGATTTTCAACATGCCGGTCGCGGGCAGCTATGCGCACATCTGCGGCTATCCGTTCATCGACCGGAACAACAACCGGCAGGCGCTGAAAACGATCCTGCACGCCGTCGACATTCTGAAGGAAGAGCAGACCGCCGTCGGGATCTTTCCGGAAGGCACCCGCAACAAAACGAGCGAGCCGCTGCTGCCGCTGCATCCGGGCTCCTTCTCGATCGCCAAGCGCGCGGGCGTGCCGATCGTCATCGCCGTGAACCGGGGCACCTCGCGGGCGATCCCGCAGTTTTTCTGGCACGGCACGAAGGTCTCTTTCCGGGTTGTCGACGTGATCTCCCCCGAACAGATCGCCGCGCTCTCCACGCAGGAGCTTGCGGCGCGCGCAAAGGAAACGCTTGAAAGCGCATTGCAAAACTGAATCTTTCCGATCCGCAAACAGCACCTTTTGAGGTGCTGTTTTTTGACGCTATTGCTGTGTGATCCGGTCCAGAACGAGCTCCGCAAGCGTGCAGATGAACTCTGCGCTGCCCGGACGGTCCGAGA